>JAICXL010000098.1 GCA_025980475.1 Nocardioidaceae bacterium | reverse complement strand
GCCCGGCGCTCGTCCATCGCGCGGTAGCCCTCGGCCACCTCCGACAGCGGCAGCCGGAGGTCGAAGACCGGTGCCGGGTCGATCGTCCCGTCGAGCACCAGCTCGAGCAGCTCGGGAAGGTAGCGGCGCACCGGGGCCATCCCCCCGGCGAGGCCCACGTTCTTCGAGAACATCGTGCGCAGGGGCAGCTCGACGCCGTGCGGCACACCGACGAACCCCACCGTCGAGCCCGGCCGGGCGATCTCGAAGGCGGTGTCCATGGCGGCCCCGGTGCCGACGCACTCCAGGGTGGCGTCGGCTCCGACCCCGTCGGTGAGGTCGAGGACGCGGGCGACGCCCTCCTCGCCGCGCTCGGCGACGATGTCGGTGGCGCCGAACTTCTCGGCGATCTGCTGGCGCGACTCGTGCCGGGACATCGCGACGATCCGCTCCGCGCCCAGCTGGCGGGCCGCCAGCACCCCGCAGAGCCCGACGGCGCCGTCGCCGACCACGGCGACGGTGCTGCCGCGCGTGACGCCGGCGGACACGGCCGCGTGCCAGCCGGTGGCCATCACGTCGGAGAGGGTGAGCAGGCCAGGCAGCAGCGAAGCGGCGGGCGCCTCGCCGGGGGCGCCCGTGCGCACCATGCTGCCCTCCGCCTGGGTCACCCGGACCAGGTCGCCCTGGCCACCGGCCACGACCCCCACGTTGACGCACGCCGACTGCATGCCGTGCAAGCAGTGCGGACACGTGTTGTCACAGGTGCAGAACGGCACGACCACGAAGTCGCCCCGCGCGAACGAGGTGACCTGCGACCCGGTCTCCTCCACCACGCCGATCACCTCGTGGCCGATCGGCTGCCCCGCCCGGATTGGATTCTCCCCCCGGTAGGGCCACAGGTCGGAGCCGCAGATGCAGGCGGCCACCACACGCAGGATCGCGTCGGTCGGCGCCTCGATGGTGGGGTCGGGCCGGTCCTCCAGGCGGATGTCGCGGGGACCGTGGATCGTGGTGACGCGCATGGGGTCCAGTGTGGCCGACCGGTCGTGGCCGGCGTCGACGGGCCCTGGGCGGATAGCATGACCGCCACCCTCCCGGCGCGTCGGCTTTGCTGTTATCTCATATCTGAGATACGGTGCCCGCATGATGAACGCCGACTACCTGCAGCGCATCGGGAACCTGATCCGCGACGCCCGCAAGCACCGCGGCTGGACCCAGCAGCAGCTGGCCGACGTCCTCAACACCAGCCAGAGCGCGGTCAACCGCATCGAGCGCGGCCACCAGAACCTCTCCCTGGAGATGCTGGCCCGCATCGGCGAGGCGCTGGACTCCCAGATCGTCTCGCTCGGCTCCGGGCCGACGCACCTGCGCGTCAGCGGACCGACAGCGCTGAGCGGCAGCATCAGCGTGAAGACCTCCAAGAACGCCGGCGTGGCGCTGCTGTGCGCCTCCCTGCTCAACCGCGGGCGTACGACGCTGCGCCGCGTGGCCCGGATCGAGGAGGTCAACCGGCTCCTCGAGGTGCTCGAGAGCATCGGCGTGCGCACCCGGTGGCTCAACGACGACAACGACCTCGAGCTGGTCCCGCCGGCCGAGCTGGACCTGTCGGCGATCGATGCGGGGGCGGCGCGCCGTACTCGCTCGATCATCATGTTCCTGGGCCCGCTGCTCCACCGGATGCAGCACTTCGAGCTGCCCTATGCCGGTGGCTGCGACCTCGGGACCCGCACCGTGGAGCCGCACATGACCGCGCTGCGGCCCTTCGGGCTCGAGGTCAAGGCCACCGAGGGCAGCTACCGCTCCTCCGTCCACGGCGACACCGCGCCGGTCCGCCCGATCGTGCTCACCGAGCGCGGCGACACCGTCACCGAGAACGCGCTGATGGCGGCCGCGCTGCACCCGGGCACCACGGTGATCCGCAACGCCAGCTCCAACTACATGGTCCAGGACCTGTGCTTCTTCCTGGAGAAGCTCGGGGTGCAGGTCGAGGGCATCGGCACCACGACCCTGAAGGTCACCGGCCGGCAGAGCATCGATGTCGACGTCGACTACGCGCCGAGCGAGGACCCGATCGAGGCGATGTCGCTGCTCGCCGCCGCGATCGTCACCGACTCCGAGATCACCATCTGCCGGGTGCCGATCGAGTTCCTGGAGATCGAGCTCTCGGTGCTCGAAGAGATGGGCTTCCTCTACGAGCGCTCCGAGGAGTACCTAGCCACCAACGGGCAGACGCGGCTGGTCGACCTGACCACCCGCCACTCGGTGCTGCACTCCCCCATCGACAAGATCCACCCGATGCCCTTCCCCGGGCTTAACATCGACAACCTGCCCTTCTTCGCCGTGATCGCCGCAGTCGCCCAGGGCAAGACGATGCTGCACGACTGGGTCTACGAGAACCGGGCGATCTACCTCACCGAGCTGACCAAGCTCGGTGGCCGGGTCACGCTGCTCGACCCCCACCGGGTGATGATCGAGGGGCCGACCTACTGGTCAGGCGCGGAGATCGTCTGCCCGCCGGCACTGCGCCCGGCCGTGGTGATCCTGCTCGCGATGCTGGCCTCCAAGGGCACGTCGGTGCTGCGGTCGGTCTACGTGATCAACCGCGGCTACGAGGACCTCGCCGAGCGCCTCAACGAGCTCGGCGCCCAGATCGAGACCTTCCACGACGTCTGACGGGCGCGCGGGAGCCGACGGCTCAGCCCCGGAACAGGGCCTCCAGGAACGACCTGCTGCGCGGTGCAGCCGGCGGCGGCGCTGTCATGTCGGCAGTGATCCGGGGCATCGGCGCCGTGTGCGCCGACCGGTGCGCGTGCCAGTCGTTCTCGGCCTCGACCAGGGCACCGAGGTCGGCCTGCTCCAGGAAGAGCCCCTGGCAGGACTCGCACTGCCGTACCGTGACGTCGGAGTAGGCCTTCGTCGCCATCGAGCCCTGGCACCGGGGGCAGGTCATCGCGTCCACGATCCGACGGTACCTCCCGCCCGGTGCCGACTGAGCAGGAACGCGGATGACGGCCGGAGGATTTCGGCGGAGGCTTTACCGCATGCCGGTGTTTACTGCTCCCGTGACATCCTCGCGCGCATCCCGTGCGACCGGCTTCGGCTATCTCGACACGGTCTGCGAGCAACCGGGATCGGTGATCGCGCTGGCCCACCGTGGCGGTGCCGGCCACCCGGAGCTCCCCGGCCTCGAGAACACCCTGCGCGCGTTCGACCACGCCGTCGCACTCGGCTACCGCTACCTCGAGACCGATGTCCACGCCACCGCCGACGGCGTGCTCCTGGCCTTCCACGACAGCTCGCTGGACCGGGTCACCGGCACTCCCGGGGTGATCGCCCGGCTGCGGGCCGCCGAGGTCGCGGCCGCCCTCATCGCCGGCGAGCACCCGGTTCCCACCATGGCCGAGCTCCTCGAGGCCTTCCCCCAGTGCCGGTTCAACATCGACATCAAGTCGGGCGCCGCGGTGCAGCCGCTGGCCGACCTGCTGCGCGCCAGCCGGAGCGAGGACCGGGTCTGCGTCGGGTCGTTCTCCCAGGTCCGCACCGACCGGTTCCGACGGGCCACCGGTGGCCGGGTGGCGACCGCCGCCACTCCCGCCGAGGTGGTCGCGTTCCGGGGGCTGCCCGACAGCCGGCTGGCCCGTGCGCTGGCGCGGCGCCCCGCGGCCCTGCAGGTCCCCCACCGGCGCGGACGGCTCAGGGTGGTGACCCGGGGGCTGGTACGACGCGCACACGCCGCCGGCGTGCACGTCCACGTGTGGACGATCGACTCGCCGGCGGAGATGCACGAGCTGCTCGACCTCGGCGTCGACGGGCTGATCACGGACCGCACCGACGTGCTCAAGCAGGTCCTCGTCGACCGCGACCAGTGGCAGGACCCGGGGAGCCCCCGGTGACCACCGCAGCGCCGGAGGTCGGCGACCAGGCGGCACGGGAGCGGCGCCGGCAGCAGAAGGCCTGGAACTGGTACGACTGGGCCAACTCGGCCTACTACACCACGGTCCTGACCGTGATGTTCGCGCCCTACATGATCACCGTCGCCAGCCGCGCCGCCGGGTGCAGGCCCGACGTCGACAGCTGCACCCGCACCGTCTCCTTGCTGGGCCTGCACCTGGCGGCTGGCTCGCTGCCGAGCTATCTGACGAGCTTCGCGACGATCAGCAGCGCGCTGCTGCTGCCCGTCGTGGGCGCCTTCGTCGACCGCTCGACGCACAAGAAGTGGCACATGGCCGGCTACGCGTGGGTCGGGGCCGCGTTCGCCTCGTCGCTGTTCTTCCTCAAGGGCGACAACTGGCAGCTGGGCGCCGTCGCCGTGGTGGTGAGCAGCGTGCTCGCCGGCTGCTCGCTGGTCAGCTACTACGCCATCCTGGTCGACGTCTCCACCGAGGAGGAGCGTGACCGCGCCTCCTCGCGCGGCTGGGCCTGGGGCTACATCGGCGGCGGGCTCCTGCTGCTGCTCGACCTCGTGATCTTCCTCGGGCACGACTCGCTCGGGCTCTCGCAGGGGCTCGCGGTGCGGGTGTCGCTCCTCTCGGCCGCGCTCTGGTGGGCCGGGTTCACGATCATCCCGGTGCGCAGGCTCCGCAACCACGCGCCCCGCAACCTGGTGCCCCAGCGCGGGACGCTCGCGCAACGCAGCTTCGGGCAGCTCCTCGCCACGCTCAAGGAGCTGCGCGCCTACCCGATGACGATGACCTTCCTGCTGGCCTACCTG
Source organism: Nocardioidaceae bacterium (assembly GCA_025980475.1). Classification (GTDB taxonomy): domain Bacteria; phylum Actinomycetota; class Actinomycetes; order Propionibacteriales; family Nocardioidaceae; genus Marmoricola. The sequence continues at coordinate 4,640 of JAICXL010000098.1, read as the reverse complement.
TTCTACAACGACGGCATCCAGACGGTGATCAGCAGCGCCTCGATCTATGGCGCCAAGCAGCTGGGCTTCGGCCAGAGCATCCTGATCGCGGCGATCCTGATGATCCAGTTCGTCGCCTGGGGCGGTGCGCTGCTCTTCGGACGCCTCGCAGCGCGTCACGGTGCCTACCGCTCGATCCTGTGGGGCACCTACGCGTGGATGGTGATCGTGGTGCTGGCGATGTTCCTGCCCGCGCATCGGGTCGGTCTGTTCCTGGCGGTCGGCTTCGCGATCGCGGTGGTCATGGGCGGCACCCAGGCGCTGTCGCGATCGTTCTTCAGCTTGCTGATCCCGCGGGGCCGCGAGGGTGAGTACTTCGCCCTCTACAACGCCTGTGAGCGGGGAACATCGTGGTTCGGCACCCTGCTCTTCGGACTCGTCTTCCAGCTGACCGGCTCCTACCGCCCCGCCATCGTCGCGCTGGTCGTCTTCTTCGTCCTCGGTGCGTTCTTCCTGCACCGCCTGGACCCCGCGCGCGGCATCCGCGAGGCCGGCAACCGGCTGCCGACCGCCGTGTGAGGATTGTCTCGGCACGGTGCGGAATCCCTGCCCGAGGCCGCCCGTTGTGCTGAGGAGAAGTCCTCCGGCGCGCCACGGTTCGCTTGATCGCGCGCGGGTGGAGGAGTACGCAGGAGGGGTACGCCCCCGTCCCGGCACGCCGCCGAGGGCGGGATCGGCACGCCAATGTTGGGTGGAGGCACTCATGGGAGATCGGACGCTACGCGGAGCGCGGCTCGGCGGCCAGAGCTTCGAGGACGAGCGAGGCATCGAGTTCGCCGCCCGGCAGCAGGTCGGCTACGCCTGCGCGCAGGGCCACACGTTCGAGATCACCATGTCGGTCGAGGCCGACGTGCCCGCCACCTGGGAGTGCCCACGATGTGGCGCGGAGGCGTTGAGCACCGAAGGCATCAAGCCCGAGGCGAAGGCCGAGAAGCCTGTGCGCACCCACTGGGACATGCTCCTCGAGCGTCGCTCGATCAGTGAGCTGGAGGACATCCTCTCCGAGCGGCTCGAGCTGCTCCGTGGCGGCGAGATCGGCCCGGCACACCTGCACCGCCCGCGGAAGAAGAAGACTTCGGCCCGCAGCTGAGAGCTGCCGGCCGTACGAGCCGGCCGACGCCGGCCAGTCAGTCGATGACTTCGCCCTCGACCACGTCGGGCGCTGCCGGTCTTCCTCCTCGCGAGGTGCCGCCGAAGCCCGTTCCGCGGACCACGAGGCGACGGCTGATCACCCGGGCGAGCATCCGACGGCCCAGCGGCCGGGTGACCGGCAGGATGAAGAGCACCCCGAAGACGTCGGAGACGAAACCGGGCGTGAGCATCAGGGTGCCGCCGACCACGATCAGTGCCCCGTCCGCGAGCTCCTTCGCGGGCATCCTGCCCTGGCCGAGGGCGACGCGTAGGGCCCGCCAGGCGCGGCCGCCCTCCCGCTTGACCAGCCACGAGCCGAAGATGCTGTCCGCAACCAGCAGGGCGATCGTCCACCAGGCACCGATCACCTGTCCCACCTGGATGATCACGTAGATCTCCACCAGCGGAACCACCACGAAGGCGACCAGCAGCAGCCACCACGGAACCCGTCGTCTCATCAGACCCCTCTTCCGATGGTTCAACGCACAGCGTCGGCCGAATGTTTCGCGCGCCGGCCACGCAGCCGGGCGATCCGCTCGGAGAGGCCCCAGCGGGTGATCCGCAGCAGCGAGTCAGCGGCGATCCGCGGCGTCATCTTCGACGCACCGCGAGAGCGTTCCACGAACTCGATCGGCACCTCGACGACGCGGAGCCCGGCCCGCAGCGTGCGGACGGTCAGGTCGGTCTGGAACACGTAGCCGTGGGAGCGGACGTCGGTGAGGTCGATCTGCTCCAGCGTCGACCGCCGGAAGACGCGGAAGCCGGCGGTCGCGTCGCGCACCGGGATGCCGAGCAGGATCCTGGTGTAGGCGTTTCCTCCCACGGACAGCACCTTGCGGCGCAGCGGCCAGTTCACGACCCGGCCGCCGGGGACCCATCGCGACCCGATCACCAGGTCGGCGGTCCGCAGCGCCGCCAGCAGCGCCGGCAGCTGCTCCGGCTGGTGGGAGCCGTCGGCGTCCATCTCCGCGACCACGTCGTAGCCGGCCTCGAGCGCGATCCGGAAGCCCGCCAGGTAGGCGGCGCCCAGCCCTTCCTTCGACTGCCGGTGCAGCACTCGCACCCCGTCGTCGACCGCCGCAAGCCGGTCGGCGAGCTCGCCGGTGCCGTCCGGTGAGCCGTCGTCGACGACCAGCACATCGGCCTCCGGGACCGCCGCACGCAGCCGCCCCACCAGCCAGTCGAGGTTCTCGGCCTCGTCGTAGGTGGGCAGGACCACGACGATGCGGCCGAGGTCGGCGAAGCGGTCGGGTGCGCGTTCAGGCACGGGGTGATCGGGCACGGACGGCACCTCGGGAGGATCGGGTCGGGAGCGGTCGCGACGCAACCTATCGGGTGGCCCGACGGGCACGCGGCACGGCTCCCCGGCAGGCGGGGGGAGGGGCACGACCCTTCGGACCGCCGGCGCCCTGACCGGCTGCCAGGTCCACCGACGTTGTCTACTGGGTCGCGCACTCCCCCCGTGTTCTCCCGCCCCGATGCCCACCACCGAACCTGGACCGTGGGGGCACCCGCACCGCGGCTTCCGGCGAGGCCCTCCCCGGCCGCCTTGCGGGCAACGCGGCGATCTGCCTGGAGGAACCCGTGCACCCTCTTCGATTCAGACGGTCCTGTCAAGCAGTTCCTGACCTGCGGTTTCGGCGCAACGGTGCAGGTCAGCGGCCACTTACCCGTCCGCAGGTTCCGGAGGATTTCCTGAGAGCGGCGGCGTGTCACCGAGGACACGCCGAGCCCACCGGGACTATCTGCCGGGCACGACCACGGTGCCCGTGGCGGTGGTGGCCACCAGCGGTTCGTCGAGCACGCTTGCCGCCGATCCGGAGACCTCCGGGGTTCCCCGGGCCACGATCCGGACCACGAAATCGATGACCCGCGAGCGGGTGCCGACCCTGACCAGCTCGGCGGTCACCTCGAGGATGTCGCCCGCGTGGACGCTGCTGCGGAACTGCACGTCGGAGTACGACGCGAACAGCCCCTCGTCACCGTCGGTGCGGATGCACATCTCCGTCGCGACATCGCCGAACAGCTGCAGGGAGTAGGCGCCGTCGACCAGGTTGCCGGCGTAGTGCGCGTGGGAGTAGGGGACGTATCGGCGGTGGGTGATCGTCAGCCCCGGTTCGGGTGCCGCGGTGGAGCTCATCAGGCGCTCCTCTCGCGGACCACCCGGTGCACCACGTAGCTGGCCACCTCGCTGGGGGTCGTGCCGCGACCGAAGACGCGGTCGACGCCGAGCTCGCCGGCCATCGTCTCGTCGAAGCGCGGCCCACCGACGACCAGCAGCGGCCGCCGCGCAGGCGGGAACGCCTCGCGGAAGGCTGCCGACATCTCCTTGGTGTTGAGCACGTGCGCGTCGCGCTGGCTGACCACCTGCGAGACCAGCACGGCGTCGGCCTGCTCCTCGACGGCGCGGTCCACCAGCTGGGGCACCGACACCTGGGCGCCGAGGTTGACCACCTTCAGCTCCCGGTAGTACTCCAGGCCCTTCTCCCCCGCGAACCCCTTGATGTTGAGGATCGCGTCGATGCCGACGGTGTGGGCGTCGGTGCCGATGCAGCCACCGACCACGACCAGCCGGCGCCGGAGTGCCCGCTTGATCTCGGCGTTGGCCTCAGCGGGCGTCAGCAGCGGGTAGTCGCGCTCCACCACCTCGACCTTGCTGGTGTCCACCAGGTGGTTGACCCTGCCGTAGACGACGAAGAAGGTGAAGTCGGGACCCATGGCCTTCGCGTGCACGACCAGCGCCGGGTCCATCCCCATCTTGTTGGCCAGCTGCACGGCGGCTCCCTCGGCCACCTTGGAGTGCGGGACCGGCAGGGTGAACGACAGCTGCACCATGCCGTCGCCCGTCGTGTCGCCGTAGGGGCGGACCACCGTGCCGGTCGCGGGGCTCGTCGGGGTCGTCACTCGTCCTCCAGGATCTCGCTGGCCGGGTTGTAGTAGTGGCCGGACTTCCTGGCCACGCCGTCCAGGCCCTTGCCACCGTCCGCTGGCCGGCGCATCAGCCCGAAGGTGCCGTCGGCGATCGCGTCGAGCAGGCCCTGGTCGTGGTCGGCGATGTGCTCGAGCAGGTCGATGCTCTCGCCGAGCACCCGGTGGGCCCGCTGCACGATGAAGCCGTCGGGGCGCGGGACGAAGTCCTCGTGCAGGTTCCCGGCCGCGTTCATCACGTAGCGGACGTTCTGCAGCGCCAGGTCGCGGTCGGACAGCCACGGGGTCACCACGGCCTCGGTCATCATCCCGACGAGCAGGATGCCCTGGCCGGTGAGGGCGCCGGCGAGGTTGAAGAAGCCGTCGAGCAGATAGCCACGGAAGACGTCCCCGGTCATGTGCCGGGTCGGCGGCATCCATTTCAAGGGTGCCTTGGGGAAGAGCTCGCGGGCGAGCAGCGCGTGCGCGAGCTCCATCCGGAAGGAGTCAGGCAGGTCCGGGTCGATCTCGAAGGCGTGCCCGAGGCCGAGCTGCCAGTCCTC
>JAICXL010000010.1 GCA_025980475.1 Nocardioidaceae bacterium | reverse complement strand
CGGCTGCTCCTCGGAGCAGCCGCCGTCGTGGTTGTCGTGGCCGGGTTCTTCGCCTTCGAGGTGGTCACCGCCGGTCTCGCCCTGACCACCGCGCGGTCGCAGGCAGGACAGCTCGAGGACCAGCTGCGCCAGGGCGACGTCGCGGGGGCCACGTCGACGGTCGCCGACCTGCAGCGCAGTGCAGACCGGGCGCACCACCGCTCCGACGGACCACTGTGGTGGCTGGCCGGACGGCTACCGTTCGTCGGGGGGACCTTCCGGGCCGTGCAGACGGCGGCGGGAAGCATCGACCTGGTCGCGAACGACGCGCTCCCAGCGGCCACCCGGCTGGCCGGAGCGCTCACGCACGGCGCCTTCGCCCCCCGCCACGGGGCCCTGCGGCTCGCGCCGATGCAGGCGCTGGCTCCGTCGGTGGCGCGGGCGGCCACGGCTCTCGACGCCGCGCACCGCAGCCTGGCCACCATCGACCCCGCCGACGTGCTCGGGCCCGTCCGGGACACCTACCGGCACCTGCAGTCGCAGGTCGCCACGGCCCGGGGAGCCGCCGACGCCGCGTCGACGGCGCTGCGCGTGCTGCCGGTGATGCTCGGCGCTCACGGCCCCCGGTCCTACCTGCTGCTGGTGCAGAACAACGCCGAGATCCGCGCAACCGGCGGGATGGCGGGGTCCTGGGCCGTGCTGCACGCCGACCACGGCCGGATCCGGATGGGCCTGCAGGGAGCGGACACCGACATGCCGCCGCTCCCGCGACCGGTCGTGCCGCTGCCGGCCGGGGTGAAGGCGCTCTACGGTTCCGACCTCGGCACCGACTTCCGGGACATGAACTTCGACCCCGACTACCCCGACGTGGCCAGGATGGCCGCCACGCTGCTGCGACGCGACCACCACGTCCGGGTCGACGGAGTGGTCGCCGTCGACCCCGTCGCGCTGGCGCACGTGCTCGACGGCACCGGCCCAGTGCCGGTGCAGTTCCGGGGCCGGCGCACCACGCTGACCGGCGCCAACGTCGTGCCCACGCTGCTGAACCGGGTCTACCGGACCATCCAGGACGGCCAGCTGCAGAACGACTTCTTCAACGCCGCGGCGCGGGCCGTCTTCAAAGGGGTGACCCGCGGTCAAGGTGACGCGCGCCAGGTCACCCAGGGCCTGGTCACCGCCGTGGACCGCGGCCGCGTGCTGGTCTGGTCGCGGCACGCCCGCGAGCAGCGTGCGCTGGACGGCACCAGGCTGTCCGGCGCCCTGCCCGACGGGTCCGGCGGCGCACCGCAGGTCGGCGTCTACCTCGACGACGCGACCGCCACCAAGATGGAGTTCTACCTGCGGCTCCGGTCGCAGCTCCGCTCGACGGGCTGTGCGCCGTCGGGTGTGCAGCAGCTGCGCTCCCGGGTCGTGCTCGGCTCCACCGCCCCGAAGGACGCCGCCATGCTGTCGCCGTACGTCACCGGGCCCGGAACCTACGCGCCGCTGGGCTCCATGCGGGTCAACGCCTGGCTCTACGGTCCCACTGGAGGGGCGATCACCTCGGTGAGGATCGACGGCCGGCCGGTGACGGTCACCGCCGACCGGCAGCAGGACCGGCAGGTGACCAGCGTGCCGGTGCTGCTCCGGCCCGGCCAGCGGGTCGTCGTCACGAGCCGGATGCGCTCCGGAAGGCACCAGACCGGTGACCCCGTGCTGACCTCGACACCGACCGCCGAGGAGACCGCCAACCGTGCCACCGCGCCATCCAGCTGCGGTGACTAGGGTTCGACCATGGATTTCTCGCTCTCGCCGCGCGCCCAGGAGCTCTCCGACCTCGTCGCCGACTTCGTCGACGCCGAGATCGCCCCGCGCGAGGAGGGCTACCACCGCGACCTGATGGCTCGGCGGGGCACGCCGGAGATGTGGACCGAGCACCCGTTGATGACCGAGCTGCGCGCCAAGGCGCGCGAGCGGGGGCTGTGGAACCTCTTCCTCCCGGTGGAGCACGCCGGTGACTACGCCCGCCGGTTCGGCACCCACGGCGGCGAAGGCCTGTCGAACACCGACTACGCTCCACTGGCCGAGCTGATGGGCCGGGCGACGAGCATCGCGCCGTACGCCATGAACTGCAACGCGCCCGACACCGGCAACATGGAGGTGCTGCTGAGGTACGGCACCGACGAGCAGAAGACGCAGTGGCTCGAGCCGCTGCTCGACGGCCGGATCCGCTCCGCGTTCACGATGACCGAGCCCGGCGTCGCCTCCTCCGACGCCACCAACATGCAGGCCACCGCGGTCGTCGAGGGCGACGAGGTGGTGATCAACGGCCGCAAGTGGTGGTCGAGCGGGGTCGGCCACCCGGACTGCCGGATCCTCGTCTTCATGGGACTCTCGGACCCTGAGGCCGACCGGCACCACCGCCACACGATGGTGCTGGTGCCGCTGGACACCCCGGGTGTGAAGGTCGAGCGGCTGCTGGACACGATGGCGATGCAGGACGAGCCGGTCGGCCACGGCGAGGTGTCGTTCACCGACGTGCGGGTGCCGGCGTCGAACATCCTGCTCGGCGAGGGCCGGGCCTTCGAGATCGCCCAGGGCCGGCTCGGCCCGGGCCGGGTCCACCACTGCATGCGGCTCATCGGGCAGGCCGAGGTGGCCCTGGAGCTGGCGGTGAAGCGGGGGCTGTCGCGCACGGCGTTCGGCCGGCCGCTGGTCAAGCTCGGCGGAAACCAGGAGCGGATCGCCGAGGCCAGGATGGCGATCGACCAGGCCCGGCTGCTCGTGCTCAACGCCGCCTGGAAGCTCGACGTCGGTGGCCCGATGAACGCGCTGTCGGAGGTCAGCCAGATCAAGGTGGTCGTCCCCAACGTCGCCCAGAGAGTGATCGACATGGCGATCCAGCTGCACGGCGGCGGCGGGCTGTCCTCGGACTTCCCGCTGGCCGCGATGTGGACCAACGCCCGGTCGCTGCGGCTGGCCGACGGGCCCGACGAGGTGCACCGCGGCGTCGTCGCGAAGCTCGAGATCGGCAAGCACGCGTGAGGGTCCTGGTCACGGGCGGCGCGTCCGGGCTCGGGGCCGCGCTCGTCGAGCGGTTCCGGGCGCGTGGCGACGACGTGCTGTCCTGCGACGTGGCCCCGCCCTCCGACCGGCACCTCGACGTGCGCTCCGACGACGACTGGGCTGCGGCCCGCGACTGGGTCGCCGCGCACTGGGGCGGCCTGGACGTGCTGGTCAACAACGCCGGTGTCGCCGGGGGCGGCCGGGTCGACGTGGCCACGCTGGCGGAGTGGGAGTGGATCACCTCGGTGAACCTCTTCGGCGTCGTGCGCGGCACCCGGATCTTCGTACCGATGCTCAAGCAGCAGCGCTCCGGCCACATCGTCAACGTCGCCTCGCTCGCCGGGCTGGTGCACCCTGCTGGGATGGGTTCCTACAACGCGGTGAAGGCCGGCGTCGTCGCCTTCACCGAGACGATCGGGCACGAGCTCGCGTCCCACGGCATCCGCGCCAGCGTGGTCTGTCCGTCGTACTTCCGGACCAACCTGATGGCGTCGATGCAGGGGGCCGACGCGGCGCTCGGCGCGGTGGTGTCCCGCCTGGTCGAGGAGAGCCCGACCAGCGCTGACGACATCGCGGCGGCGGTGCTCGAGGGCATGGAGCGCGGCGACGAGGTGATCCTGCCCGACCAGGCCGCACGCGACGCGTGGGCGCTCAAGCAGCACGACCGGGCTGCCTACGACGCGGTGATGCGGGCGCAGGCGGAGAAGCTGGAGCAGCTGTGATCGAGGGCGCCGGCCCGGTCCGCGACGAGGACGCCTTCGACGTCGAGGCGGTCCGGGCCTGGCTGGCGGCGGTCGGCGTCAGGCTCGTCGGCGACGTCGACGTGCGGCAGTTCAAGGGGGGTGCGTCCAACCTGACCTACTCACTGCGCGCCGGTGACGCGGACCTGATCCTGCGCCGGCCGCCCTCGGGACGGAAGGCGAGGGGCGCCCACGACATGGGCCGGGAGTTCCGGATCCAGTCGGCGCTCGCCGAGCCCTTCGGGCTGGTGCCGGAGATGGTCGCCCTCTGCACGGACGAGACGGTGATCGGCTCGGAGTTCTACGTGATGGAGCGGATCGAGGGACTGATCCCGCGGCGAGACCTGCCGCCGGGCGTGGAGCTCGACGAGGCAGGCGTACGACGACTCTGCACGAACGCCCTGGACGTGCTGGTCGCGCTGCACCGGGTCGACACCGCGATCCCGGAGATCGCCGCGCTCGGCAAGGGCACCGGCTACGTCCGCCGGCAGGTCGACGGCTGGTCGGCCCGGTTCCGCAACGCCCACACCGACGACATCGGCCCCGACCGGGACGCGCAGGGCGAGCGGGTGATGGCGTGGCTCGCCGCCGAGCAGCCACCAGACGTGGCGAACTGCCTGATCCACAACGACTTCCGCTTCGACAACCTCGTGCTCGACCGCGACGATCCCACCCGCGTCATCGGTGTCCTCGACTGGGAGATGGCGACCCTCGGCGACCCCCTGATGGACCTCGGTGGCACCCTGGCCTACTGGATCAACGACGACGACGACGCGTTCTTCCGCGAGTTCCGCCGGCAGCCGACGAACCTGCCCGGGATGCTCAGCCGTGCCGAGGTCGTCGGCTACTACACCGAGGCGATGGGCCTCCCGGTGACACCGGAGCAGTGGCGGTTCTACGAGGTCTACGGGCTCTTCCGGCTCGCGGTGATCGCCCAGCAGATCTACTACCGCTACTTCCACCGGCAGACCACCAACGAGGCGTTCGCGATTTTCGGCCCGGCGGCGGAGTACCTCGTGCACCGCTGCGACTCCCTGACCTGATGGGCCAGCTGCTCCTCGTCCGGCACGGGCAGGCGTCGTTCGGCGGCGACGACTACGACGTGCTGTCGGCGCTCGGCGAGCGCCAGGCCGCGGTGCTGGGCGCGTCGTTCGCGGCGCGCGGCGTCTTCCCCTCCGCCCTGCTGCACGGCCGGATGGTGCGGCAGCGGCGTACTGCCGAGATCCTCGCCGAGTCGGCCGGCTGGGACCTGTCGCCGCAGTGTGACCCCGACTGGGACGAGATGGACCACCTCGAGGTGCTGTCCCGCCATCCCCAGCAGGGACTGGGTTTCCAGGCCTGGTTCGAGGCGGCGACCGACCGGTGGATCGCGGGCGACGACGACTACGCCGAGTCGTTCGCGGCGTTCACCGGCCGGGTGGAGAGGGCGCTCGAACGCGCCGCCGCCGGCGCGGGCACCGTCGTGGTGGTGACCTCCGGCGGGCCGGTCAGTTGGGTGGTGGCGCACCTGCTGGCGGCCGGGACCGACAGCTACCGCCGGCTGGCGCCCGTGGTCGTCAACACCGGCGTGACCCGGGTGGTCAGCGGGCGGCGTGGCCTGACGCTGGTCTCCTTCAACGACCACAGCCACCTGGACGGCGAACCGGGCCTGACCAGCTATCGCTAGGGTCTGCCCATGCCCCACCGCCACACGATCCTGATCACCGGCGCCAGCAGCGGGCTCGGTGCCGAGATGGCGCGACAGTTCGCCGCGCTCGGCCACGACCTGGCGCTGTGCGCGCGTCGCACCGCGAACCTCGACGCGCTCGAGGCCGAGATCACCGCCGAGCACCCGGACCGTCGCGTCGAGGTGCGGCCGCTGGACGTGACCGACGACGAGGCTGTCTTCGAGGTCTTCCGGGCCTTCCAGCAGTCGTTCGGGACCGTCGACCGGGTCGTGGTCAACGCCGGCATCGGCAAGGGCGCCCCGCTGGGCACCGGGAGGTACGACGCCAACAGGGCGACCGCGGTCACCGACTTCGTGGGGGCGCTCGCCCAGCTCGAGGCGGCGATGGAGATCTTTCGCGCCCAAGGGGCGGGCCATCTCGTCGTGGTGAGCTCGATGTCGGCGATGCGCGGGATGCCGAGGTCGATGACCACCTATGCCGCGAGCAAGGCCGGCGTCGCGATGCTGGCCGAGGGGTTGCGCGCCGAGCTCCACGGCACGCCGATCAGGGTCACCGTCCTCTACCCCGGCTACATCGCCACCGAGATGAACGAGCACCTGAGTCAGCCGATGATGGTGAGCACCGGGAAGGGTGTGCGGGCGATGGTCGACGCGATCGAGAAGGAGAAGGCCTCCGCGTGCGTGCCGACGCTGCCGTGGGAGCCGATGAAGCACCTGCTGAAGCACGCGCCGCTGCCCCTGCTGCGGCGGATCGTCTAGCGGGCCTCAGCCCAGGAACGGGACCAGCAGCCCCGGCACCGCCGCGTCGGCGAGCTCGATCGCGAGCTGCTCGGGGATGTCGACCGCGTGGTAGGCCTGCTTGCCGGCGGCGGTCGTCGCGGTGAGGGTGACCAGCCCGGCGCGGCGCTGGAAGTAGGTCTGCCGGATGTTCCAGCCGATGATCCCCGCCCGCTGGAGGGCGTCGCGGCGGCCGCGGAAGGAGTCCCGCTGCAGCACCAGGTAGTCGGGGGTCAGCGCGTGGCCGAGCCGGGCGTAGCGATCCCGGGCGAGCCAGGCCCCGACGGGCCAGGCCAGCACCGCGGGCAGGAGCAACCACCAGGCCCACCCGAGGAACCCCGCCCCCAGCGCGACCAGCAGCGGCACCACGGAGGCGGCGGAGAGTGCCCGCATCCAGCGACGCCGGCGCGCCCTCGGGCCGTGCGGCACCAGGGCCGCGGTGAAGGGGCCCTGGTGGGCCAGCAGCACCTCGCCGACGCCGATGACCACGCGACGTGGCGCGGGCGGCACCACCGGTGTGCTGCCCCTCGACCTGCGGTCGAGACCGGTGACGATCGCCGCGAGGTGGCCGGCCCCGGCGAGCCGCAGGCCGAGCGGCTCGTGGATCTCGAGGCCGCGGACCCGCTCGCGCTCGATGCTGGTCTCGCGCGTGGTCAGCAGGCCCCGCCGCACGAGGTAGGACCGGCCCAGCGGGTCGCGCGAGAGCGTGAAGCCCCAGTTGGTCAGCACGTAGCCGAGGATCGCCAGCACCGACACCACCACGGCCGCAGCCACCACGCCCGAGAGCAGTGCTGCCCAGAGAGGCAGGGCGTGCACCCGCTCGCGCAGGCTGGACTCGTTGGCCAGCGTGTTGACCGCGTTGTCGGCGAACTGGCTGAGGAACGCCAGCGAGCCCAGGGCGATCACGATGCCGGACGTGGTCAGCGGCGCATAGCGGATCCACGACGGGTCGAGCCTCAGCAGCGTGTCGTCCTCGGGGGTCGCCGCCGTGTCCACCTCCTCGGCGGCGCGGTGGAGCAGCCGGGCGCGCAGCAGCCGGGCGTCGGCCAGGCCGAGCGAGTCCAGCACGAACCTCTGCTCACCGGACTTGCTGGCGCTGCCGGTACCGATCTGCACGCGCGCCAGGCCGAGCAGCCGGTGGATGGGGGACGAGGTCAGCTCGACGGTGCGCACGCGGTCCAGCGGCGCGGTGAGCACGTTGCGGCTCAGCAGGCCGCGGCGCAGCTCGAGCTGCTGCTCACCGATGCGGAAGCTGGTGGTCAGGTAGCGCAGCACACCGAGCCCGATCGGGACCACGAAGCCCAGCGCGTGCCACCACGTGTTGCCGTCGGTGCTGCTGCCCAGGAAGAACACCCCGATGACCAGGGGCAGGAAGCGGACCACCTCGTTGACCGGGTGCACCAGCAGCATCCTTCGGTCGAGGCGAGTCCACTGGGCGGCTGCAGGCTGCGCCTGGATCACGTGGCGTCCCCGGCGACGGCAGAGGTACGACGGGTCAGCTCGTCGACCAACCGCTCGGCGACCGTGAAGTCCAGCCCCTCGATCTTCACCGGGCCGGCCGCGGACGCCGTGGTGACCGTCACCGCCGCCAGGCCGAGCAGCCGGCTCAGCGGGCCCTGCTCGAGGTCGACGGTCTGCACCCGTGACATCGGCGCGATCCGGCGCTCCCGGGTCAGCCACCCGGTCTGGGTGTAGACCGCCTCCTCGGTGCTCTCCCAGCGATGCACGCGGTAGCGGAAGGCCGGCATCGCCGCGACGTATCCGGCCGCGACGGCCCCATAGGCCAGCCAGCCCCACCACGGCATCGCGAAGAGCTGCCAGGCGAGGACGAGGACGACCAGGATCGCGGCGCCCAGCACGGCCTGCACCAGAGCGGTGACCGTCCACACCGCGCGTGCCTTGGTGGACACGCGCTGTCCGGGTTCTCGCAGGACGGGCACGCGCCCAACCCTAGGGCCGCCCTACGCTGGGCCCATGAGTGGACGCGTCGTACATTTCGAGATCCCCTTCGACGACGGGGACCGGGCTCGCGCCTTCTACCGCGATGCCTTCGGGTGGGCCATCGCGGAGATCCCCGACCTGCACTACTCGATGGTGCAGACCGGCCCGGTCGACACGAGCGGCTTCCCCGCCGAGACGGGCTACATCGGCGGGGGGATGCTCAAACGCGAGAGCCCGACCGACCGACCGGTGATCACCATCGACGTCGACGACATCGACGCGGCGCTGGCGAAGATCGAGGCCCTCGGCGGCATGACCGTGCTCGGCCGCCAGGACGTCGGCGGGATGGGTTGGGCGGCGTACTTCAAGGACGTCGAGGGCAACCTGATGGGGCTGTGGCAGTCCCGCTGACCCGCCTCACCTGGGCGTGGACACCGTGGGCCTGCTGGGCTCGACGGGTCGCCGGCGTGCTGGTCTTGGGGTCAGGCGTTCGGGTTCTCGAGGACGACCGCCAGGCCCTGGCCGACGCCGATGCAGATCGCCGCGACGCCCCAGCGCACCCGGTCCTGGCGCATCACCTTCGTCAGCGTGCCGAGGATCCGTCCGCCGGAGGCACCGAGCGGGTGGCCGATGGCGATCGCGCCGCCGCGGGTGTTGACGGTCTCGGGATCGACCTTCCAGGCGTCGATGCAGGCGAGCGACTGCACGGCGAAGGCCTCGTTCAGCTCGACGGCGCCGACGTCGCCCCAGTCGATGCCTGCGCGTTGCAGGGCACGGTTGGCGGCCTCGACGGGCGCGAGGCCGAAGCGGTGCGGTTCGAGGGCGTAGGCGCCGCGTCCGGCGATCCGGGCGATCGGCTCCCGGCCCAGCCGGGCGGCCGCCTGCTCCGAGCCGAGCAGCACCGCAGAGGCGCCGTCGTTGAGCGGCGAGGCGTTGCCGGCGGTGATCGACCCGTCCGGGCGGAAGCTCGGCTTCAGGCCGGCCAGCACCTCCGGGGTACTGTCCGGCCGGATCGACTCGTCGCGGGCCAGGTCGGTGCCCTCGACCCGGATGGTGAGGTCGTCGTAGAAGCCGCCGGTCCAGGCCTCGTCGGCGAGCCGGTGCGAGCGCGCGGCGAACTCGTCCTGGCGCTCCCGGGAGATCCCGAGCTCCTCGCGCAGCTGCTCGTTGGCCTCGCCCAGGGACACCGTCCACTCCGGCGGCATGTCAGTGTTGACCAGCCGCCAGCCCAGCGTCGTGGAGACTGCCGTGGTGTTGCCGGCCGGGAATGCCCGCTCCGGCTTGGGAAGCACCCACGGCGCCCGGGTCATCGACTCGACACCGCCGCTGAGGACCACCTCGGCGTCGCCGGTCTCGATCGCGCGCGAGGCCACGATCGCCGCGTCCAGGCTCGACCCGCACAGCCGGTTGACGGTGCTCGCCGGGACCGTGGTCGGGTAGCCGGCCAGCAGCAGCGCCATCCGGGCCACGTTGCGGTTGTCCTCACCTGCCTGGTTCGCGTCTCCCAGCACCACCTCGTCGACCGGGTACTCGGCCAGCTCCGGCGTCCGCTCGACGACGGCCTTCAGCACGGTGGCGGCCAGGTCGTCGGGACGCACCCTGGCCAGGCCGCCGTTGAACCTGCCGAAGGGCGTCCGGACAGCGTCGTAGACGAAGGCGTCAGTCATGGATCCGACGCTACGCGCACCTGCCGGCGTCGTAGCGTGCGGTCATGGACAACGGATCCCCGGCCGAGGGCCAGTCGGCGCGCGAGCAGGAGCTCCTCGACCGGGTGGTGGCCTCGTTCGACGACACCCCCGATCCGCGGCTGAGGCAGCTGTTGCAGGCGCTGGTGCGACACCTGCACGACTTCGTGCGCGAGGTCCGACTGACCGAGGAGGAGTGGCGGCAGGCGATCGAGTTCCTCACCGAGGCCGGGCGCATCACCAACGACCGACGCCAGGAGCTCGTGCTGCTCTCGGACGTGCTCGGGGCGTCGATGCAAACGATCACGGTCAACAACCCGGCGTACGCCGAAGCCACGGAGGCGACCGTCTTCGGTCCCTTCTTCGTCGAGGGATCGCCGCGGGCCGAGCTCGGGGACGACATTGCGGGCGGCGCTCCCGGGGAGCCCTGCCTGGTGGAGGGGTCGGTGACCGACACGGACGGCCGCGCGGTGCCGGGCGCCCGGATCGAGGTGTGGCAGGCCGACCTCGAGGGCTGCTACGACGTCCAGTACGACGACGGCCGCGTCGCCGCCAGGGCGCACCTGTTCAGCGACGACCAGGGGCGCTTCGCCTTCCGGGCGCTCACCCCCACCCCCTACCCGATCCCGCACGACGGACCTGTCGGCAGGCTGCTCGAGGCGGCCGGTCGCTCCCCGATGCGGGCGTCCCACCTGCACTTCATGGTCAGCGCCGACGGTCTCCGGACCCTGGTGACGCACATCTTCGTGAAGGGCGACGAGCTGCTCGACAGCGACGCTGTCTTCGGGGTCCGCGCGTCGCTGGTGAAGGAGTTCGAGCGCACCAGCGAGGGCTCCCGGGTGCGTTTCGATGTCGTGCTGGCGCCGGCAGGCGCCTGAAGGCGAGCGGAGCGCCTGATCGGACCACTGAGGGTGCTCCCACTGCGGGGCTACGCCGCGGCGGCGATGAGGGTGGTGAGCTGTCGTTCGAGGGGGCTGGTGGTCTTCGGCGGCCCGGGTGGTCCGGTGTCGGCGGTCTCGACGAGATGGGTGCCGGTCTGGTCGGTGATGCGGTAGCGGCCGGGGGGGGGTGCGCCAGAGGTGGGTGTGGTCGTCGAGCTGCCAGGTGCGCCAGCCGGGGGCGTGGGTCTTGATCCGGTGGTGGCTGCGGGTGAGCTTGCCGAGGTTGCCCGGGTGGGTCTGGTCCTGGGAGGCGTCGGCGGCGTCGGCGGCGGTCGCCTTGGCTTCGGCCAGGGCCACCGGCCGGCCGACCGGGAGACTGGTCAGGCAGCCGGTGAGCTGGTCGTCGACCCAGCCGGCGGCTTGGTCGGTCAGCTCGCGGGTGAGGCGGGCGATCCGGCGGCCACCCATGCCTCCACCTCGCCCGCCGGCGGTCCAGGTGTGGGGAAGCCGATGGACCAGGTCGATCGCCTCGGCCATCAGGCTGCGTGCCGCCCCGCAGGACAGAGCCAGGCTGATGCCGAGCTCGGCGGGAGCGTCCTCGTCGACCGCAAGCCCGGTGGCACCGAGCTCGCGGTAGGCCAGGTGCCGGAACCGGGTCCCGTGGGACGTCCCGACGCTGCGGCGCTGCAGCGGAACCACGACCGGCTCGATTGAGCCGGCCGCACATCGGGCAACGTCCCGGAGTGACCGAGAACCCCGGCGATCCCGGCGAGCGGCAACGCCTGCGCTGGGAGCGGGCGGCGGACCACCCGCTGACCGTGGCGGCTCTCGCGTTCCTCCTGGCCTGGAGCTGGCCCGTCCTGGACCCCCGGCTCAGCGCGCCGTGGCGGCACTTCTGCTGGGCGATCACCTGGGCGGCGTGGGTGGTGTTCGCCGTCGACTACGTGGTCCGGCTCGTGCTGGCCGACGACAGGCGCCGCTTCGTGAGGAAGCACCTGCTGGACCTGGCAGTGGTCGTGCTCCCCATCCTCCGTCCGCTGCGGCTGCTTCGGCTGATCACCCTCCTGACCGTGCTCAACCGCCGGGCGGGCAACTCGCTGCGCGGGCGCGTGGCCACCTATGTCGTCGGCGCGACGGCGCTGGTCACCTACGTCGCCTCCGTGGCGGAGCTCAGCGCCGAGCGTGGGCAGCCAGGCGCCAACATCGAGACGTTCGGGGACTCGCTGTGGTGGGCGCTGGTGACGATGATGACGGTGGGGTACGGCGACCAGTACCCCGTCACCACCACCGGCCGGCTCATCGCCGCCGGGCTGATGATGTGCGGCGTGGCGCTGATCGGCGTGGTGACCGCGACGTTCGCCTCGTGGCTGGTCGACCGCGTGCGCGACATCGGCGAGGCGCAGCAGACGGCCACGCGTGAGGACGTGCACCGGTTGCAGCAGGAGATCCGGGCGTTGCGGCGGGAGCTCGGCGAGCGCGGCCCGGACAGACGGGCCGGGTGAGCGGGTGTTCGACGGGTTCGTCGACGAGCGGGTCGACGTGGGCGAGGTGGAGCTGCGGGTGCGCCACGGTGGCGTCGGCGCTCCGGTGCTGCTCCTGCACGGCCACCCGCGCACCGGCGCGACGTGGCACCGGGTGGCGCCGCGGCTTGTCGAGGCCGGCTACTCGGTGGTCTGTCCGGACATGCGCGGCTACGGCCGGTCGGGCAAGGCCGAGGTGCGGCCCGACCACGCGCAGCAGTCCAAGCGGGCCGTCACCGGCGACCTCGTCGGCCGAGGAGAACCCCGAGGCGCTGGCCGAGGCCCTCGTCGGCTTCCTCGAGGAATAGCCGGCCCGAGTGCTTCGTTGAGGATTCAACGATATCGAGCGAGAGGCAGCCATGGAGTTCGGGATCTTCACCGTCGGTGACCTGACCACCGACCCTACGAACGGCGCGACGCCGACCGAGCACGAGCGGATCAGGAACACGGTCGCGATCGCCAGGAAGGCCGAGGAGGTCGGCCTGGACGTCTTCGCGACCGGGCAGCACCACAACCCACCGTTCATCCCGAGCGCGCCGACCACGACGCTCGCCTACATCGGCGCGCAGACGTCGCGGATCAAGCTGTCGACGAGCACCACGCTGATCACCACGACGGACCCGGTGAGGATCGCCGAGGACTACGCGACCCTGCAGCACCTCGTCGACGGCCGGATGGACCTGATGATGGGCCGCGGCAACACCGGGCCGGTCTACCCCTGGTTCGGCAAGGACATCCGCCAGGGCCTCCCGCTGGCGATCGAGCACTACGCGCTGCTGCACCGGTTGTGGCGCGAGGAGAACGTCGACTGGCAGGGCCGGTTCCGCACGCCGCTGCAGGGGTTCACCTCGGTGCCGCGCCCGCTGGACGGCAACCCGCCGTTCGTCTGGCACGGGTCCATCCGGTCCCCGGAGATCGCCGAGCAGGCGGCCTACTACGGCGACGGCTTCTTCGCCAACCACATCTTCTGGCCGGCCTCGCACACCGAACGGATGATCGGGCTCTACCGCCGCCGGTTCGAGCACTACGGCCACGGCACCGCCGCGCAGGCGATCGTCGGGCTCGGCGGCCAGGCGTTCATCCGCCGCAACAGCCAGGACGCGGTGCGGGAGTTCCGGCCGTACTTCGACAACGCCCCGGTCTACGGCCACGGCCCGTCGCTGGAGGAGTTCACCGCGCAGACGCCGTTGACCGTCGGCTCGCCGCAGCAGGTGATCGAGAGGACGCTGGGCTTCCGGGAGTACGTCGGCGACTACCAGCGTCAGCTGTTCCTGATGGACCACGCCGGCCTGCCGCAGAAGACCGTGCTCGAGCAGCTCGACCTGCTCGGTGAGGTCGTCGAGTCGCTGCGCCCGCAGTTCGAGGCGCTCCGTCCGGCTGACGTGCCGTCCGACCCGCCGGCCCACGGTTCGCCGCTGTCAGCGGCCCCTGTGGAGGCGGCTCCCGCAGAGGTGCGCTCATGAGCCGCCTTGCCGTCGTCACCGCGGGGCTGTCCGAGCCGTCGTCGACGCGGTTGCTGGCCGACCTCCTCGCCGACGCGACGGTCGCGCAGCTGGGCCCCGACACGGTCGTCGACGTCATCGAGCTGCGCCCGCTGGCCCACGACCTGGCCAACGCGTTCGCGACCGGCTTCCCGGCCGGTGAGCTGCCCGCGGCGATCGAGAAGGTAGCCTCCGCAGACGGCCTGATCGCGGTCACGCCGGTCTTCAGCGCCTCCTACTCGGGGCTGTTCAAGATGTTCTTCGACGTGCTCGACTCTGGTGCGCTCGAGGGAGTGCCGGTGCTGGTGGCGGCCACCGCCGGCACGGCGCGGCACTCGCTGGTCCTCGACCACGCGATGCGCCCGATGTTCAGCTACCTCAAGGCCGTCGTCGTCCCGACCGGTGTGTTCGCCGCGTCCGAGGACTGGGGCAGCGGGGGCTCGGTCGTCGGCGAGCTGGCCACCAGGATCGAGAGGGCGGCCGGCCAGCTCGCTGCGCTGGTCAGCGGGCGCCCCGCTGGTCGTCGTACGGATCCCTTCGAGGATGTCGTCGACTTCGAGACGCTGCTGAATTCCTGAGACCCGAGGCAACCATCTGCCCCCTGCGGTCCGTGTGATCCCCTGTGAGCGGGGTGCACATGACCACGACCGACCAGCAGGAGGCCGACCAGGCGTCGGAGCCTCGCGGTGAGGGCGAGCGCGAGTTCGTCGACTTCGTCGCGGGCCGCCAGGCGGCGCTGCTGCGGTTCGCCTACCTGGTGACCGGCCATCGGCAGACCGCCGAGGACGTCGTCCAGACCGCGCTGGTGAAGACCTACCTCGCCTGGGGACGGCTGTGCGACCGAGGTGCCCTCGACGCCTACGTGCGCCGGGCGATCGTCAACGAGCACATCAACCTGCTGCGGCGGCCGTGGAAGCGCCGGGAGCGGTCCAGCGAGGCGCTCTCCACGCCGGTGCCCGAGTCAGGGCCCGAGGCCGCCGCCCCGGAGGACCAGCTGGACCGGGAGACGAAGACGGTGCTCTTCGAGCTGGTCCGCGAGCTGCCGCCCAGGCAACGGGCCGCCGTGGTGCTCCGCTACTACGAGGGGTTCACGGAACCGCAGACCGCCGAGGTGCTCGGCTGCTCGGTGGGGACCGTGAAGAGCCAGACCCACCGGGCGCTGCAGGTGCTGCGCGGCCGGATGCCCGAGGACCTGGACCCGAGAGGAGGACGGCGATGAGCCAGCAGGAGGACGTCCTGGAGCGGCTGCTCCGCGACTCGCTCGAGGAGAACGCCGCCTTCGCGCCCGTCGCCGACCTGACCGGCGCAGTGGTACGGCGAGGGCGCCGCATCCGCACCCGCCGCAGGGTCGGAGCCACCATCCTGGCCGCTGCTGCGGTCGCGACCGGCATCGTCCTCGGGGTGACGCTGCCGTCCGGGGGCCCGCAGGGCAACGACCGGATCGCGATCCAGCCGACCACTCCGCCTGGGCCGCGGCTGGTCCACTACCCGGGCGACGGCGTGACGGTGACCGGCCCGGCCGACGCCGACCAGCTGCACGGCACCAGCCAGGTGTTCCGTGCCTTCGTGGCCGGACAGGTGCCGAAGGGCACCAGCTGCTCCAGCGGCGGCGGCTCGATCTCGGTGCAGGCCTGGAGCTCGGCCGGCTTCGCGAAGGGCGCCGTCAACGACTGCCCGGGCGGCTACGTCGCGATCTGGGGCACCCCCCACGGCACCTGGCGGCAGCTGATCGGCAGCCAGGCGGTGCCGACGTGCAAGGCGCTGAACCAGTGGTCGGTGCCGAGCTCGATCGCCGGGGGCACGTGTGAGGGGCCGGCCGGGCCGCAGGTCTACCACCAGCAGTGAGAATGGGGGTGTGATCCGGTCGATGCGCGCGGAGGACCCGCCCGTGATGGCTGCTCATTATGCCGAGCTCGGCTGGGCCAAGACGGTGGCGCTGTTCGAGCGCTACCTCGCCGAGCAGTCCGCAGGCGACCGGCCGGTGCTGGTGGCGGAGGCCGACGAGATCTTCGCGGGCCATGTCACGGTGCTGTGGCGGTCGTCGTACGAGCCCTTCGTCGAGGCGGGCATTCCCGAGATCTCCGACCTGAACGTGGTGCCGGGCTTCCGCCGTCGCGGCATCGCGACCGCCCTGATGGACGAGGCGGAGCGGATCGTCGGCGAGCGCTCCGACGTGGCCGGGATCGGCGTCGGGCTCTACGCCGACTACGGGCCGGCGCAGCGGATGTACGTGCAGCGCGGCTACCTCCCCGACGGACGTGGCGTGGTGTACGACTGGTCGCCCGTGACACCCGGCGCGAGCATCCCGATCGACGACGACGCGGTGCTGATGATGACCCGCCGGCTGCGCTGAGAGCTTGTGCCGAGGATCGAGGCTGATATCCAGCACCTTTCCTCGGCAGTTCCGGGCGTGTCGCGTCAGCGGAGCAGCGCACCCGCGTGCGGCGGCAGCGACAGCGAGCCGTAGGTGAGGGACACCCCCGACGGCGTCTCGAAGACGACCGCGCGCGAACCGGCCGGCAGGCTGGCGGGACCGTCGCCGAAGTTCACGACCATCAGCACGTCCCCGCGCTGCATCGTGAACACCCGGCCGTCGACGGTGCAGGAGGTGGAGGCGAACGACGGATCGGTCAGCGCGGGGATCGTCCGCCGCAGCCCGGCGAGCCGGCGGTAGCACTCGAGCACGACCGCGTGCCGCCCGGTCGACGCCTCGTCCCAGTCCAGCTTCGAGCGCTGGAACGTCGCCGGGTCCTGCGGATCCGGGACGACCGAAGGGTCCCAGCCCATCCTCTCGAACTCCTTGATCCGCCCCTCGGCGGTCGCCCTGCCGAGCTCCGGCTCCGGGTGGGAGGTGAAGAAGCAGAACGGTGACGACGCGGCCCACTCCTCGCCCATGAAGAGCATCGGCGAGAACGGCCCGGCCAGCGTCAGCAGCGCCGCGCAGGCAAGCTGGTCGTCGTCGAGGTGCCCGGGAGAGGGATCCGACAGCCGGTCGCCGCGGGCGCGGTTGCCGACCTGGTCGTGGTTCTGGTTGCAGACCACCAGCCGCCACGTCGGCATGTGTGCGGTGTCGACCGGGTGGCCGTGCGCGCGGTCACGGAAGGACGACCAGGTCCCGTCGTGGAAGAAGCCCTTCTCGCACACCTTCGCCAGTGCCGACAGCGGCTCGAAGTCCGCGTAGTAGCCGCTGGTCTCTCCCGTCAGCGCCACGTGCACGGCGTGATGGAAGTCGTCGCTCCACTGCGCGTCCAGCCCCCAGCCACCCGCCTCGCGCGGGCGCACCAGCAGCGTGTCGTTGAGGTCGGACTCGGCGATCAGCGTGAGCGGCCGACCCTGGTACGACGACAACGCCCCCACCTCGACCGCCATCTCCTCCAGCAGGTGCACCGGCGACCGGTCCGCCAACGCGTGCACCGCGTCGAGGCGCAGCGCGTCGACGTGGTAGTCGTCGAGCCACATCGCGACGTTGTCGAGGATGAGGCGCCGCACCTCCGGTGAGCCCGCGCCGTCGAGGTTGACGTGCGAGCCCCAGGTGCTGCTTCCCGACGTGGAGAGGTAGGGGCCGTAGAGCGGCAGGTAGTTCCCCGACGGGCCCAGGTGGTTGTAGACGACGTCCTGGACGACGCCGATGCCGGCGGCGTGGCAGCCGTCGACCAGCCGCTGGTAGGCGGCCGGGCCGCCGTACTCCTCGTGGACCGCCGACCAGAGCACCCCGTCGTAGCCCCAGTTCCAGCGGCCGTTGAACGCGTTGACCGGCATCACCTCGAGGAAGTCGACGCCGATGTCGCGCAGGTGGTCCAGCTTGCCCAGCACGGCGTCCAGGGTGCCCTCGGAAGTGAACGTGCCGACGTGCAGCTCGTAGACGACGGCGCCGGCGAGCTGCCGCCCGGTCCAGCCCGAGTCGGTCCAGCCGATGGACGCCGCGTCGAAGGTCCGCGAGCGCTCGTGCACCCCGTACGGCTGGCGGCGTGAGCGAGGGTCGGGGAGTGCTTCCGGACGGTCATCGAGCAGGTAGCCGTAGTCGACCTCGCCGTCGGGCACCGAGTCGGTCGGCGTCCACCAGCCGTCGTCGCCCTGCTCCATCGGGACGACCGCCTCGCCGACGCTCAACCGGACCCGGGACGGGATCGGCGCCCAGACGTCGAACCGGCCCCTCACTGGTGCACCAGGATCGCCGCGGGGTGCTCGGCGACCACGTGCGCGAGCGGGGCGTCACCGGAGAAGGTCCGCCCCGTCACCGCGTCGGCCCAGGTGCCCTCCGGCAGCGCGAGCGCGGTGCCGTCCCACCCGCCCCGCGCCGCCAGGCCCACCGGCAGCCGCGTCGCCACGGTCACGGCGCCGCCGCGGTCGAAGGCGATGACGTGCCCCGCGGCGGGTCCGGTGGCGGTGAGGGCGTCGTACGACGTGAACAGCGCCGGCCGGTCCCGTCGCAGCCGCAGGGCGACGGCGGTGAGCTGCAGCTTGGCAGCCGCGGAGACGGGGACCGGCTCCCGGTCGGGCAGGGAGGCGAGCATCCGGGCCCGCTCCGCGAAGTCCACCGGCCGGCGGTTGTCCGGGTCGACCAGGCTCTGCTCCCACAGCTCGCTGCCCTGGTAGACGTCGGGCACGCCGGGCATGGTCAGCGCGATCACCTTGGCGCTGATGGCGTTGCTCCAGCCCGGGCCGGCCAGGTCGGCGACCAGCTCCTCGACGAGCGCGTGGACCGAGGCGTCGTCGAACGACGCGTCGACGGCACGGTGCACCGCCGTCTCGTAGGTCTCGTCGGGTGCCGTCCAGGTCGTGCGGTCACCGGCCTCGCGCATCGCCTTCTCCGCATAGCCGTGCAACCGCTCCCGCGAGGCGGGCCAGGCGCCGACGACCGCCTGCCAGAGCAGGTTGCCGAACCCGGCGTCGGGCAGCTCCGCGAGTGACAGCAGCTGCTCGAGCCCGGCGGTCCAGCGCTGCGGCTTCTCCGCGATGACGGCGATCCGCGCCCGGACGTCCTCACCGCGTTTCGTGTCGTGGGTGGACAGGGTCGTCATGGCCTGTGGCCAGTGCGCCTGCCGGACCGTCATCGCGTGGTGGAACTCCTCCACGGTCATCGAGAAGACACCGGGGTCGCCACCGACCTCGTTGAGCGAGGTCAACCGGGGGTAGCGGTAGAACGCACAGTCTTCGACGCCCTTGGCCATCACCATGCCGCTGGTCTGCTGAAAGCGCCATGCCGCCGGATGCACCGGATCGGAGAGGACCGGCTCCAGCTCGTCGAAGACCCCCGCCAGGCCGGGTCGCCGGTCACGGGCGCGCGCGAACGCCTCGGCGAGGTGGGCCCGTCCCTCCGGCAGGTAGGAGCGGTAGACCGGGAAGCCGGCCGCCAGCTCGGCGACCGCGTCGTAGGCCTCGGGGCGGTCGAGGCCGGCGTCGCGGGCGATCCGGCGCACCTCGGACTGCAGGATCCCGTCGGCCACGGCACGCTTGGTGCCGTGCACCAGCTCGCGGTAGTCGGCGGGCGCCAGCCGGGTCAGCGGCTCCTCGCCGGCCGGGTCGGTGAGTACCCGGTCGACGTGGCCGAGCGCGTCGTAACCGGTCGTGCCGGCGGTGGCCCAGGACGCCGGCAGGTGCTCGCCGGGCTCGAGGATCTTCTCGACCACGACGTAGCCGCCATCGGTCAGCCCGGCCAGCTCCTCGAGGTAGGCCCCGGGGTGCCGCAGCCCGTCGGGGTGGTCCACACGCAGGCCGTCGACGAGGCCGTCGGTGATCCAGCGGCGGATCTCCACGTGGCTCTGCTCGAACACGTCGCGGTCCTCCACCCGCACTGCCGCGAGGCTGTTCACCGCGAAGAACCGCCGATAGTTCAGCTGGTCGTCGGCCGTGCGCCAGTTGGCCAGTCGGTAGTGCTGCCGGTCGTGGACGGCGTTGGCGTCGTCGCCGTCCGCCCAGCTGCCGGGCGCCAACGGGAACCGGTGGTCGTGGTAGCGCAGCTCCCCCTCCGCCACGAACAGCTCGTGGATCGGCCCGTCCTCGGACGGCTGGTCGTCGTCGCCGACGACCGGGATCCGCACCCGCGCGTCGGCGGCCCAGTCGACGTCGAAGGCCGGGGCGTGCACGGCGTCGCGACCGTCCCGGAGCAGCTCCCACCACCACGGGTTGTTGACCGGCGTCGCGACGCCGACGTGGTTCGGGACGATGTCGACCAGGACGCCCATGCCCAGCCGGTGTGCCTCCGTCGCCAGCGCGTCCAGCCCGTCGGTGCCGCCCCGCGGAGGGTCCACGCAGTCGTGGCGGACCACGTCGTACCCGTGGGTGCTCCCCGGCTCCGACTCGAGCAGCGGGGAGAGGTAGACCCAGTCGACACCGAGGTCGTGCAGGTAGGGCAGCAGCCTGGCGGCGGCGTAGAGGTCGAAGTCGGCGCTGACCTGCAGCCGGTAGGTGCTGGCCGGCATCAGGCGAGGCCCCCCTCCACCTGGGCGGCGAGGGACGCGGCCACCGAGTGGTCGGGCTCCTCCGGGGCCTCGATGTGCGCGCGCAGCACCAGCGTGCTGCGCTCCCCCAGGGGGATACTCGTGGCTGCCTTGCAGGTCCCCCGCTCGTCCGGGGAGCCGCCCGTGTCGATCAGGACGTCCCAGGCGTCGGCGTACTCCGCCGGCGGCAGCGTCACCTCGCCCGGTCCGTCGGCGTTGAAGTAGAGCAGGAAGTGGTCGTCGGTGATCGCGCCGCCCCGGGCGTCCTTGCCGGTGATGGCGTCGCCGTTGAGGTACATCCCCAGCGACTTCAGCCCGTCCTCCCAGTCTTCGTCGGCCATCACCCGCCCGTCGGGGTGCAGCCAGACGATGTCGTCGAGACCCTTGCCCTCGGCCTGCCCGGTGAAGAACTGCCGCCGGCGGAAGGTCGGGTGCTCGCGACGCAGCCGCGAGACCGCCGCGGTGAACTCGACCAGGGGGTGGTCGGCCTCGTCCCAGTGCACCCAGGTCAGCTCGTTGTCCTGGGCGTAGCCGTTGTTGTTGCCCTGCTGGGTGCGGCCGAGCTCGTCGCCGTGCAGGATCATCGGGACGCCCTGGCTGAGCAGCAGGGTCGCCAGGAAGTTGCGCTGCTCCCGCGCCCGCATCGCCAGCACGGCGTCGTCATCGGTCGGGCCCTCGGCCCCGTGGTTCCAGGACCGGTTGTCGTCGCTGCCGTCCTTGTTGTCCTCACCGTTGGCCTCGTTGTGCTTGTGGTCGTAGGAGACCAGGTCGCGCAGCGTGAAGCCGTCGTGCGCGGTGACGAAGTTGATGCTGGCGAAGGGACGACGGCCGGAGTTCTCGTAGAAGTCCGAGGACCCGGCGATCCGCGAGGCGAACTCGCCGAGGGCCGGCTCCCCGCGCCAGAAGTCGCGCACGGTGTCGCGGTAGGCGCCGTTCCACTCGGTCCACTGCGGGGGGAAGTTGCCGACCTGGTAGCCGCCGTCGCCGACGTCCCACGGCTCGGCGATCAGCTTGACCTGGCTGACCACCGGGTCCTGCTGCACGAGCTCGAAGAAGGTCGCCAGCCGGTCGACCTCGTAGAACTCGCGAGCCAGGGTGGCCGCGAGGTCGAAGCGGAAACCGTCGACGTGCATCTCGGTCACCCAGTAGCGCAGCGAGTCCATGATCAGCTGCAGCGAGTGCGGATGGCGCACGTTGAGCGAGTTGCCCGTGCCCGTGTAGTCCATGTAGTAGCGCGGGTCGTCGTCGACCAGCCGGTAGTAGGCGGCGTTGTCGATGCCCTTGAAGCTCAGCGTCGGGCCGAGGTGGTTGCCCTCGGCGGTGTGGTTGTAGACCACGTCGAGGATCACCTCCACTCCGGCCGCGTGCAGCGACTTCACCATCGCCTTGAACTCCTGGACCTGCTGCCCCGGACCCTGTTGCTCCAGGCGGGCGGCACCGGCGTACGACGCCTGCGGGGCGAAGAAGCCGATCGTGTTGTAGCCCCAGTAGTTGCGCAGCCCCTTCTGCTGCAGCGTGTCGTCCTGCACGAACTGGTGCACCGGCATCAGCTCCACGGCGGTCACGCCCAGCTTGGTCAGGTGCTCGACGACGGCGGGGTGGGCAAGCCCCGCGTAGGTCCCGCGCAGGTCCTCCGGGACGTCGGGGTGCAGCTGGGTCAGCCCCTTGACGTGCGCCTCGTAGATGACCGTCTCGTTGTACGGCGTCCGCAGCCGCCGGTCGCCCTCCCAGTCGAAGAAAGGGTTGATCACCACGCCGAGCATCATGTGGTCGGCCGAGTCGTCGTCGTTGCGCGAGTCCGGGTCGCCGAAGTCGTAGGAGAACACCGACGGGTCCCACTCGATCTCGCCACGGGTGGCCTTGGCGTAGGGGTCGAGCAGCAGCTTGCTCGGGTTGCAGCGCAGTCCCTTCGCCGGGTCCCAGGGGCCGTGCACCCGGTAGCCGTAACGCTGGCCGGGCTGCACCGACGGCAGGTAGCAGTGCCAGACGAACGCATCGACCTCGGTCAGCTCCACGCGGGTCTCCGCGCGATCGTCGTCGAAGAGGCACAGCTCGACCTGCTCGGCCACCTCGCTGAACAACGCGAAGTTGGTGCCGCTGCCGTCGAATGTTGCGCCCAGGGGGTAGGCCGCTCCGGGCCAGCTCTCGATCACTGGCGTGAGGCTACCTGCCGGGCCAGGTCCGCGCCCATCGGCTCGTAGTGGGCGAAGCTCCGGGTGAAGGTGCCGGCGCCATGGGTGGAGGACCGCAGGTCGATCGCGTAGCGGGCCAGCTCGGTCTGCGGCACGTGGGCGCGCACCAGGGTCCGGTCCTCGCCGACCTTGTCCGTGCCGAGCAGTCGGCCGCGCCTCGCCGAGAGGTCGCTCATGATCCCGCCGACCAGGTCGTCGCGAACGAGCACGGCGACCTCGTCGTAGGGCTCCAGCATCGCGACCGAGCCCGCGTCCGCCGCATCCCGCAGCGCCAGTGCCCCCGCGCTCTGGAAGGCCATGTCGGAGGAGTCGACGCTGTGCGCCTTGCCGTCGGTGAGCGTGACCCGCAGGTCTATGACCGGGTAGCCGTTGCGCACGCCGCGCTCCATCTGCGCCCGGACGCCCTTCTCCACCGAGGGGATGAACTGTCGTGGCACCGCGCCGCCGACCACCTTGTCGACGAACTCGAAGCCGCTCCCCTCGGGCAGTGGCTCCACCTCGATGTCGCAGATGGCGTACTGGCCGTGGCCGCCGGACTGCTTGACGTGCCGGCCGTGGCCCTTGCTGGGCATGGTGAACGCCTCCCGCAGCGGCACCACGAGCTCGACCTGCTGCACCGCCACGCCGTAGCGCTCCCTGAGCCGATCGAGGGCGACCTCGGCGTGCGCCTCGCCCATCACCCAGATCACCAGCTGCCGGGTCTCGGCGTTGTGCTCGATGCGCAGGCTCGGGTCCTCCGCGGACAGGCGGGCCAGTACGGAGGAGAGCTTGTCGTCGTCGGACTTGCTGACCGCCTCGATCGCCACCGGTAGCAGCGGCTCCGGCATCGACCACGGCCTGAGCACCAGCGGCAGCTCGACGCCCGAGAGCGTGTCGCCGGTCTCCGCCCGGCTGAGCCGGCCGATCGCGCCGATGTCGCCGGCAACGACCCTGCTCGTGACCACCTGCTGCCCGCCGAACGGGTGGGCCAGGACGCCGATCCGCTCGTCCTCGTCGTGGTCCTCGTGGCCACCGTCCTGCCCGAAGAACGACGAGAAGTGCCCGGAGACGTGCACCGGGGTGTCCGGATCCAGGGTGCCGGAGAAGACCCGGACGATGCTGACCCGACCGACGTAGGGGTCGCTGGCGGTCTTCACGACCTCGGCGACCAGCGGGCCCCCCGGGTCGCACGCGATCGGGTCGGCCGCCTTGCCGGCCGGGGTGAACACCTCGGGCGGGAGGTGCTCGGGCGGCGCCGGGAACGCCCGGACACAGAGGTCGAGCAGCTCGGCGCAACCGACGCCGTTGGTCGAGCAGACCGGCAGCACCGGGAAGAAGCTGCCTCGGGCGATCGCCTTCTCGAGGTCCTCGACGAGCACGTCCTCCGCTATCTGCTCCCCACCGAGGTAGCGGTCCATCAGCGACTCGTCCTCGGACTCCTCGATCACGCCCTCGATCAGCTCGCCGCGGCGCTCGCGCGCCGCCTCCCCCTGCGGGTCGCCGGTGATCAGGCCGACGAGCCCTTCGTCCTGCGGCAGGTAGACCGGCAGCACCTTGTCGCCGAAGGCCGCCCGGGCGGACGCAAGCACGCCATCGAAGTCGGCCCGGGCGTGGTCGAGCTTGGTGACCACCACCGCCCGGGGCATCCGCACCTCGTCGCACTCGCGCCACAGCTGGCGAGTGCTCTCGTCGATGCCGTCGTTGGCGGCGACGACGAAGAGCGCACAGTCGGCGGCACGCAGCCCGGCGCGCAGCTCACCGACGAAGTCGGCGTAGCCGGGGGTGTCGACCAGGTTGACCTTGGTCCCTCCGTGGACCACCGGGGCGACGGCGAGCGAGATCGACCGGCCGTGCTGCTGCTCGCCGTCCTCGAAGTCGCAGACCGTGGTTCCCTCCGTCACCGAGCCGGCGCGCGGGACGGCGCCGGCACAGGCGAGCAGCGTCTCCACCAAAGTGGTCTTGCCTGACTGGCTGGGCCCGACCAGGACGACGTTGCGGATCCGGTCGGGCCCACGCGCTTCGAGGTCCTGTTCGGTCGCCTTCCGTCCGTGCTTGTCCGCCATGGAACAAACAAACTCCGCGCGGGGGGATTGCACAAGGGGTCAGGTGCCGTTGGCCGAGAAGTGCATGCGGTCCTTCAGCGAGTGCCACGATCCGCCCCAGCCCCAGCCGATGCGGGCGAAGGCCCGCACCACCGGACCGCCGGGCGAGATCATCCCTGGCCGGTCCCAGCTGCGGTTGAGGTAGGACGACGCGAGCTCGGGCAGCACCACCCGGTTCGGCGGGGTGCCCTTGCTGTAGGGGTTCTGGAAGGGGTCCACGTCGACGGCGAGGCCGTAGGCGTGCTGGGAGAAGCTCGTCGAGCCGCGGGTCGGCCTGCAGTCGAAGGCAGAGGTGTCGTTGCCGTCGCCGGTGGGCGGGGCGGTCTGCTCCGCCTTGGTGGTGATCGTCATCTGCTCGATGGGAAAGCGGTCCCGGTAGAGCTCGTGGAAGACGCTGACGACGTCGGTGGCGACCGACCTGTTCACCAGCAGCTCGCCGGTGTGCCGCTCGTGGTCGAAGCCCCAGAAGGTCAGCTGGACCCACGACAGCTGGTCGGCGGCGACCGGGCACCCGGGACGCCAGGTCGAGCGGGCGATCACGCTGGACGGTGCGGGTCGCACCTTCGCGGCGAACCCGGCACCCGGCAGCTCCGGCAGCGTGTCGGGCAGGGTGAACTCGCGATCGCGCAGCTCCTTCGGTGTGGGCTCGATCCGGCCGTGGCCCGCGGGGGTGCGGGGCAGGACCCGTTTGCCCAGCCACGGCGGGGGCGTGGTCGCGATCGCCGTCACCGGATGGGGGGTCAGCGTGGGCGTACCGGTCACCGGCGAGGCATCGGCCGGTGCCTGCGTGGGTGGCTGCGTCGGCGAAGGGGTCGGCGAAGGGGTCGGCGTCGGGGTCGGCGTCGGGGTCGGGGGCGGGGTGCTCTCCCGCAGGTAGGGTGCCCGGTTCGTCGACGGCGTGGTCGCGGGGACGACCTGCCCGCACCCGGCGACCAGCAGGCAGGCGCTGAGGGTTCCGACTGCGGTCACGGGCTTCATCGCCGGTGCTGGTGCCCATCTACGATGGGCGGCATGCAGCGCACCATCTACGACGAGGACCACGAAGCCTTCCGCGACAGCGTCCGGGAGTTCCTGCAGCGGCAGGTGGTCCCGAACCTCGAGGAGCACCAGGCCGACAAGGCGATCCCGCGGGACTTCTGGATCGAGGCAGGCAAGCAGGGCTTCCTCGGCCTGGAGGTGCCGGAGGAGTACGGCGGCTCCGCAGCCGGCGACTACCGCTTCAACGCGGTGCTGACCGAGGAGCTGTCCAAGGTCAACATGGCGCTGCCCTCCTGCGTCGGCATCCACGCCGACATCTGTGCGCCGTACCTCGTGCACCTCACCACCGACGAGCAGAAGCAGCGCTGGCTGCCGAAGTTCTGCACCGGTGAGCTGCTGTCCGCGATCGGGATGACCGAGCCCAGCGGCGGCTCGGACCTCGCGGCGCTGAGGACCACCGCTGTCCGCGACGGCGACGGCTTCGTGCTCAACGGGTCCAAGACCTTCATCACCAACGGCTACTCCGCGGACCTGGTCATCGTGGCCGCGCGCACCACACCGGAGAAGAAGGCCCGCGGCATCACCCTCTTCGGCGTCCCCGCCGACGCGCCTGGCTACTCCCGTGGCCGCAAGCTCGACAAGGTCGGCCAGGACGAGTCCGACACCGCCGAGCTCAACTTCACCGACGTCCGCCTCACCGAGGCCGACATCATCGGCGAGCTCGACAACGGCTTCATCCACATGATGACCTGGCTGCCGCAGGAGCGGCTCGGCTCGGCGATCACCAACCTGGCGCACGCCCGGCAGATCCTCGACGAGACGCTGGTCTACGTGAAGGAGCGCAAGGCCTTCGGCCAGCCGATCGGCCAGTTCCAGCACAACAAGTTCCTGCTCGCCGACCTGGTCACGCGCGTGGAGGTCACCCAGGCGTACGTCGACCAGTGCGTCATCGCCCACACCAGGGGGGAGCTGACCCCGATCGACGCCGCGAAGGCGAAGTGGTGGACCGCCCAGGTGCAGAACGACGTGCTCGACCACTGCGTGCAGCTGCACGGCGGGTACGGCTTCATGAACGAGTACCGCGTCGCCCGCGCCTGGCGGGACGCCCGGGTCACCAAGATCTGGGCCGGCTCGAACGAGATCATGAAGGAGCTGATCGGCCGCGACCTCGGGCTGTAGCCCGGCTCAGCCGAGCAGGAGCCGCTCCCGCCCGGCGTCGAGCTCGGCCAGCTCGGCCTGGATCCCGAGCGCCGCCAGCTGGTTCCATGGCCGTGATCGTAGGACCTACGCTCGACCGGTGCGGATGTTCGTGGCGGTCCGGCCCTCGGAGGCGGCCGTGGACGACCTGGACGCCTTCCTCGAACCGCGGCGGTCCGAGGGCCACTTCCGGTGGGTGGTGCCCGAGCAGTGGCACCTGACGCTCGCCTTCCTCGCGGAGGTCCCCGATCGGGCGCTGGACGACCTGGTCGAGCGACTGGCCCGGGCGGCGGGCAAGCGGACGGCCATGGGCACCGCGGTCACCGGCGGCGGCGCGTTCCCCGACGTCGGGCGCGCGAAGGTGCTCTGGGCCGGTCTCGACCTCGCCGAGCGCGACCGTGAGGAGCTCCGCCGGCTCGCGACCGGCTGCCGGGCCGCGGCGGGCAGGGCGGGCGTCGACGTCGGCGGGCAGAGGTTCCGTGCCCACCTGACCGTGGCCCGCACCGGGAAGCCCGTCGAGGCGACGAAGTGGGTCCGGTTGCTCGACGCCTACCGCGGACCGTCGTGGCCGGTGGCGGAGATCGCCCTGGTGGCGTCGTACCTCGGGGAGGGCCCGCGCAACCGGCCGCGCCACGAGACGATCGAGACATTCGCGCTCGGCGGCGGTTAGGGTCAGGGCGTCCGTCGAGCTGGGAGGAACCGATGTCCTACCTGCTGCGCGTGGAGCTCCCCGACGTCCCGGGCTCCCTGGGGCGGCTCGCCTCAGCGATCGGCTCGGTGGGCGGCAACATCAACGCCATCGAGATCGTCGAGCACTCCGGCAACGGCTGCGCGGTCGACGACGTCTTCTTCGAGGCCGACCCCGGGGTGATGCCCGACAGCGTGGTCTCCGCCTGCAACGCGCTCGACGGGGTGGACGTGCTGTGGATCTCGCGCTACGGCGCCGGCGGCAACCTCTTCCTCGACCTCGAGGCGGTCGAGTCGATGACCGAGGACCCGGCGCACGCCGCCAACCACCTCGTCGACATGCTGCCGGTGGTGTTCCGGGTCGACTGGGGCCTGCGGGTGCGCCGCGACGCCGAGCGGGTGGTGGTCGTGCACGGCACCACGGCGGCGCCCGCCGCGATCCCCGACGGCCTGCGCTGGCGGGACTTCTCGGGCGCCGCGCGGCTGGAGCTCGAGCAGTGGCCCGACCTGCTCCTCGCCGCGTGCCCCCTCGGCAAGGACCAGCTGGTGGTGATCGCCCGGCGGGGTGGACCGGAGATCCTCGACTCGGAGATCGCCCGGCTGGCCCACCTGGTCGCGCTGGCGGACTCGATCTCGCGCCGCTGACCACCTGACTGCGTCGGGCCGCGGCGGGGTACCCGGTCAGGAGATGCCCGACTTCTTCCCCTGGTGGGTCGTCGTCACCCACTTCCTCAACGTCTTCGTGATGCTGCTGCTCGCGCGCAGCGGCCTCGAGGTGCTGTCGGCCTTCCCCAAGCTGCACTGGGACGACGACTGCACCCCGGGGCGGGAGTGGCTGCGACTGACGCGACGCCGGTTCAGCGCGGAGGACCCGCGGCCGTGGTCGTCGCTGGACGAGGAGGAGGCCTGGCCGTCCACGGTGGCGCTGCCCGGCCGCAAGAACCTCGGCCTGGGCCGGCACTGGCACTTCATGTCGATCCAGTTCTGGATCGTCACCGGGGCGGCCTACATCGCGCTGGTGATCGCCACCGGCTACTGGCACTACCTGGTGCCCACGAGCT
Source organism: Nocardioidaceae bacterium (assembly GCA_025980475.1). Lineage (GTDB taxonomy): Bacteria > Actinomycetota > Actinomycetes > Propionibacteriales > Nocardioidaceae > Marmoricola. The sequence continues at coordinate 19,495 of JAICXL010000010.1, read as the reverse complement.
GGTCGATCTTCCCCGAGGCGGTCAGGTCGGTCGGCAGCTACCTGAGCTTCCACTACCCGCCGCTGCTGCCCGGGCAACCGTTCAACGCGGTGCAGAAGCTGTCCTACTTCGCGGTGGTCTTCCTGCTGGGTCCGCTGCAGATCGCCACGGGGGCTGCGATGTCACCGGCGATCCTCGCCCGGTTCCCGTGGTACGCCCGCATCTTCGGCGGCAAGCAGGCCGCCCGCAGCATCCACTTCCTGGGGCTGTGCGCGTTCGCGGCCTTCGTGTTCGTGCACACGGTGATGGTGATCATCCACGGGGTGCCGAAGGAGTTCGCCGCGATCGTGCTCGGCAGCTACGGCGCCAGCCACCCGCTCGCCCTCGCCGTCGGCCTCACCGGCATCTTCCTGATCCTGGTCTTCCACGTCGTGGTCACCTGGTTCTCGCTGCGCTACCGCCGGCGCACCCAGCGGATGCTCGGCTGGATGGTCAACCCGTTCGAGCGGGTGGTCAGCCGGGCCTTCACCTCGCGGCAGCAGCGACGCCCCGCGGCGGTCTCGCCGTACCACCGCGTCAACGGGTACCCGCCCACGTCCGCGGAGTACGACGCGCTGGTGGCCGGCGGCTTTCGCGACTTCCGGCTCCCGGTCGGCGGGCTGGTGACCGCCCCCGGCCGGTTCTCGCTGGCCGAGCTGCGCGATCTGGGGCTGCAGAGCCAGGTGACCATGCACAACTGCATCCAGGGCTGGACCGCCACCGCTGAGTGGACCGGGGTGCCGCTGGGCGCGCTGCTCGACCAGGTGCAGCCGATGTCCGACGCCGACACGGTGGCCCTCTACGCCTTCGACGACAAGGGGGAGACCGAGGGCGAGGGTCGATGGGGCTTCTTCTACAGCACGATCCCGCTGTGGCTCGCGCGCAACCCGCAGACACTGCTGGTGCTGGAGATGAACGGCGGGCCGCTGCCGGTGCAGCACGGCGCCCCGGTTCGGCTGCGCGTGGAGAGCCAGCTCGGCTTCAAGATGACCAAGTGGGTGCGCGGCATCGAGCTGACCCACGGCTACGCCCACATCGGCATGGGCCAGGGCGGCTGGCGCGAGGACCAGCAGTTCTATGCGAACGCGGCGGGGATCTGAGCGATGGCCCACAACGTGCAGGCCGAGCTGGACGCCCTCCGCGAGGGCATCTACGGCGGCCGCGGCCCCGGGATCGACGGCGAGGAGCTCGAGCGCCGTACGACGCTCCGGCCCTGCGTCGGCAACCGTCCGACGGCCGCGACCCGCGAAGAGCTCCGGCTGCGCACGATGCGCGCCCGGGGCGAGGCCGAGGCGGCCGCGCTCGAGGAGGTCTGGGCAGCGCAGCAGCGCCTGGGGGGTGGCACTGGTTAGGGTCGGGTGTCGTGACCACCGCCCTACGAAGCCGCTCGCTGCGCTCGAGCTTCCGCGGTGAGCCCGGGTGACCGTCCACCTGCATCGCGCCGACCGCACCGACGCGCTCGCCGATGCCCTGGGCGGCCTGCTGGCCACGCCCCTGCCCGACCCCTTCGCGGAGGAAGTCGTGGTCGTCCCGGCGAAAGGGGTGGAGCGCTGGCTCACCCAGCGGCTGTCGCACCGGCTCGGCACCGGTCCTCGCGGCGGTGACGGCGTCTGCGCGGGCGTCAGGTTCCTCAACCCACGGTCGCTGGTCGCGCTGCTGCTCGGCATCGAGCGTGACGATCCGTGGGACCCCGACCGCTTCGTCTGGCCGCTGCTGGAGGTGATCGACGCGTCGCTCGGGGAACCCTGGTGCGCGACGCTGGCCACCCACCTGGGCGCCGGCCGCGAGGGCGTCGAGCTCGAGCTCCGGCAGGGCCGGCGCTGGTCGGTGGCGCGCCGCCTCGCGGGCCTGTTCGCCTCCTACGCCGTGCAACGGCCCGCCCTGCTGGCCGACTGGGCGGCCGGCGCGGAGACCGACGGCGGCGGCTCGCCGCTGGACCCCGACCTGTGCTGGCAGCCACGGTTGTGGCAGCGGTTGTCGGAGCGGGTGGGCGCGCCCGCTCCGGACGCCCGGCACGCAGCCACACTGGCCGCGATCCGCGCCGGCGACCCGCTGGAGCTGCCCGACCGGCTCTCGCTCTTCGGCCACACCCGGCTGCCGGTCACCGAGGTGGAGCTGCTCGCCGCGGTGGGTGAGGTCCGCGAGGTGCACCTGTGGCTGCCGCAGGCCTCCGCGGCGCTGTGGCAGGCACTGGCGCCGGTGGTCGCGCAGGGTCCGGTGCGCCGCCTGGTGGATCCCTCCGCCGAGCACGTCGGTCACCCGTTGCTCGCCTCGCTGGGCCGCGACGCCCGCGAGGTGCAACGCACCCTGGCCCTGCTGCCCGACGTGGCCGACACCGTCGAGCCCCCGGTGGCCGAGCCCGCCGCGACCAGCCTCCTCGGCTGGCTGCAGCACGACCTGCGCGCCAACCGGTCCCCGTCGCCGGCCGAGCGCAGCGCCCGCGCGCCCGATCCCGTCGACCGCAGCGTGCAGGTGCACGCGTGCCATGGCCAGGCACGCCAGGTCGACGTGCTTCGCGAGGTCCTGGTGGGTCTGCTCGAGGACGACCCGACCCTCGAGCCTCGCGACATCCTGGTGATGTGCCCTGACGTGGAGGCCTACGCGCCGCTGGTGCAGGCGGCGTTCGGGCTCCATGACGGCCACCACCCCGGCCACCAGCTGCGCGTCCGGCTCGCCGACCGCGGCCTGGCCAGCACCAACCCGCTGCTGCAGGTCGCCACCCGCCTGGTCACCCTCGCCGGAGGCCGGGTAACGGCCAGCGAGGTGCTCGACCTGGTCTCCGAGGAGCCCGTACGACGTCGCTTCGGCCTGGACGACAACGACATCGAGCGGCTCACCCGGTGGGTCGCCGAGTCCGGTGTCCGCTGGGGACTGACCGGCGAGCACCGGGCGCCGTACCACCTCGCCGGTATCGAGCAGAACACCTGGCGCGCCGGCCTGGACCGGGTGCTGCTCGGTGTCACCATGGCCGACCCCGGGGCCGGCCGCGCCGTCGGCCGCACCCTGCCCGTCGACGACGTCGGGTCGGGCACCGTCGACCTCGCCGGCCGGTTCGCCGAGCTGATCGACCGGCTCGAGGGCGCCATCGACGCACTCGACGCAGCCGGGCCGGTCGCCGAGTGGAGCCGGGCGCTGCGCGACGGTGTCGCGGCCCTTACCGCCGTCGCCCCGATGGACGCCTGGCAGGTCGCCCAGCTCGACCGCGAGCTGGTCGCCCTCGCCGACGCGGACCATGGATCGTGCCGGCTGCGGCTCCCGGACGTGCGCGGGCTGCTCGACCAGCGGCTCGCCGGGCGCCCCACCCGTGCCAACTTCCGCACCGGCACCCTCACCGTCGCCACCCTGGTGCCGATGCGCTCGGTCCCGCACCGCGTTGTGTGCCTGCTCGGCCTCGACGACGGCGTCTTCCCGCGGATGCTGGTGCCCGACGGCGACGACGCGCTGGCCCGCGAACCGGTGACCGGCGAGCGCGACGTGCGCAGCGAGGACCGCCAGCTGCTCCTCGACGCCGTGCTGGCCGCGACCGGGAGCCTGGTGGTCACCTACTCGGGGGCCAGCGAGCACACCGGGCAGCAGCGGCCCCCGGCGGTGCCGGTCGGCGAGCTGCTCGATGCCCTCGACCGCACGGCGTCGGTTCCGGTGCGGGACCAGGTGCTGGTGCGCCATCCGCTGCAGCCCTTCGACCCGCGCAACCTCGTGCCCGGCGGGCTCGGCACGCCGAGCCCGTTCAGCTTCGACCGCGCGGCGCTCGCCGGAGCGCTCGCCGCGCGCGGGCCGCGCGCCACCCCCGAGCCCCTCGGTGGTGAGCTGCCGCCGCCCGAGGACGCGGCCGGGGACGTCACGCTCACCGAGCTGGCCGACTTCTTCAAGAACCCCGCCCGTGCCTTCCTGCGCCGGCTCGACGTCGCCACCCCCGCCGACGTCGACGACGTCCACGACGCGATCCCCATCGAGCTCGACGGCCTCGAGAGCTGGGCCGTCGGTGATCGGGTGGTGACAGCGCTCCTCGACGGCGCCGACCCCCAGGCGGTGTGCACCGCCGAGCTGCTGCGGGGTGAGCTCCCTCCGGGGGAGCTCGGTCCCGAGACGCTGCGGGGGATCATCGCCGTGGCCCAGCAGCTGCTCGACGAGAGCGCCGCGTTGCGCCAGGGCCGGCCGCGGACGCCCGAGGTCCTGCTCGAGCTCGACGGTGGCCGCCGGATCTCCGGCTCGGTGCGTGGTGTGCACGACGACGGCGACTCCGTCCGGCTCGTCCGCCTCACCTGGTCGCGGCTCGCCGCCAAGCACGCGCTGCCGGCCTGGATCGACCTGCTCGCCCTCCAGTCCGCCGACCCGCGGGTCCGGGTGACCGGCCACGTGGTGGGCAAGGCGGCCGGCGGCCAGGTCGCGCACGCCGTCCTCGGTCCGGTCGACCCGGCGTTCGCGCTCGATCACCTCCGCGGGCTCATGCAGCTGCGCGACCTCGGCCTCCGCCGGCCCGCGCCGCTCCCGGTCGCCACCGGCCGTGCCTGGGCGCTGGGTCGCGAGAAGTCGGTGCACAAGGCGACCAACGACGCCAGATGGAAGTGGAACCCGAAGAACTTCCCCGGGGAGAGCGCCGACCCCGCGTTCTGCCGTGTGCTCGGCAGCGGTCTCGACATCGCCGCCCTGGAGGCCGGCGGGCTCGGCACACTGGCGACCCGGGTGTGGTCACCGCTGCTCCAGCACGAGCAGGGATGGCCGGACAAGTGAGCACCGCCGCCGTCTTCGACATCTCCGGTCCGCTGCCGCGCGGGACCACGCTGCTGGAGGCCAGCGCCGGCACCGGCAAGACCTGGACGATCGCTGCCCTGGTCGCCCGGTTCGTCGCGGAGGGGGAGGCCACCCTCGACGAGATGCTCGTGGTGACCTTCGGCCGGGCCGCGAGCCAGGAGCTGCGCGAGCGGGTCCGCGACCGGCTGGTGGAGGTGGAGCGGGCACTGGTCGACGCAGTCGCCGGCGAACCCGCCGCGGAGGCCGACGAGCTGCTGGCGACGCTGCTTGATGCCCCAGCCGAGGAGCTCGACCGGCGGTGCCGGCGGGTGCGGGCAGCGCTCACGAGCTTCGACTCCGCCGCGATCGTCACGATCCACCAGTTCTGCCACATGGTCCTCAAGGGCCTGGGCGTCGCCGGTGACACCGATTCCGCCGCCACCCTGGTCGAGGACCTCGACGACCTGCTGGTCGAGGTGGTCGACGACCTCTACCTGGGCGACCACGCGACCGCCGAGGACGCCCGCACCTTCCCGCGCAAGGAGGCTCTCAAGCTGGCCCGCGCCGCGATGACCGACCCCCGGGCCCGCCTCGAGCCGACCGACGCTGCCCCCGGGACTCCCGAGGGTGTCCGGGGCGCCTTCTGCGAGGCGGTCCGGACCGAGATCGACCTCCGCAAGCGGCGGCTGGGCGTGCTCTCCTACGACGACCTCCTGGGCCAGCTCGCCGACGCGCTCATCGATCCGCAGGCCCCGGCGCGGGCCCGGATGCGGCAACGCTGGAAGGTCGTCCTGGTCGACGAGTTCCAGGACACCGACCCGGTGCAGTGGCAGGTCTTCGACCGGGCGTTCAGCGGGGTCGCCACGATGGTGTTGATCGGGGACCCGAAGCAGGCGATCTACGCCTTCCGCGGTGGTGATGTCTTCACCTACCTGGTCGCCCGGCAGTCGGCGCAGACCCACCAGACCCTCGGGGTGAACCGGCGCACCGACGCCCCGCTGCTCGCCGCCATGCAGGCGGTCCTGGAGGGGGTCGAGCTCGGCGACCCCGGGATCGTGGTCCGGCCGGTCGAGTCCTGCCACCCCGGGTCGCGGATGGCCGGGGTGCCCGGCCGGGCGTTCCAGCTGCGCGTGCTGACCCGCGACGACCTCGACGTCCCTGGCAACAAGCTCGCCGCGGTCAACGACGTGGTCAACCCCCGCATCGCGGCAGACGTCGCCGTGCAGATCCGCCGGCTGCTCGACGACGCCGGTTTCGAGGACCGGCCGCTGGGCGCCGGTGACATCGCGGTGATCGCCCACAGCCGCCGCCACCTGCGGCTGGTGCAGGACGCGCTGGCCGAGGTGGGCGTCCCGGCGGTGGTCTCCGGCGGCGGCAGCGTCTTCGCGACGCCGGCCGCCGAGGAGTGGCTGGTGCTGCTGGAGGCGATGGAGCAGCCGTCGCGGTCCGGGCGTGTCCGGGCTGCCGCGCTGACCTCGTTCTTCGGGCTCACCGCCGATGCGCTGGTCTCCGGGGGCGACCTGCTCACCGAGCAGCTGTCGGCCACGGTGCGCGAGTGGCTCGACCTGTTCGCCGAGCGTGGTGTCGCCGCGGTCTTCGAGACCGCCGTCGCCCGGGGTGGCCTCGAGGCCCGCGTGCTCGGCCTGGTCGACGGCGAGCGCCAGCTCACCGACCTGCGTCACGTCGCCGAGGCACTGCACCAGGTCGCCTCCCGCGAGCGCCTCGGCGTGGTGGCGCTGCTGTCCTGGATCCGCGAGCAGATGTCGGAGCACGTCGCGGAGGGGGTGGGCGAGCGGACCCGGCGGCTCGACAGCGACGCCCGGGCCGTCCAGCTGGTGACGGTGCACGGCAGCAAGGGCCTGCAGTACCCCGTCGTGCTGCTCCCGTTCGTCTCCGACCGCTTCCCCGGGCACCGGCCCGACGTGCTGCGCTACCACGACGAGCAGGGTCGACGGGTCGTCCACGTCGGCGGCGTCGCGACCCGCCCCGGCGCGCTCGACGAGCGCCACAAGCAGGAGGAGGCGGGGGAGTCGCTGCGGCTGCTCTACGTCGCGATGACCCGCGCCCAGTCCCGGCTGATCGCCTGGTGGGCCGCGGGCAACAACGCGCCCGCGTCGCCGCTCAACCGGATGCTGCTCGGCCGCAGGCAGGGCGAGGCTCGCTGTCCGGCGTCGTTCGCGCCGCCGTCCGACCGGGAGGTGGTCGCCTGGCTGCGCGCCTGGGAGGAGCACGGCGGCCCCGAGGTCGTCCGCGCCGAGCAGGTGCCGGTGCCGGCGGGAGGGCTGCCCGCCGACCGCTCACCGCTGTCGGTGCGTGAGTTCCACCGCCAGGTCGACACCAGCTGGCGGCGCACGTCGTACTCCTCGCTCTCCTCTCCCGCGGTCACCGACGCCGTGACCGCAGTCGGCGTGGCCAGCGAGCCGGAGGTGGTGCCGCGCGACGACGAGGCCCTCGGGCCGATGCCTTCGGTGCTGCCCGTGGCGGCAGCGCCCGTGTCGCCGATGGCCGGGCTGCCGGTCGGGGCCGCCTTCGGGTCGCTGGTGCACGCCGTGCTCGAGCACACCGACCCGGAGGCGCCAGCGCACGACGGCGACCTGCGGGCCGAGCTGCGCCGGCACATCGACGAGCAGCTGGTCTGGTGGCCGCAGGACCTCGACCGTGACGAGCTGGCAGACGCCCTGGTCGCGGTGTGCGAGAGCCCGCTCGGCCCCCTCGCAGACGGGGCCACGCTGCGCGACATCGGCGTCCGCGACCGGCTCTGCGAGCTCGACTTCGAGCTGCCCCTGGGCGGTGGCGACCTGCGTGCCGCCACCAACGGCGTCGCCCGGCTCAGTGACATCGGGCCGCTGCTGAGGAGCCACCTCCCCGAGGGCGACCCGCTGCGGGCGTACGCCGATGCCCTCGCCCGGCCGCTCCTCGGCGGGCAGGACCTGATCGGCTACCTGACCGGTTCCCTGGACGTCGTGCTGCGGGTGGATGGACGCTTCCTGGTCGTCGACTACAAGACCAACTGGCTGGGCCCGCGCGACGAGCCGTTGACGGCAGCCGCCTACTCCCCGGACGCGCTCGCCGGCGCGATGCAGCACTCCGACTACCCGTTGCAGGCGCTGCTCTACGCCGTTGTGCTGCACCGCTTCCTGCGCTGGCGGCTGCCCGGCTACGACCCAGAGGTGCACCTGGGCGGAGTGCTCTACCTCTACCTGCGCGGCATGTGCGGCCCGGACACGCCGGTCGTCGGCGGCCGGCCGTGCGGGGTGTTCTCGTGGCGGCCGCCAGTGGGGCTGGTCGAGGACCTCTCCGACCTCCTCGACGGGTCCGCGGGCACGAGCCGGAGGTGGTCCGGTGACTGAGCTGTTCGAACCCGTCGACGCCTGGGACCGCCGGCTCGTGCTGACCGCGACAGGACGGCTCGCCGACCTCAACCGGCTGGGGGTGCTGACCGCCGCCGACGTGCACGTGGCGACGCGGCTCGGACAGATCGGTGGGGAGCCCTCGCCGGACGTGCTGCTGGCCGTGGCGCTGACCGTGCGCGCGGTGCGGCAGGGCTCGGTGTGCCTCGACCTCGCGACGGCCGGTGACCTGGTCGCCGCGATGCTTCCGGCCGGAGATGTCATCGCCTGGCTCCCACCCGGGGATTGGCAGGCCGCGGTCGCGGCGAGCCCGTTGACCGGCCAGGCGCTCCGCCTCGAGGGCAGCCTGCTCTACCTCGACCGCTACTGGCAGGAGGAGGGCGCGGTCGTGGCCGACCTCCTGGCCCGGGTCACGCGCACCGCCCCTGCCGTGGACCAGGAGCGGCTCGGCGCCGCCCTGGCCCGGCTCTTCCCGGGAGCGCCCTACGACGAGCAACGGGACGCGGCCCGCGACTCGGTGCGACGGTGGACGACGGTGCTGACCGGCGGACCCGGCACCGGCAAGACGACCACGCTGTCGCGGCTGCTGGCCGTGCTCGCCGCGACGACCGACGCGCCGCTCCGGGTGGCGCTGGCGGCGCCGACCGGCAAGGCCGCCGCCCGGCTGACGCAGGCCCTGCGGCAAGCCGTGCAGGCCGCCGACTTCCCGGCCAACGACCGGGCCTCGGTCGAGGAGCTGACGGCATCGACGCTGCACCGCCTGCTGGGCGTGCGCCCCGACAGTGGCACCCGTTTCCGTCACCACCGTGGCAACCGGTTGCCGCACGACGTCGTGGTGGTCGACGAGACGTCGATGGTCTCGCTGACGCTGATGGCCCGGCTGCTCGAGGCGGTGCGGCCCGATGCCCGGCTGCTGCTCGTGGGCGATGCCGACCAGCTCGCCTCGGTCGAGGCCGGAGCGGTGCTCCAGGACGTCGTCCGCGGCTTCGCTGGCCGGCCGGACTCCCCCCTGAGCGAGCTGCGCACCTCACACCGGTTCGGTGACGAGATCGGCGCCCTGGCGGCCGCCGTACGAGATGGCGACGCCGACTTGGCGTGGCAGCTGCTCAGAGCCGGTTCCGACGCGGTGGAGCTGGTCGACCCGGCAGACGAGCACAGGATCCGCGAGCTGGTCGAGCCGCCGGCGCTCGAGCTGCGCGCACGTGCCCACGACGGCGACGCCCCGGGGGCACTGGCGTGCCTGCAGGCGCACCGGCTGCTCTGCGCGCACCGGGAGGGCCCCTTCGGCGTCGCGGGATGGAACGAGCGCGTCGAGCATTGGCTGCAGGACAGTGAGGGCCGTGACTGGTTCCCGGCCCACTACGCGGGCCAGCCGCTGATCGTCAACGCCAACGACTACGGCCTCAAACTGTGGAACGGCGACACCGGGGTCGTGGTCGGCGACGACGACGGGGAGCGTTCGGCGCTCTTCGACGACGGTGGCCGGGGGCGCACGCTCTCCCTGGCCCGGCTCTCCGACGTGACCACGGCGCACGCCCTGACCGTGCACCGCAGCCAGGGCAGCCAGTTCCGCCACGTGACGGTCCTGCTGCCCGAGGACGCCTCCATGCTGTTGACCCGAGAGCTGTTCTACACCGCCCTGACTCGCGGGCAGGAGCGGGTGCGGGTCATCGGGACCGAGCAGGCGGTCCGCGCCGCGGTCGGACGCCAGGCGCTGCGCGCGACCGGGCTGGCGCGGCGGCTGCAGCATGCCCGTGCCGCGGATGGTGCCGCGGATGGCGGTGGGCGCGCCGCCGAGGCCTGAACCGGCCCGACGACGCGCCCCGACAGGTCACATCTCACGCGAGACGGACAACGACCAACCTTGCCGGAAGTGACGTCGGGTGCAAGCCCCGGGTGGTCAGTCGGCGATCGGCTCGAGCAGGAACACCGGGATCTCCCGGGCGGTGCGCTGCTGGTATTCGCCATAGGTCGACCAGGTCTCGACCGCGTGCCGCCACCACTCGGCGCGCTCCTCACCGTGCAGCAGCCGAGCCCGGTAGGACTTCTTCACCGGGCCGTCCTGGAGCTCGACGACCGGGTTCGCCACGAAGTTGTGGAACCACTCCGGGTGCTCCGGCGCACCCCCCTTCGAGGCCACGGCGACGTAGTTGCCGTCCCTCTCCACGCGCATGACCGGGTTCTTGCGGAGCTTGCCGGACTTCGCGCCACGCGAGGTGATCACCACGATCGGGTCGTCGGAGTCGCGCAGCGTGTTGGCCTCGGCCCCGTCGGACGCCTCGAACCTCTCCACCTGCTTGCGGACCCAGTCGGCCCTGCTGGGAGCGTATTCACCCTCGATAGTCATGTTTGTTCCAACGCCGGGGGCCAGCGCCAGCATTCCCCACGGGTAGCGTCACGCTCCATGAGCGCCCTTGACGGAGTCTCGGAGATCTTCGACCCGGCGGAGTGGCAGGACGTCCCCGGCTTCGCGGACCTCACCGACCTCACCTACCACCGGGCGCGGGCGCACGGCACGGTCCGGATCGCCTTCGACCGGCCCGACGTGCTCAACGCCTTCCGGCCGCACACCGTCGACGAGCTGCTGCGCGTGCTCGAGCACGCCCGCACCTCCGGGGACGTCGGTTGCGTCCTGCTCACCGGCAACGGGCCGTCACCGAAGAGCGGGAAGTGGGCCTTCTGCACCGGGGGTGACCAGCGCATCCGCGGTCGGGCCGGCTACCAGTACGCGGAGGGCGAGACCGCCGACACCGTGGACAAGGCGAAGATGGCGCGGCTGCACATCCTGGAGTGCCAGCGGTTGATCCGCTTCATGCCCAAGGTGGTGATCTGCCTCGTGCCCGGCTGGGCCGCCGGGGGTGGACACAGCCTGCACGTCGTGTGCGACCTCACCCTGGCGTCCCGCGAGCAGGCCCGCTTCAAGCAGACCGACGCCGACGTCGGGTCCTTCGACGGGGGCTTCGGGTCGGCCTACCTCGCCCGTCAGGTCGGCCAGAAGGTCGCCCGGGAGATCTTCTTCCTCGGCCAGGAGTACTCGGCCGAGGACGCCGTGCGGATGGGGGCCGTCAACCGGGCGGTACCCCACGCGGAGCTGGAGCAGGTCGGCCTGGAGTGGGGCCGCATCGTCAACGGCAAGAGCCCGACAGCGCAGCGGATGCTGAAGTACGCCTTCAACCTGATCGATGACGGCCTGGTGGGCCAGCAGCTCTTCGCCGGTGAGACCACCCGGCTGGCCTACATGACCGAGGAGGCCCAGGAGGGCCGCGACCAGTTCCTCGAGAAACGCGACCCGGACTGGGCGCCGTTCCCCTGGTACTACTAGCGATCAGGCCCGCATCCTGGTCCACGGCCTGGCCAGCGGCAGCTCTCGCCCGGTGACGACCGTGGGGCGGATCTCCACCACCTCACAGCGATCGCCCGGCACCCACGAGTGGAGTGGCACCCGCTCGGCCCGGTGCGCCTCCGCCTCGCCGAGCTGGCGGGCCACGCCGCGCACCACCACGGTCCGGGCGACCTCGGCGTCGAGCTCCTCGACCTCGAAGGCGACGTTGCCGTTGAGCAGCACACCGAGCAGCTTGGAGCCCTCCGCGGTGCGGAACAGCAGCGTGCGCCCGTCGCCGGCGTAGTTGACCGGCACGATGTGCACCTCGTCGAGCAGGTGGAAGCCCAGCCGACCCAGCTCGTTGCGGCCGAGCACCTCCCAGCTCTCGAGCTCGCTCAGCTCGTGGATCTCGTCCATCGCCCGCCTCCTCCCGGCCCTGCCTACGTGTCACGCTAGGCAGCGCCGAGGCCCGTGGAACAGGGACCAAGGACCTGTTTGTCGAGGCGCAGGACAGCCTTTCCTTCGTTGCAGGGGCACCGCGCGCCGGGAACGATGGAGCCATGTCCTTCCAGACCTCCGACGTGCCGCATGCCGGCTGGCACGACGACGAGCCGCACGACGAGTCCGTCGGCGCGCGCCTCAACTGGCTGCGGGCCGGTGTCCTCGGAGCGAACGACGGGATCGTGTCGGTCGCGGGCCTGGTGATGGGGGTTGCGGGCGCAACCGCCAGCTCGCACACGATCCTGGTCGCCGGGACCGCTGGGCTGGTCGCGGGCGCGCTCAGCATGGCCACCGGGGAGTACGTCTCGGTCAGCACCCAGCGCGACACCGAGCGCGCGCTGTTGCACAAGGAACGTGCCGAGCTCCGCGACGACCCAGAGGCGGAGCTCGCCGAGCTGGCGGGGATCTACCGCCGCAAGGGGCTCAGCAAGCAGCTTGCCTGGCAGGTCGCCGAGGAGCTCACCGCCCACGACGCGCTCGCGGCGCACGCCGAGGTGGAGCTGGGCATCGACCCCGACGACCTGACCAACCCGTGGCACGCTGCCTGGGCCTCGATGATCTCGTTCACCGTGGGTGCGCTGCTGCCGTTGCTGACGATCACGCTGGTCCCCGACGGCTTCCGGATCTGGGCCACGGTCGGCGCGGTCGTGGTCGCGCTCGCCGTGACCGGGGTGCTGTCGGCGGCCTTCGGTGAGGCCGACCGGAAGCGGGCGTTGCTGCGCAACATCGGCGGCGGTCTGGTGGCGATGGCGATCACCTACGGCATCGGCGTGCTCTTCGGCACCCAGCTCGGCTGAGTCGCCCGAGCCGCGGCTGGATCGATCGAATCCGGCCTGCCCGGGTGAGTCCGATCTCAAATGGCGAAGCCGCCCCGCACTCTGCACTAGGTTTCCACGCGTGAGGATCGCAGTGGCAAGGGAGTCCGGCGAGGGCGAGGCACGCGTCGCGATGGTGCCCGAGCTGGTGGGCAAGCTGACCGGCCTCGGCTGCGAGGTCGCGGTCGAGCCTGGGGCCGGCGAGCGCGCCGAGTTCGACGACGCGTCCTACGTGGACGCCGGCGCGGCCGTCGACGAGCGGGCCATCGAGGAGGCCGACGTCGTCGTCTCCGTGCAGCCGCTGGCCACCGACCGGGTGCGCCGGCTGCGTGAGGGAGCCAGCACCATCTCGTTCCTTCCGGTGGGCTCCTCCCACGACCTGGTGGTCGACCTGCGCGACGTGGGGGTCACCTCGTTCGCGATGGAGCTGGTCCCCCGGATCTCGCGGGCGCAGTCGATGGATGCGCTCTCCTCACAGGCGCTGGTCTCCGGCTACCGCTGCGCGATCGTGGCCGCCGGCCTGCTGCGGCGGTTCTTCCCCTTGAACATGACCGCGGCAGGCACCGTCCCGCCGGCGGAGGTCGTGGTGCTGGGCGCCGGCGTCGCCGGCCTGCAGGCGATCGCCACCTGCAAGCGGCTCGGCGCGGTGGTCAAGGCCTACGACGTCCGCGCGGCCGCTGCCGAGGAGATCCGGTCGATGGGGGCGCAGTCGATCGACCTGGAGCTGGACACGCTCGAGGGCGCCGGTGGCTACGCCCGCGAGATGACCGAGGACCGGGCGGCGCGACAGCGGGAGCTGTTGTCGCCGTACATCGCAGCCGCCGATGCGCTGATCACCACCGCGGCCGTGCCCGGCCGGCAGGCACCGATGCTGGTCACCCGCGAGATGGTCGAGCAGATGAAGCCGGGATCGGTGGTCGTCGACCTGGCCGCGGAGACCGGCGGCAACGTCGAGGGCTCCGAGCCCGGACGCGTCGTGCGGATCGGGCACGCCCAGGTCTGGGGCGGACAGAACGTGCCGAGCTCGATGCCTGGCCCCGCCTCGCGGCTCTATGCCCAGAACGTCGTCAACCTGGTCACGCTGATGACCCGGCCTGCGTCAGAGGATGCGCCGGCTGCGTTCACACCGGACTTCGACGACGAGATCGTGGCCGGTGCCTGCGTGACGCACGACCGGAGGATCCTGCACGAACCCACCCGCGAAGCGATCGACGGGCCCACCGAGGAGGCCACCCCGTGAGCGAACCCGTCGTCTGGCTGACGATCTTCATCCTGAGCGTCTTCGTCGGCACCGAGGTGATCTCCAAGGTCTCTTCGACGCTGCACACCCCGCTGATGTCGGGGGCCAACGCCATCCACGGGATCATCCTGCTCGGCGCGATCCTGGTCACCGGCTCCAGCGACAACACGGCGGTGCTGGTGGTCGGCTTCATCGCGATCGTGCTCGCGGCGGTGAACATGGTGGGCGGCTTCGTCGTCACCGACCGGATGCTGCAGATGTTCAGCCGGAAGAAGCCCAAGGCCGTGAAGAAGGGGGCCGACGCGTGACGCCGACCTGGGTGCAGCTGGTCTACCTGGCCTGCGCGGTCTGCTTCATCCTCGCGCTGAAGGGCCTGTCCGGCCCGAAGACCGCCCGCACGGGCAACCTCATCGGCGCTGCCGCCGCGGTGGTGGGCATCATCCTGCCCTTCATCTACCTCGACCTGCGCCACGTCTGGCTGATCGTGGCCGGCATCGTGGTCGGCGCCATCGGCGGCGTCGTAGGTGCGCGCAAGGTCCAGATGACCCAGATGCCGCAGATGGTGGCGCTCTTCAACGGCGTCGGCGGCGGCGCGGCGTCGCTGGTCGCGCTGCTCGAGCTCCAGGAGCGGCTGACGGCCGGGTCGTCGATCCACTGGTTCATCCTCGCCGCCACCGCGTTCACCATCGGTGTCGGAGCCATCTCCTTCTCCGGGTCGGCGATCACCTTCGCCAAGCTGCAGGAGCTGATGACCTCCCGGCCGGTGGTCTTCCCCGGCCTGCCCGTGCTCTTCGGGGGCGGTTTCATCGCGGCCGTCGCGCTGGCGGTGCTCACCGTCACCGGCCCCAACATGACCGTGGCGATCATCCTGGGCGTCCTCGGCCTGCTGGTCGGCCTCCTGCTGGTGCTGCCGGTCGGTGGTGCCGACGTGCCGATCGTGATCTCGTTGCTCAACGCCTTCACCGGCCTGACCGTGGCGGCCGGCGGCTACGTCCTGCAGAACACGCTCCTCCTCGTCGCGGGGACCCTGGTCGGTGCCTCCGGGACGTTCCTGACCCTGCTGATGGCGCGGGCCATGGGCCGCTCGGTGACCAACATCCTCTTCGGCGCGCTGAAGGGTGGCTCCACCCTCGGCGCCGGCGTCGCCTCCGACCGTCCGGTGCGGTCGGCCGGCCCTGAGGACGTGGCGATCCTGCTCGGCTACGCCGACCGGGTGATCATCGTGCCCGGCTACGGACTGGCCGTCGCCCAGGCCCAGCACACCCTGCGCGAGCTCGTCGACGTGCTCATCGCCCGGGGCACCAAGGTCGACTACGCCATCCACCCCGTCGCCGGCCGGATGCCCGGCCACATGAACGTGCTCCTTGCCGAGGCCCAGGTGCCCTACGAGCAGCTGGTCGAGATGGATGACATCAACGGGGAGTTCAAGCACGCCGACGTGGCCCTCGTCGTCGGTGCCAACGACGTCGTGAACCCCGCCGCCAAGACCACTCCCGGCGCGCCGATCTACGGCATGCCGATCCTCAACGCCGACGACGCCCAGCAGATCGTCTTCCTGAAGCGGTCGATGCGCCCGGGCTTCGCCGGCATCGAGAACGAGCTGCTCTTCGACCCGAAGACCACGTTGCTCTTCGGGGATGCCAAGGAGTCGTTGGGCAAGCTGCTCAACGCCGTCAAGGCACTGTGACTAGACGACGCCGTAGAGGCGGTCGCCGGCGTCGCCGAGCCCGGGCACGATGTAGCCCTTCTCGTTGAGCTTCTCGTCCATCGCCGCGGTCACCACGGTGATCGGGGCGGCCAGGCCGTCGAGCTCGCGCTCGAGCCGCTCGATCCCTTCCGGTGCGCAGAGCAGGCAGATCGCGGTGATGTGGTCGGCGCCGCGGTCGGTGAGGAACCGGATCGCAGCGGCCAGGGTGCCGCCGGTGGCCAGCATCGGGTCGAGGACATAGCACTGCCGCCCGGAGAGATCGGCCGGCAGGCGCTCGGCGTAGGTCGACGCCTTGAGGGTGTCCTCGTCACGGACCATGCCCAGGAAGCCGACCTCGGCGGTCGGCAGCAGCCGCACCATCCCGTCGAGCATGCCGAGCCCGGCCCGCAGGATCGGCACCACGAGGGGCTTCGGCGCGGCCAGCCGGACGCCGTGAGCGGGGGCGACGGGGGTCTCGACGGTGACCTCCTCGACCCGCGCGTCGCGAGTGGCCTCGTAGGCCAGCAAGGTGACCAGCTCATCGGCCAGCAGCCGGAACGTCGGGGACTCGGTGCGCTCGTCACGCAAGGCAGTGAGCTTGTGGGAGACGAGCGGGTGGTCGACGACGTGAACTCGCATGCGCCCACGCTAGGGCATCGAAAACAGGTGTGGTGGCGTGGCGCCGGGTCTGCGACCATCGAGGGTGGCAGCACATCGTTGAGGCACATCGTTGAGGCACAGGAGTCAGCCATGGTCGAGGACATCGACGAGGTCGAGGACATCGACCTCGCCATCGTCGCCTACCTCGACGAGGACGACTGGTATGTCCAGGAGCTGCCCGAGGAGGTGCTGGAGTCGGTCGACGCGATCGCGCGTGAGCTGCGACGCTATCCGGCCGAGACCGGTGCGGTCGCGCTGATCTCGGTCGACGAGGACTGGCTGCTGATCATCCGCGTCCTGGGGGCGAGTGTCCGGCTCCTGCTGTCCGACGCGAGTGCCGCCACCGACTGGGCGCTGGCCCGCTCGGCGTTCGTCCAGCTCGGCCTGCCGGTCGAGGACGACGACGAGCAGGTGCCGGCCGGAGACCTCGGCATCGTCACCGACCTGGGCACGTCGGCCAGCGAGCTCGCCGAGCTGCTGGACGACTTCGACCTCTACCCGGAGGAGATCCTCAGCGAGGTCGCGACCCGTGCGGGCTTCGGCACCAAGTTCGACGACGTGGCCGGCCTCTCGAACGCGTGAACGCCGCCGCCTGGGAGCCGCCGATGCACGCTGCGCTGACCGAGGCACGGTCCTCCCTCGGCTCCGGCGACGTGCCGGTCGGCGCCGTCGTCGTCGACCCGTCGGGCACGGTCATCGGCTCCGGCCACAACGTCCGGGAGCGCGACGGTGACCCTACCGGGCACGCCGAGGTGGTCGCCCTGCGGGAGGCGGCCCGGACCCTCGGGGTGTGGCGGCTGACCGGCTGCAGCCTGGTCGTCACCCTCGAGCCGTGCACCATGTGCGCCGGCGCCCTCGTGCTCGCGCGGGTCGACCGCCTGGTCTTCGGGGCGTACGACGACAAGGCCGGCGCGGCAGGATCGCTGTGGGACGTGGTCCGCGACCGTCGGCTCAACCACCGGCCGGAGGTGGTCGGCGGCGTGCTGGCCGGGGAGTCGACCGCCCTGCTGGAGGAGTTCTTCGCCGTACAGCGGGGGGGCTGAGGGCGCCCCAGCCAACCGGGGCGCCGCTCGCACCGGCCTGCGAGGATGGCTACATGAGGGTCGCGCTGCTGGTCACCTGCATCAACGACGCGCTCTACCCCGAGACCGGCAAGGCGGTGGTCGGCCTGCTCGAGCGGCTCGGCGTGGAGGTGGACTTCCCGGCCGCGCAGACCTGCTGCGGGCAGCCGATGGTGAACACCGGCTACCTCGACGAGGCGGTGCCGGTGGTGCGCACCTTCGTCGAGGCGTTCGCGGGCTACGACGCGATCGTGGTGCCGTCCGGCTCGTGCACCGGCTCGGTGCGGCACCAGCACGCCATGGTCGCCCGCCGGTCGGGGGACGCCGGCCTCGGGCAGGCCGTCGGGGAGATCTCCCCGCGGGTCCATGAGCTCACCGAGTTCCTCGTCGACGTGCTCGGCGTGACCGACGTGGGTGCATCGTTCCCGCACCGGGTTGCCTACCACCCGACCTGCCACTCCCTGCGGATGCTCGGCGTCGGTGACCGGCCGCGACGGCTGCTCGAGGCGGTGCGCGGGCTCGAGCTGGTCGACCTGCCGCAGGCGGAGGAGTGCTGCGGCTTCGGGGGCACCTTCGCGGTGAAGAACGCCGACACGTCGGTGGCGATGGGCGCTGACAAGGCCCGGCACGTACGCGAGAGCGGCGCGGAGGTCCTGGTCGCCGGCGACAACTCGTGTCTGATGCACATCGGCGGGCTGCTCTCACGGCAGCGGTCCGGGGTGCGGGTGATGCACCTGGCCGAGGTGCTGGCGAGCACGGAGGACGGCCCATGAGCGCATTCGTCGGCATGCCCGCCTTCCCCGCCGCGGCCCGCGAAGCGCTGGCGGACACCCAGCTGCGTCGCAACCTGGCCCATGCCACCGCCACCATCCGGGACAAGCGCGCGAGGGTCGTCGCCGAGGTGCCCGACTGGGAGGACCTGCGGGTGGCCGGGGCAGCGGCCAAGGACCGGGCGCTGCTCGACCTGGAGGAGCAGCTGCGTCGGCTCGAGAAGACGCTGACCGACAACGGCGCAGTGGTGCACTGGGCCCGGGACGCCGCGGAGGCCAACGCGACCGTCGCCCGGATCGTGCGCCGTCACGGCGCCGACGAGGTGGTCAAGGTCAAGTCGATGGCCACCCAGGAGATCGGACTCAACGAGGCGCTGGCCAAGGAGGGCATCGCCGCGTGGGAGACCGACCTCGCCGAGCTGATCGTGCAGTTGGGCGACGACCTGCCCAGCCACATCCTGGTGCCGGCGATCCACCGCAACCGCTCGGAGATCCGACAGATCTTCCTCCGCCACATGAAGGACTCCGGCCGGCCCGCGCCCGATGACCTGAGCGACGAGCCCGCCGTACTCGCGGCCGCCGCCCGAGATCACCTTCGCGAGAAGTTCCTGCGCGCAAAGGTCGGCGTCTCCGGGGCCAACTTCGCCGTCGCGGAGACCGGCAGCCTGGTCGTGGTGGAGTCCGAGGGCAACGGCCGGATGTGCCTGACCCTGCCCGAGGTCCTGATCAGCGTGGTGGGCATCGAGAAGGTGCTGCCGACCTGGGCCGACCTCGGCGTGATGCTGCGGCTGCTGCCGCGCTCGTCGACCGGCGAGCGGATGAACCCCTACACCTCCACCTGGTCGGGGGTCACGCCCGGTGACGGGCCGCAGGAGGTGCACGTCGTGCTCCTCGACAACGGCCGCACCCGGGCCCTGGCCGACGAGGTCGGCCGGGAGGCGCTGCGCTGCATCCGGTGCTCGGCGTGCCTGAACGTCTGCCCGGTCTACGAGCGGGTCGGCGGGCACGCCTACGGATCGGTCTATCCCGGCCCGATCGGCGCGATCCTCAACCCGCTGATGCGCGGCCACGGCGACCCGCAGGTCGATTCCCTGCCGTTCGCCTCGTCGCTGTGCGGGGCCTGCTTCGAGGTCTGCCCGGTCCGCATCGACATTCCCACCGTGCTGGTCGACCAGCGCGCCCAGGTCGTCGACGCCCACCGGTCGAGGGTCCCGAAGGCTGAGTCCCTGGCGATGAAGGCGACCTCCTGGGCCTTCTCCGACTCCCGACGGATGGCTGCCGGTGAGCGACTGGCGTCCCTCGGTCGGGTGCTGGGCCGCCGGCCGATGCCCGGTGGCCGG
>JAICXL010000074.1 GCA_025980475.1 Nocardioidaceae bacterium | reverse complement strand
CTCGCCGGCCTTGAGGGAGTGGTCGGTGTCGCGCAACCGGAGGCCCTGGGTGGTCGTCAGGAACGCGCCCTGCTGGCCCATCGCGTCCGGCGGTGCCCCGGTCTCCGCCCCGGTGGGGGTCCGGGTCTCCGGGCTGCCCTGGTCATCGCGAGGCGTCAGCGGCTCCCGCGGCTCGGTGGGTTCTGCCAGCGAGGGGGCCTCGGGCCCCGGGGCGCCGGGGATCAACTGGTCGGCCATGGTTCCTCCGTCCGTGGGTCGGGACAGCTGGGTCGAGCCGGGTGGCTCAACCCAGCAGGGACAGCACCCGCTCGGCGACGTCGTCGGCGGTGGCCCGCCCGGGTCGGCCACCGTCGTGGCCCTCCTCGCGGCAGTCCAGCCAGATGTCCTCGAGCGGCCCGTGCCGCACCACCGTCGTCTCGGTCTCGAGCCGCCGGGGGAGCTCGATGGTCTCCGGGGCGACCACCACCACCCGCATCGTCGGGTCGGCGCAGGTCAGGTCGTCGGCGACGGCGGCGGCGGAGTCCGCGGGGCAGCACAGCACGGCTGCCCGGGGATGGGCGGGCAGGTGCTCGCGCAGGAAGTCGCGGACCGCGTCGGGCTCGTCCGGCGGGACGTACTCATGACGGATGGCGTACGGCGTCTCGTGGTCGTCGCCCACCACCACGGCGGCGCCCTCGCCGAGGAGCTTGCGGACCACCGCGTCGCCGATCCGGGACGTTCCGTCGACGACGAGGACCTCTCCGATCAGCTGCTCCTGCATCGGCGACGGGTACCCGTCGCGGCGAGGGCCATGCAGCGTGGGCGGCTCAGTCGCGGACGAACTTGTGGGTGCCGTCGCACCACGGGTCGCGCTGGGTGCGGCCGCAGGTGCACAGCGCCACCACGGGCCGGGTGACCTCGTGCTCGTGGCCGTCGGCGTCGAGGACCACCTCGGCGCCCCGGACGAGGACCGGCCCCTCGGGGCACGGCTCGACCTGGACCGACCGCCCGCGCGGTGTGCCCGTCCCCGGCCTCACCGGCGACGTCACCGGCCGGCTCCCACCGGCGTCCGCCTGCCGGCCTGCCAGCCGTCGAGCAGGTGGGTGGCGGCGAGCGCGTCGAGGTAGAGGCAGCAGGCCGCCCCGAAGAGCACGTCGTCGTGCAGGCGTGGTGCGTCGGTGACCAGCCGGCCGCACAGGTCCCGGATGGCGACCTGCTCGTGGACGGCGTCGGCCTCGACGTGCTCGCGCCAGTAGGCGGCGACGGCGTCGGGGAAGCCGAGCCGGTCGATGCCGGCGGCGATCTTGCGGCAGGGCGCCGAGCTGGTCGCCTCGAAGGCGGCCAGGTGGCCCAGGGCGGCGCCGCGGTGCCGCTGGTGCAGGCACAGCAGCGACATCACGTTGCTGGTGGCCAGCGTGGACCCGGGGGTGTGCTCGACGTAGGCGCCGTAGCTCCGGTCGAGCCCGGCGGCCTCCAGCGCATCGCCGTACAACGTCTGGTGCAGGCGGGGCACGCGGCCGGCGCCGTACTCGTCGTACTGCAGCTCCGCCAGGGCCACCTTGGCGCCGCCGTCGAGCCGCGGGAGCACGAACGAGTGCGGGTCGGACTCCTTGAGGTGGTAGACGCTGCGGACCGCGAGGAACTCCAGCATCTCCTCACGGGTCGCCTCGCGCTGGAGGTAGGGCGCCAGCCGGGGTCCCTCCATGTGCTCGATCAGCCAGCCCAACTGCTGGGCGAGCGTGTCGGCCGGCTGCTGGTTCTGGACCTGGTGCGCCTGCTTGCGGGCCTTCTGCGCCGGCGCCTCGGTGCGGAAGCGCAGCTCGTGCTCGAAGCGCCGCTCCAGCAAGCGGCGGCACGCGAGCACGCGCGGGTCCCACTCCAGCTCGGGGTCGACGTCGTCGAAGCCGCGGTAGTGCAGCTCGTAGAGCATCCACAGGCTGAGCTGGAAGTCGTCGTTGACGATGACGTCGCAGGACGGCGCGAGGCCGTCGAGCTCCACGAGGAACCGGTCGGTGCTCGGTCCCACCGCGGAGATGAGGCTGGTCGCGGTCAGCGCGCTGAGCGGGCCGCGAGGTCGTGGCAGTCGCATTGCTCCCCAACACAGAGAGTGAGGCACCGCCGGGTCCTTGCAGCGGTGTGCCACGCAGGTGTACCCGTGGTCGACCACCGCCATGCGCCGGACGTCGAGAGGGGCGACGGCTGCTCCGGTTTGTCGCGGATCGCGCAGGGTACCGCCGGTGGTCCACCAAGCCCCACGAAAGGACGCGATGATGGCGCAGGCACCGATGGAGACGATCGACGAGCTCGTCGACTTCCTCACCGAGCAGCACGACCAGCTCAAGAGCCTGCTCCCGAAGGTGCTCGCCGCCAGCGCCGGCGAGCGCAAGACGCTGTGGCGGCAGGTGCGCCAGACGCTGGCGGTGCACGAGGCCCTCGAGCAGGAGACCGTGCACCCCGCCGCCGGGCAGCTCACCGACGACGCTGAAGCGCCGCGTCTCGAGGAGGAGAGCGAGGCCGAGGAGGCGATCTCCGAGCTCGAGTCGAAGGACGTCGACTCCGAGGAGTTCGCCGAGGGCTACGACGAGCTGCAGGAGGACGTCGTCGACCACGCCGAGCACGAGGAGAGCCAGGAGTTCAACCAGCTCTCCGGTGAGCTCACGGCGCCGGCGAAGGCGCGGGTCGCAGCGGCGCTCGAGCTCTTCGCCAAGGTCGACGACGGTACCCTGCCGGGCGACACGTTCAAGGAGATGTTCACCGGGGCGAAGGAACGCATCCACGCGGCCGGCTGAGCGGGCGGTACTGGTCGGTCGATGAACCGCACCAGGTCAGCCGGCGGCCTCGGACAGCAGCGCTTCCCAGTCGTCGAGGAACCGCGTGAGACCGAAGTGCTCGAGCGCGAAGGTGCGGGCCTCGGTGCCCATCTGCCGGGCCCGCTCGGGGTCGTCGACGAGGCTCCGCGCGGCCGAGCACAGCTCCTCCACGCGGTTGGTGAGGACACCGGCGGAGGCCGGCACGGCCGTCACGGCCTCGGTGACCGCCAGCGCGACCACGGGCATCCCCAGCTGCATCGCCTCGATCAGGGAGAGGCCGAGGGAGGTCCAGCGCGAAGTGTGCACGTAGACGCGGCGGCGGGCCAGCTCCCGGTGCATCCGGGCCTGGGGCAGGTCCTCATGGGCGATGACCGGCAAGCTGTCCGCCAGGGCGGTGACCCGCATGCCGAAGACGTCGAGCGGAACGGCGGCCGCGAGTGGCCCGAGCAGGTCGGTGCCGACGGTCCGGCCGCGCCGGAGGGGGTCGTTGACGGCGACCGCGGCCCGGGGGAGGGAGCCGTCGTAGAGCTGGCCGGGGTCGATGATGCCGTGCTCGATCACGTGGGTCGGCGCCCGCCCGCAGTCCCAGAAGAGCCGGTTGAAGTGGGTGACGTGCACGACCGGGATGTCGCCGCGGTCGGCGAGGGGGTGGCGCGTGGCCGGGACGTCACCCGTCGGGGTGTTGTGCTCGACGTAGACGGCCGGCAGATCCCGTCCGGGCACCCTCCCGGTCCACGCGGCGGTGAGCTCGACCTCGTGCGGCCGCTGGAGCACGACCAGGTCGATGTCGGCGTCGCGCAGGTTCGGTGCCGGCACCTCGACGGCCGATGCGGGCCAGTCCCAGGTGCGGGCGCGGCCCAGCCCGTCGGCGTCCCGGTCGGGGGTGACCGGGATCAGGTAGTCGTGGGCACCCTGCACGAAGGCCGTCGTCCAGGAGCCGTGCACGTGCCAGTGCAGGATCCGCATCAGGCGACCATCAGCCCTCACCGCGCCCGAGGGCGTGGAAGTCCCACCCCGCGGCGCGCCACTTCTCCGGGTCGAGCAGCAACCGCGCGTCGAGCACCCGCGGACGGCGGGCCAGCCCGGCGAGCCAGACCGGGTCGAGGGCGGCGAACTCCGGCCACTCCGTGAGCACCAGCACGAGCTCCGCGCCGGTGACGGCCTCCTCGACCCTGGTGGCCACGGGTAGCGACGGGTGTTGTCGTCGTAGGTTCTCCAGCGCCCGCGGGTCGTGCACCCGCACATCGGCGCCGGCGGCCCGCAGCCGCAGCGCCACGTCGAGGCCGGGGGAGTCGCGCAGGTCGTCGGAACCACCCTTGAAGGCAGCACCGAGTACGGCGACCCGGGCGCCGGCCGGGTCGCCGACGAGGCGGCAGGCCAGCTCGACGGTCCGCGAGCGCTGCCGCAGGTTGGTCCGGTCGATCTCGTGCAGCAGACCGGCCGACTCGGCCAGCCCGAGCTCGACGGCCCGGGCGGCGAACGCGCGGGAGTCCTTCGGCAGGCAGCCGCCGCCGTAGCCCAGCCCGGGAGTGGGCAGCGGACCGATCCGGGGGTCGAGCCGCAGGACCTCGACGAGGTCGGCGATGTCACCGTTGCCGCGCTCGCAGACCTCGGCCAGCAGGTTCACCAGCGAGATCCGCGCAGCCAGCACGACGTTGGCCGACGCCTTGGCCAGCTCGGCGGTCTCGAGGTCGGTGCGCACGACGGGCACGCCGGCACCGAGGAGGTCGCGGAAGACCTCAGTGAGGCACCGGAAGGCTGATCCGGACTCGACGCCCAGCACCAGCCGGTCGGGCCGCATCGTGTCCTGGACGGCGTGGCCCTCGCGGAGGAACTCCGGGTTCCACGCCAGCTCTACGCCGGTGCCTGCAGGGGCCTGCTCGTGCAGGTGGTCCCGCAGCCGTGCCGCCGTGCCCACCGGCACCGTCGACTTGCCCACCACGACGCAGGGACGCCGCAACAGCGGTGCCAACTCCCTGACCAGGGTCCAGAGCGCTGCCAGGTCGGCGGCGTCCGAGCCTGCCTGCTGGGGCGTCCCGACGCACACGAAGTGCACGTCGGCGTCCGCGGCGTCGGCGAGCCGGGTGCTGAAGCGCAGCCGGCCCGACCCGACGCCGTTTCGCAACAGCGGGTCCAGGCCCGGCTCGTGGAAGGGGGCGGCGCCGCCGGCCAGGCAGCGCGTCCGGGCCTCATCGGTGTCCACCCCGATCACCTCGTGTCCCCAGGCCGCCAGGCAGGCGGCGTGGGTGGCACCGAGGTAGCCGGTGCCCAGGACCGAGACGAGCATGGCCCGGCAGGTTCCCACCGTGCCGACGGATCATGCCGGGTGTAGATCAGCCTGCGCTGGGCACCGACCTGCACCCGGACGACCATCCCGGACAACGGCGAGCAGGAGGACTGCGATGAGGGCACTGACCTGGCACGGACCGCGCGACGTGCGCGTCGACACCGTCCCGGACCCGACGATCCAGGAGCCCACCGACGCGATCGTCAGGATCACGTCGAGTGGCATCTGCGGCTCGGACCTGCACCTCTACGAGGTGCTCGGGCCGTTCATGGGCGAGGGCGACATCCTCGGCCACGAGCCGATGGGGATCGTCGAGGCCGTCGGATCCGGCGTGACGAACCTCCAGCCCGGTGACCGCGTGGTGATGCCGTTCCAGATCTCCTGCGGGTCCTGCCTGATGTGCGACCAGGGGCTGCAGACCCAGTGCGAGACCACCCAGGTCCGCGACCAGGGCATGGGCGCGATGCTCTACGGCTACACCAAGCTCTACGGCGAGGTGCCCGGCGCCCAGGCGGAGTACCTCCGGGTCCTGCACGCCGACTACAACCCGATCAAGGTCCCCGAGGGGCCGCCCGACGACCGGTTCGTCTACCTCTCGGACGTGCTGCCGACTGCGTGGCAGGCGGTGGAGTACGCCGACATCCCCGACGGTGGCACGGTCGTCGTGCTCGGCGCCGGGCCCATCGGGGACATGGCCAGCAGGATCGCGGCCCACCGCGGCCACCGGGTGATCACCGTCGACCTCGTCCCGGAGCGGCTCGACCGAGTCCGCCGCTTCGGCGCGGAGACCATCGACATCCGCGAGCACAATTCCGACGAGCTCGGGGACGTGATCCGCGACCTGACCGACGGCCGCGGTCCCAACTCGGTCATCGACGCCGTCGGCATGGAGGCGCACGGTTCGCCGATGGCCAAGGCCGCGCACGCGATGACGCGGATGCTGCCGGGCAAGGTCGCCGAGAAGATGATGCAGACCGGCGGCGTCGACCGGCTGGCGTCGCTGCACAGCGCCGTCGACATCGTCCGCCGCGGCGGCACGATCTCGATCATCGGGGTCTACGGCGGAGCCGCGGACCCGATGCCGATGCTGACCATGTTCGACAAGCAGGTGCAGCTGCGGATGGGCCAGGCCAACGTGCGCCGCTGGGTCGACGACATCCTGCCGCTGCTGACCGACGAGGACCCGCTCGGCGTGGACACGTTCGCCAGCCACCGGATGCCGCTGGAGGAGGGCCCCCACGGCTACGAGATCTTCCAGAAGAAGCAGGATGAGGCCTGCAAGATCGTCCTCCAGCCGTGAGCCGCCGATGGTGAGCCCGGCGACGACCATCGTCGTCCCGACGATGGGCCGGCCCAGCCTGCAGGTGCTGCTGGAGGCCCTGGCCGGGCAGACGGTGACCGTGGACGTCCCGGTCGTGCTGGTCGACGACCGCCCGTCGGGGCCCCGGCTGGAGCCGCCCGCCGACACCGGCCTCGAGCTCACCGTCGTCCGCGCCGGCGGGGGCGGGCCGGCGCGGGCGCGCAACCTCGGCTGGCGACGCGCCCGCACCCCGTGGGTCAGCTTCCTCGACGACGACGTGGTCCCCGACCGCGACTGGTTCGAGGTGCTGGGCAGCGACCTCGCCGGCGCCCGGCACGACGTCAGCGGCAGTCAGGGACACGTCCGGGTGCCGCTGCCGCGGGACCGCCGCCCGACGGACTGGGAGCGCGGCACCGCCGGGTTGGCAACCTCCCTGTGGATCACCGCCGACCTGAGCTATCGCCGCGATGCGCTCGCCTGCGTGGGCGGGTTCGACGAGCGCTTCCCGCGCGCCTTCCGTGAGGACGCCGACCTGGGCCTGCGCGTGAGCCGGCAGCACGGCCGCATCGTGTGGGGCGACCGCTGGATCACCCACCCGGTGAGGCCGACCGGCGACTGGGCCAGCCTGAGGCAGCAGCGCGGCAACGCCGACGACTTCCTGATGCGGGCACTGCATGGGCCCCACTGGGCGGAGCAGGCACGGGCGCCACGGGGACGCCGGCGTCGCCACGTCGCCACGTTCGGGGCAGCCCTGGTCGCGGCAGGTGCGGCGGCGAGCGGCCACCGCCGTACGGCGTTGCTCGGGGCGGCGGGATGGCTCGCCGGCACGGCCGAGCTCACCGCCGCCCGGGTCCTGCCCGGGCCTCGCGACGCGGCTGAGGTCCGCCGGATGGTGCTGACCAGCGTGGCGATCCCGTTCGCCGCCAGCTGGCACAGCGCGCTCGGCCTGGCCCGGCACAGCCGCGCCCGGCCCTGGGTCGGCCCACCCGACCTCGTGCTGCTCGACCGCGACGGCACGCTCGTCGAGGACGTGCCCTACAACGGCGACCCGGAGAAGGTCCGGCCGCTGCCCGGCGTCCGCAATGCGCTCGACCGGCTCCGGCACGCCGGGGTGCGTGTCGGCGTGGTCAGCAACCAGTCCGGGATCGCCCAGGGACTGATCAGCGAGGCCGATGCCCTGGCGGTCAACGCGGAGGTGGAGCGGCAGCTGGGCCCGTTCGAGGTGGTCGAGATGTGCCCGCACGGCCGCGACGACGGCTGCGACTGCCGCAAGCCCCGGCCAGGCATGGTCGACCGCGCCTGCGAACGCCTCGGCGTGCGCACTGGCCGATGCGTGGTGATCGGCGACATCGAGTCCGACGTGCGCGCCGGTGAGGCGGCGGGCGGGGGCGGGATCCTCGTGCCCGCGCCCGCGACCGACCCGGCCGAGGTTGAGCGCGTGCGCCGGGTCGCCGGCGACCTCCAGGAGGCCGTCGACCTGCTGCTGGGCGGCCACTGGTGAACCTCCCCCGGAGGAGCGGGCGGCCGCGCATGCTGGCGGTGCGCCCGGACAACGCCGGCGACGTGCTGCTGGCCGGCCCCGCGGTGCGTGCTCTCGCCGCCGGATCCGCCGGCGTGACCCTGCTCGCAGGGCCCCACGGCTGCCACGCCGCCGAGCTGCTGCCCGGGGTCGACGAGGTGCTCACCTGGCGGCTGCCCTGGATCGATCCCGCCCCCGACCCGGTCGACCCCGACGAGGTCGCCGCGCTGGTGAAGACCGTGCGTGCGCACGACTTCGACCGGGCGGTGGTGTTCACCTCCTTCCACCAGTCGGCGCTGCCCACGGCGCTGCTGCTGCGCCTGGCCGGGGTGCCGTGGGTCGGCGCGATCAGCGAGGACTACCCGGGCTCGCTGCTGGACCTGCGCCACACCGTCACCGGGGACCCGCCCGAGTCCGAGCGGGCGCTGTCGTTGGCCGCGGCCGCAGGCTTCACCCTGCCGCCGGACGACGACGGACGGCTCGCCGTACGCCGGCCGCTGCCGGACGTCACGGGAGTCGCTCCGGCCGGGCCCTACCTCGTGCTGCACCCGGGCACCTCGGTGCCCGCCCGCGCGTGGCCGGCGCACCGCTGGCGGCAGGCCTGCGCACTGCTCGCCGGTGAGGGCTTCCGGGTCGTGGTCACCGGGGCCGGGACGGAGGCCGGGTTGACCGGCGAGGTCGCCGCGCAGCAGGCCGTCGACCTGGGCGGACGCACCACCTTCGCCGAGCTGGCGGCCGTTCTCGACCGCGCGGACGTGGTGGTCGCCGGCAACACCGGGCCCGCACACCTGGCCGCGGCGGTGGGCACACCGGTGGTCTCGCTGTTCGCGCCGACGGTGCCGGCCGCCCGCTGGGCGCCCCACGGGGTGGCCTCAGTGCTGCTGGGCGACCAGCAGGCGCCCTGCCGCGGCACCCGGGCCGTGGTCTGCCCCGTGCCGGGACACCCGTGCCTGACCGGGGTCGGCGCCGAGGAGGTGCTGGCCGCCGTCGACGGGTTGGGTGGGCGCCGTGGCTGAGCGTCTCGACCACGGGGCGCCCGACCTCGTGACCACGGTCATCATCACGCGCGACCGTTGCGAGCGGACCGTGTGCAGCCTCGAGCGCGCCAGGGGTCGGGTCGTGCTGGTCGACAATGGATCGACCGACGGCACCGTGGCCGCAGTGCGGCAATTGTTTCCGGACGTCGAGGTCGTGGCGCTGCCGGAGAACCGGGGGGCGCTGGCCCGCAACGTCGGCGTCGAGCGGGCGGGCACGCCCTTCGTCGCGTTCGCCGACGACGACTCGTGGTGGGAGCCGGAATCGCTCGTGCTCGCCCAGGAGCTGCTCGCGGGCCACTCCGACTGGGCGGTGCTGGTCGCGAGCGTCCTCGTCGAGCCGGGCGGCACGCTGGACCCGCTCAACGAGCAGATGCTCGCCGAGTCGCCGGTGGTCGACGACCCGCCGGGGCCGGGACTCGACGCCCGGCTGGTCAGCGGCTTCCACGCCTGCGCGGCGGTCGTGCGCACCGACGCCTTCCTTGCCGCCGGCGGGTTCGACGCGGTCATCTTCTTCGGTGGCGAGGAGGAGCGGCTGGTGCTCGATGTCGTGGGGGCCGGTGGCCTCGTCGTGCACGTCCCCGCGCTGCGGGTGCACCACGCGCCCGGGCAGCACGCGCGCCACGGCCGCAGCCAGGTGGTCGCCCGCAACCACGTGCTGACCGCCGTGATGCGCCACGGGTGGCCGGAGGTGGGCCGGCGCGTGCTGCGCGGCCTGCGCCGCGGCGAGCTCCGGGCGCTGCGTGCGGCGGCCGGGCGCCTCCCGGCCGCGTTGCGGGCCAGACGGCGCGTTTCCCCTGCTGTGGAAGGCTATCTGGCCCGCAGCACCGGACGCGTGTTCGCAAGAAAGAACCGTTTGCCCCGCGCGGTGTGGGGAACGAACGCACCTCATGAAAGTCCTCGGAGTCAACGCCCTCTTCCATGACCCGGCAGCCGCCGTGGTCCTGGACGGCCGTGTGGTCGCGGCGGCGGAGGAGGAGCGCTTCAGCCGGCGCAAGCACGGCAAGCGCCCGGTGCCGTTCTCCGCGTGGGAGCTCCCGGAGCTGTCCGCGACCTGGGCCCTCGCGGAGGCCGGGATCGGCCCCGACGAGCTGGACGCGGTCGCCTACTCCTACGACCCGGCGCTGGCCCGGCCTGCCGGTGAGCTGGGGCTGGACGACCCGTTCGACCACGTCCGCCAGGACTACGCCCGGCAGGCGCCGGAGTTCCTCGCCAGCGCGCTGCCCGGCCTGGACCCCGCGAGGGTGCGGTTCGTGCCGCACCACGTCGCGCACGCAGCCTCGGCCGGGCTGGCCCTTCCCCAGCAAGCCTGTGACGTGCTGGTGGTCGACGGTCGCGGCGAGAGTGCCAGCCACCTCGCCGGGACGTACGACGGCAACACCCTGCACGTGCTCGCCGCCCAGGAGCTGCCGCACTCGCTGGGTCTTCTCTACGAGGACCTGACCGAGCACCTCGGCTGGCTGCGCAGCAGCGACGAGTACAAGGTGATGGCGCTCGCCTCGCACGGTCGGCCGCGATTCCGCGCCGAGCTCGCCGAGCGGGTGCACGCCACCGGCGACGGCGGCTTCGAGACGCTGCCCGTCGACTGGGCCGCCCTGGCCAAGCCGCGCGCCCCCGGCGGCGAGTGGCTGCCCGAGCACGCCGACCTGGCCAGCAGCGTCCAGACCGTTCTCGAGGAGGTCCTCCTGGAGCTGGTCGGCTGGCTGCATGCCCAGACCGGCAACCGCCGGGTCGCGCTGGCCGGTGGCGTCGCGCTCAACTGCGTCGCCAACACCCGCATCTTCGCCGAGAGCGCCTACGACACCGTCTGGGTGCAACCGGCAGCCGGTGATGCCGGCACCGCGCTCGGGGCCGCGCTGCAGGTCTCCTACGACGCCGCGGAGCAGCTGGCCCCGTTCGGCGCGGCCGACCTCGGCCGCGGCTGGAGCGACACCGCGATCGAGGACCGGCTGCGCACCGCTGCGGTGCCGTGGGAGAGGCCGGTCGACGTCGCCGAGGAGGTCGCGCAATGCCTCGCCGACGACGGCGTGGTGGCGTGGTTCCAGGGCCGCAGCGAGTACGGTCCGCGCGCCCTCGGGCACCGGTCGCTGCTGGCGAACCCCGGCAGCGCTGCCAACCTCGACCGGCTCAACGCGGTCAAGGGCCGCGAGTCATTCCGGCCGGTGGCCCCGATGGTGCGCGCCGGCGCGGCCGCGACGATCTTCCGGCGCGGTCCGCTGCCGTCGCCGTACATGCTCTTCGTGCACGACGTCGCCGACGAGTGGCGGGACCGCATCCCCGCGGTGGTGCACGTCGACGGCACCGCGCGGGTGCAGACCGTCGACCCGGCCGACGAGCCTCTGGTCGACCGGATGCTGGCCGCCTTCGAGCGGCGCACGGGCCTGCCGGTCGTGGTCAACACCAGCCTCAACACCGCCGGCCGCCCGATGGTCGACAGCCCGCTCGACGCACTCGAGTGCTTCGGGTCGGCGCCCGTGGACCTGCTGGCGATCGGTCCCTACGTCGTCCGGCGTGACCGCCATCCCGAGCGGACGAGGAGCTGACATGAGGATCGCGATGGTCTCCGAGCACGCCAGCCCCCTGGCCGCCCTGGGCGGCGTGGACGCCGGCGGACAGAACGTGCACGTCGCCGCGCTGGCCGGCGAGCTCGCCCGGCTCGGCCACGAGGTCACCGTCTTCACCCGGCGCGACAGCACCTCGCTGCCGGAGGTCGTCACGACGCCGGGCTACGCGGTCGAGCACGTTGACGCCGGACCGCCGTCGGAGGTGCCCAAGGACGAGCTGCTCGGCCACATGGGCGAGTTCGCCGCCGGCATCGCCGACCGGATGGCGGGCAAGGGCTTCGACGTGGTGCACTCGCACTTCTGGATGAGCGGCCTGGCCACGCGGTGGGCGCTGGAGGAGCGGCGTGCCGGCGCACCGGCGCACCTGCACACCTTCCACGCGCTCGGCGTCGTCAAGCGACGGCACCAGGGTTGCGAGGACACCAGCCCGCCGGAGCGGATCGCTCACGAGCGCTGGCTGGCCGGGGCCGTCGACCGGGTCGTGGCGACGTCGCGCGACGAGGTCGCCGAGCTGCGCGGCCAGGGCCTCGACCCGGACCGGTGCACCGTGGTGCCCTGCGGGGTGGACACCCGCCTCTTCAGGCCGTTGCCGGCGGCGTCGGTCCGCAGGCGGATGCCCCACCGGGTGCTGAGCCTGGGCCGGCTGGTCCCCCGCAAGGGACTGGCCGACCTGATCACCGCGATGCGCTGGCTGCCCGACGCCGAGCTGATGGTCGCCGGTGGGCCGCCGGCCGACGCGCTCGAGCTCGACGAGGAGGTGCAGCGGCTGCTTCGCGTCGCCGAGGCGGCCGGATCTGCCGACCGGGTCCGCTTCCTCGGCCGCGTCGGGCACGACGACATCCCGGCGCTGATGGCCTCGGCCGACGTGGTGGCGTCGGTGCCCTGGTACGAGCCGTTCGGCATCGTGCCGGTCGAGGCGATGGCCTGCGGCCGGCCCGTCGTCGCAACCGCTGTCGGCGGCCAGCTCGACACCGTGGCCCACGAGCAGACCGGGCTGCTGGTGCAGCCCCACAAGCCCGAGGAGGTCGCCGCGGCGCTGCGGCGGCTGCTGTCGGACGACCGGCTGCGGAAGAGGTACGGCGAGAACGCCCACCGCCGCGCCGCCGCCCGGTTCGACTGGGTCCACGTCGCCGCGGAGACCGAGCGCGTCTACCTCGACGTGCTCGAATCCTCGCGAAGCCGGCCGCCGGAGCGGCAGGTGCTGCGATGACCACGGGCCACGACCACCTGGCGGCGCTGCGGGAGGCGATCGACGACTTCGAGGCCGGCGCGGAGGTGGCCGCCGACTGGGGCACCGACCTGGCCCAGCTGCTGCCGCACGGCCGCAAGCTGCTGGCCTGCGGCAACGGTGGCAGTGCGGCCCAGGCCCAGCACCTCACCGGCGAGTTCGTCGGGAAGTACGACGAGGAGCGACGTCCCTACTGCGCGATCTGCCTGTCGGCCGAGACATCGACGCTGACCGCCATCCTCAACGACTACCCGGCCGACCAGGTCTTCGCCCGGCAGGTGCTGGCGCACGGTCGTCGCGGGGACGTGCTGGTCTGCTTCTCGACGAGCGGGCGCAGTGCCAACGTCGTCGCGGCGGCCGAGGCGGCCCGGTCGGTGGGGGTGCGGGTGTGGTCGATGACAGGGGCGGCCCCGAACCCCCTCGCGGAGGCCAGCGAGCGGGTGCTCGCCGTACCCACCTCGCAGACCGGCGTGGTGCAGGAGCTCCACCTGGTCGCGATGCACATCCTGTGCGCCGCCTTCGACCGCGCCGTCGGGGCCGCGTCGCTGCCCCAGCGGCGGCCCAGGGTGGCCTCGTGAGCCGCGCACACCCTCGCGTGCTCGTCGTCGGCGACGCCCTGCTCGACGTCGACGTGACCGGCACCGTCAACCGCACCGCCCCGGACGCGCCCGCGATGGTGCTCGAGCAGCAGCACCGGCTGTCGCGTCCCGGCGGCGCCGGCCTGGCGGCCTGGCTGGCCGCCGCGCACGACACCGCGGTGGCGCTGGCCTGTCCGCTGGCCGACGACGACGCCGGGCGCGAGCTGGCGTCGCTGCTGTCGGCGCGCGTGGACCTGGTGTCGCTGCCCGACCGTGGCACCACCACGGTGAAGACCCGCGCCCGCGCCGACGGGCACACGCTGCTGCGCACCGACCTGCCCGGGTCGTGCGTGCCCGTCGAGTCTCCGGCGCTGCTGGCCGCGGCCCTCGAGGACGCCGACGTCGTGCTGGTGTCCGACTACGGTTGCGGGTTGACGTCGCTCCCGTGGGTCCGCGAGCTGCTGTCCGCCGCCGCCCACCGGGTGCCGCTGGTCTGGGACCCCCACCCGCGTGGCGGCCCGCCGGTCGCCGGCACGCGGGTGGTCACCCCGAACGTGGCCGAGGTCGCTGCCTTCCTCGGGGTGGCTCGGCCCGCCTCGCGTCGCGAGCAGATCGGCTGGGCCGGCCGGTGCGCCGCCCGCCTCGTCAGGCAGTGGCAGGTCGGCTCGGTGGCGGTCACGCTCGGCACCGACGGCGCCCTGCTGTCCTACGGCGACTCGACCCCGCTGGTGCTGCCGCTCG
>JAICXL010000075.1 GCA_025980475.1 Nocardioidaceae bacterium | reverse complement strand
CTCGATCTTGGTCTCACCGGGGCCACGGCCACCGATGCCGCCGCCCTGCGAGCCGACCCGGCCGCCGGCCTGGCGGGAGAGGTTGCCGCCCCAGCCGCGCAGCCGCTGCTTGAGATAGCTGAGCTGGGCGAGCTCGACCTGGGCCTGGCCCTCGCGGGACTTCGCGTGCTGGGCGAAGATGTCGAGGATCAGCGCGGTGCGGTCGACGACCTTGACCTTCACCTTGTCCTCGAGGTTGCGCAGCTGGCTGGGGGCGAGCTCGCCGTCGCAGATGACGGTGTCGGCGCCGGTGGACTGGACGATCTCCCTGAGGCCGTCGACCTTGCCGCGGCCGATGAACGTCGCCGGGTCGGGGTTGTCGCGGCGCTGGTAGAGCGCGTCGAGCACCTGCGAGCCGGCGGTCTCGGCGAGCAGGGCCAGCTCGGCCATCGAGTTCTCCGCGTCCTGCACCGACCCCTCGGTCCAGACACCGACGAGCACCACCCGCTCGAGGCGGAGCTGGCGGTACTCGACCTCGGTGACGTCCTCCAGCTCGGTGGACAGTCCCGCCACCCGGCGCAGGGCGTGCCGTTCGGCCAGGTCGTAGGCGCCGGTGGTCTCCTCGGGGTCGGGGCCGGTCGGCGAGGTGTCGTCGTACCCCGACTCCCCATCCCAGCCCTCGGTCTGCGCGAGCGCGGCGTCGAGGGAGAAGGGCTCAGGTGAGTTCGTCATATGCCTCCAGCGTAGATACCGACAACGCGGGGTGCGACGGGTTTATGCCGGTCGGGCGCGCGGGTACGGCGACACCATGAGTGAGCAGCCGACCAAGCCGGGCCCCGCCAACCCCGTTCCCGAGGGCGTCGAGGTGCCCACGCCGCCGGGCGGTCCGCAGCGCCAGGACGCGCCCGACACCGGCACCATCCCCGGCCGTCCGGACCCCGAGGCGCAGCAGGACCCCAACCCGGGCGTGATGGAGCCGGTGCTGCAGGAGGAGAACGCCGCCACCGCGCTGGACCAGCCGTCCGACAACTCCGGCGCCGAGTGAGGGGGGCCGTGTGATGGCCGACGACAAGCTGCCGCACCCCACCCAGGACGAGCAGGGCGTCGACGACGACCCGGCCGCGCAGGCCGAGGCCGCACTGGAGACCGACCCCAGCGGCGGCGGGCCGGATCGGCTGGCCGGCGAGATGGGGATCAGCAGCGAGCGGGTCGGCCACGTGCAGGGGTCCACCGAGGAGGCCACCCACGGTGCTGCGCCGACGCAGACTCCCGGGCCCACCCCGCCCGGCGAGGACGACCCACCCGAGAAGACCCCGGATCCCGCCACCGGTCCCGAGCCGGAGCCGGCCAACGCGCTGCCGCCGCACCGCTTCGACCGGCGGACGAACCCCGGCCACTCCCACGGCGCCTGACCCGCCGAGGCGTCAGTTCTGGCGCGCCTGACCCGCCGAGGCGTCAGTTCTGGCGCGCCTGACCCGTCGAGGCGTCACTTCGGTGGCATCCGGATCCCGCCGTCGACGCGGATCGTCTCGGCGTTCAGGTAGGAGTTGGTCAGGCAGGCCAGCACCATCGCGGCCAGCTCGTCGGGCACGCCCAGCCGCTTGGGGAAGAGCACGCTCTGCCCCAGGTGGGCCTTGAACTGCTCGGACTGCTCGCCCTCGCCGTAGATCGGGGTGTCGATCAGCCCCGGCGCGACCGTGTTCAGCCGGATCCCGACCGCGGAGAGGTCGCGGGCGACGGGCAGGGTCATCCCGACGATGCCGCCCTTGGACGAGGAGTAGGCCGCCTGCCCGATCTGCCCGTCGAAGGCGGCCACCGAGGCCACGTTGACGATCGCGCCGCGCTCGCCGGTGTCGGTCGGCTCGAGCCGGCTCATCGCGGTGGCGGCAAGCCGGAGCGTGTCGAAGGTGCCGATCAGGTTGATCGCGATGACGCGTCGGTAGGCGTCGAGGTCGTGCGCGGAGTCGTACTCCCCGTCCTTGCCGATCGTCCGCTGCGCCCAGCCGATGCCGGCGGAGTTCACGCACACCCGCAGCGGGCCCAGCGCGGTCGCCTGCTCGACGGCCGCCTTGATCTGGTCGGTGTCGGTGACGTCGACGCGTGCGAAGGCCCCGCCGATCTCCTTCGCGAGCGCCTCGCCCTTGTCGGCCTGCAGGTCCGCGACGACGACCTTCGCGCCACGGTCGGCGAGCTGGCGGGCGACGGCGGCGCCGATCCCCGACGCGGCCCCGGTCACGACTGCGCTGACTCCGTTGATCTCCATGCGCCCGAGCATAGGAGCCCGCGGGCTACAGGTCGGTGATGCCCTCGGCGACCAGCACCGCCGGCCCGGTCATCAGCACCCGGTCGTTCTGCGTCCAGACGACGTCGAGGGTGCCGCCCGGCAGGTCCACGGTGTACGACGTCCCGCGCTCGGCGTGGTCGGCCGTCGAGGCGGCGACCGCCACCGCGCACGCGCCCGTGCCGCAGGACCGGGTCTCCCCCGAGCCGCGCTCGTGCACCCGCATCGCCACGTGCTGGTCGCCGCGCCGCACGACCAGTTCGACGTTCACCCCGTCCGGGAAGTGACCGGCGTCGAAGGCGGGTTCCTCGGCCAGTGGCCCGACGTCGTCGAGCGACTCGACGAACGCCACCGCGTGCGGGTTGCCGATGCTCACCCGGGTCGCCGTCCAGGTGTGCTCGCCCACCGACACTTTGGTCTCGCCGAGCACGTCGGGCGTGCCCATGTCGACGGTGATCCGGTCGCCGTCGTAGAGCAGCGTCCTGATCCCCGCCCGGGTGGCGATCGGCAGGGGGTCGCGCGGATCGACGTCGGCGTGGGTTGCGAGGTAGAGCCCGAGCACCCGGATGCCGTTGCCGCACATCTCGGACAGGGAGCCGTCTGCGTTGCGGTAGTCCATGAACCACCGCGCCTGCCTCCGCGCTGCCACCGCCGCCGGGTCGTCGGTGGCGTCGGTGCGCACGACCCGGATCACCCCGTCGGCGCCGATGCCGGTCCGCCGGTTGCACAGCCGCACCGCCCGCTCCGCGGTCAGCTCGCGGTGGCCTCCTGCGTCGGGCAGCAGCACGAAGTCGTTCTCGGTGCCGTGGCCCTTGACGAACGCGTAGTCGCTCACGCCGGCGATTCTCCCACCCCGTTCAGTTGGGCCCTGCGGCCCGTTCAGTTGGGCCCTGCGGCCCGTTCAGTTGGGCCCCGCGGCCCGCCGTACGACGCTCCACCTGCCGCACGCGAACTCGCGGTTCTGCGCAAGCTCCTCCAGCCGCAGCTCCACCCGGCGGGTGAGCAGCGGCGCGCCGTCGCCGAGCGTGACCGGGGCGTACTGCACCCACACCTCGTCCAGCAGCCCCGCGTCGCAGAACTGGCCGACGAGGTCCCCACCGCCGACCACCCAGACGTTGAGACCGCCGGCCGCAGGCACCATCTCTGCATGCACCTCGGCGACCGGCGCCTGCGTGAACCGGACGTCGCCGTCCGGCGCGGAGAACTCGCGGTGGGTGAAGACCCAGGCGGGGAGCGTGTAGTCCCAGCCCTCGTCGTGGTCGAGGATCCACTGGTAGGTGGTCGCGCCCATCGCCATCGCGCCGACGTGCTCGCGGAAGGACGGGTAGGACATCGGTCCGGCCTGGTCGATGTCGCGGCTGAGCAGCCAGTCCAGCGAGTGGTCGGTCGTGGCGATGAAGCCGTCGACGCTGGAGGCGGTGTAGTACTGCGTCACCATCCGCCCACCCTGCCACGTTCCCGCCGCGTCGATCACCCGTCGCCCTCCCGAGGTCCGGAAGTGCCAACTCAACCGGCCGAACGCCGGAAGTCGAGGGGCCAGAACCCCGAAGTCGACGGGCCACGGGGCGGAATTCAACGGTTCTGTCGGTGCGGCGTGCGATGGTCTTGCCATGGACGAACTGCTCATGCTCCGCGGCGAGGACCGGCGGTGCGAGGACTGCGAGACGGTGACGATCTTCCTGCCGGTGGAGGCCGACGGGCTGGAGGCGTGGGTGTGCACCGCGTGCGACGGCGCCGTGCTGATCCCCTGCCTCGCGGCCTGAGCCAGACCTGCCGGGGCGCGGGGCGCGGCGATCTGCGAACCTGACCTGTGTGAGCAAGCGCCCTGCGAAGAAGACCGCGGAGAAGAAGGGTCCGGAGAAGAAGGGTCCGGAGAAGAAAGGCTCGGCGAAGAAGCGCGAGGCCGAGATCCCGCTGCTGCGCGTTCGTGGCCTCGGCCGGCGCTTCGGTGAGGTCGACGTGGTCAAGGACCTCGATCTGGAGGTCAAGGCGGGTACGGCGGTCGCGCTGATCGGGCCCAACGGCAGCGGCAAGTCGACCGTCCTGCGCTGCATCACCGGCACCGACAAGCCCAGCGAGGGCGAGATCCACCTCGACGGTCGCAAGCTCGACGAGCGCGACCCGCGGATCCGGGCGGCGTTGGCCGTCGTGATGGACGACATCGACTTCTTCCCCGACCTCAGCGTCGTGGAGCACCTCGACCTGTTCGCCCACGCCCACGGGGTCGCCGACGCCGACACCCTCGTCGACGACGTCCTCCAGGACGTCGGCCTGATCGACCAGTCGGGCCAACTGCCCGGCACGCTGTCGACCGGGCAGCGGACCCGGCTGGCGCTGGCCAGCGCGTTCGTTCGGCCACGGCGGTTGCTGGTGCTCGACGAGCCCGAGCAGCGGCTCGACAGCCAGGGCCTGGCCTGGCTCGCCGACCGGCTCAACGCCGACAAGGCCGACGGGCTCGGCATCCTGATGGCCTCCCACGACCAGGGCCTGATCGATGCGGTCGCCGACAGGACCGTCGAACTGAGGCACCGGTGACCGTGACCGACGCCGCAGAGCGGGGTGGTGCCGCCGAGGTTCGCGACATCCGCGCGGACATCCGGCACTGGCGTCGCGGCCGGGCCGAGGCCCGCTTCTGGGACGTCTTCACCGACGCCTACATCGCGGTCTTCGCGACGCTGATGTTCGGCGCGATCGCGATCAACATCCTCGTCCACGCCCGCTGGGCGGCGTCGGCCGGTTGCCGCGCGGGCGGTTGCGCCGAGGCGCGCAGCTGGCTGCCGTGGGTCATCGGCCTCGCGGTCGTCGGGACCGCCCTCGGTGTGGCCCGGCTCTTCGGACCCGCGCACGCCTCTCCCGCCACCGCCTCGTGGCTGCTCGCTGCGCCGCTCGACCGGGGGGCGCTGCTGCGGCCTGCCCTGCTGGTCTTCGCCGGCGTGGTCGTGCTCGTCGCCGCAGCGGTCGCCGCCGTGGTGGCCACCCTCGCCGGATTCGTGGTGGCCTCGATTGTGGCCATGGCCCTGTCGGTCGCCTTCGTCGCACTGGCGGCGCTCGGCCTCGCGCTGCTGTCGCAGGCCGACCGCCCGCGGCTGGCCCGCTGGGCGACCTGGCTGCTCGCCGCCGTCGTCTGGGCGGCCCTGGTGGTGCTGGCACTCGATGCAGCTCCGGTGCTGGGCGATCCCGCTTTCGGTGCGGTGTGGGGTGCGGTGCTGGTCGTCGTACTCCTGCTCGCGCTCGCGACCACCCTGCCCGCCTTCCGCCGGCTCGACCGGCTCACCCGGCACGACCTCGCGCCCGGCGGCCGGATGGCTCCGGGGCTGTCCGGCGCGCTGGCCACCCTGGACCTGGCGCTGCTCTACGACGTGCTGCTCTCCCGCCGCTGGGCCGGGCGCGAGTCGGTGCGCTCGCGCCGCGGCGGGCCCTCGGGGTCGCGAGCGCTCGTGCGCGCGGACCTGATCCGGCTGCGACGCAGCCCCCAGACGCTGGTGGTGGTTGCGGCCGCGGTGGTGGTGCCGTACGCCGCGGCCACGATCGGCCTCGGCCGGGCGCAGCCGCTGGCGATCTCGCTCACCGGGTTCCTGACCGGGCTCGGGCTGTGCACGGCGCTGCGCGTGGTCACCCGCACACCGAGCCTGCTGCGGGCGATGCCGTTCCCGGTCTCCACCACGCGAGCGACGATGATCGTCATCCCCGGCGGCGCGCTGGTGCTCTTCGGGCTGGCTTGTGCTCCCACGCTGCACAGCTCGGTCGACGTGCCCTGGTCCGCGGCGCTCGAGATGGGCGTCGCCTGTGGTGCCGCCGGCCTCGCCGCAGCCGTGCGCTGGGTGACCGGCCGGCCGCCGGACTACTCCAAGCCGCTGGTGTCCACGCCGGCCGGCGGCGTCCCGACGAATCTCTACGGCAGCGTCCTGCGCGGATTCGACATCTGGGCGGTGACCACCGTGCCGATGCTGCTCTGGCCGACCGAGGTCGGGGCCGTGGTGTCCCTGGTGCTCTCCTGGATCGTGGTGCAGTACCTCATCGCCCGCCAGTGATCGGCCGGGCCAGAAGGCCCAACTCGACGGGCCAGAAGGCCCAACTCGACAGGCCACGAGGCCCAACTCAACGGGCCGCGAGGGCGAAGTCGACGCGGGCGGGGTCGTCCCAGCGCACCCAGGTGATCCGTGGGTCCTTGCGGAACCAGCTGTCCTGCCGGCGCGCGAACCGCCGGGTGCCGGTGACGGTCCGCTCCCGGGCCTCCTCCTCGCTGGACGCCCCGTCGAGGAAGGCGAGCACCTGCTGGTAGCCCAGCGCCCGGTTGGCGGTGCGCCCGGTCCGCAGCCCGCGGTCGGCGAGTGCCCGCACCTCGTCCACCAGACCTGCGGCCCACATCTGCTCGACGCGGGCCTCGATGCGTCCGTCGAGCGTGGGGCGA
Organism: Nocardioidaceae bacterium; assembly: GCA_025980475.1. GTDB lineage: Bacteria > Actinomycetota > Actinomycetes > Propionibacteriales > Nocardioidaceae > Marmoricola. Next base: position 6,892 of record JAICXL010000075.1, on the reverse strand, counting down.
TCGATGTCGACACCCACCTGGCAGGCGCCCGGGTAGTGGTAGCGCATGGTGGGGAGGGAGGCGCTGAACGGCTGCCCGGTGAGCTCGATGACCTCGAGGGCGCGCACGATCCGGCGGCCGTTGCCGGGCAGGATCCGTGCCGCTGCGGCCGGGTCGCGCGCGGCGAGCTCGGCATGCAGCGCCGCCGTCCCGGCCGAGGCCAGCGCCCGCTCCCACCGCGCCCGCACGTCCGGATCCGTGCCCGGGAAGCAGAACTCGTCCAGCACCGCCCGCACGTAGAGCGCCGAGCCGCCGACCAGCACCGGGGTGACGCCTCGACGCAGGCAGTCGTCGATCACCTCCCGCGCCCAGACCTGGAACTCGGCGACGCTCGCCGGTTCGCGGACGTCGAGGACGTCGAGCAGGTGGTGCACGACGCCCCGCCGCTGGGAGACCGGCAGCTTCGCCGTACCGATGTCCATCCCGCGATAGAGCTGCATCGCGTCGGTGTTGACCACCTCGCCGCCGAGCCGCTCCGCGATGTCGAGGGCCAGGCCGCTCTTGCCCGCAGCGGTCGCCCCCACCACGGCCAGCACCCGGCCTGCCGGGGGGTGACCTGCGGCTGCCATGGGGCCTAGTGTGACAAAGCCTGCCCGGCGGCCGGTCGGGCATTCTCGAGCGGAGGATCAGCAGATGAGCTTCATGGACGACGCGAAGGACCGGCTCGGCGACGCGGTGGACGAGCACGGGGAGCAGATCGGTGGCGGCGTGGACAAGGCCGGCGACCTGCTCGACGAGAAGACCGGCGGCAAGTACGGCGACCAGATCAACTCCGGCGCCGACAAGGGCAAGGACTTCCTCGACGGCCTCGACGGCAAGGACGACGACATCAAGTAGCACAGCGGGGTTTCGCACCCGCCTGCACGGGCACCGACGAGTCATGAAGAAGGAGGACCTGCCCGAGGTCCGGGAGAACCCGGACGTGCACGTCGACCCGCCGCCGGCGCCCAGCCATGCACCGGGCGGCGTCGGCTACGTCGAGCACACCCAGATCCCGCCGGTCACGCCCGACCCGCCGCTCTCGGCGCAGTTCGACGACCAGGACATGCCCGACGCGATCCAGGAGCCCGACGACACCGACGGCGGCCGCGACAGCGAGGAGTCCGAGCCGACCGGGTGACCCTGCGGGTCAGCGGCAGGAGGCCGCGTCCGGGGTCGGTGCGGGCACACCCACCGTGGGCAGGCCGAGCGGGACGCCCTTCGCGGGCTCGGCCGTGCGCGCCTCCCAGGCATCGCCCGAGCGGGTACGACGCACCGACCTCACCGGGCCGTCGGCGACGAGGTGGTGAGGGGCGCCGTACGTCACCTCGACCTCGACCACGTCCCCCGGGCGTGCGACGACCTCACCGCCGGCCGCGTCCACCGGCGCGAAGTGCACCAGCCGGTTGTCGCGGGCCCGGCCGGACAACCGGTGGGTCGCGGCGTCCTTGCGGCCCTCGCCCTCGGCGACCATCAGCTCGACGACCCGCCCCTCGAGCGCCCGGTTCTCGGCCCAGGCGATCTCCTCGACCAGCGCGACGAGCCGCTCGTAGCGCTCCTGCACCACGTCCCGCGGCACCTGCTGCTCCAGCGAGGCCGCGGGGGTCCCGGGCCGCTTGGAGTACTGGAAGGTGAACGCCTGCGCGAACCGGGCCTCGCGCACCACTGTCATCGTCTCGGCGAAGTCCGCCTCGGTCTCGCCGGGGAAGCCGACGATGATGTCAGTGGTGATCGCCGCCTCGGGCATCGCCGCCCGCACCCGCTCGATGATGCCGAGGTAGCGGGACTGCCGGTAGGACCGCCGCATGTCGCGCAGCACCTTGTCCGAGCCCGACTGCAGCGGCATGTGCAGCTGGGGCATCACGTTGGGCGTCTCGGCCATCGCCGCGATCACGTCGTCGGTGAACGCGGCCGGGTGCGGGGAGGTGAACCGGACCCGCTCCAGGCCCTCGACCTCACCGCAGGCGCGCAGCAACTTCGAGAAGGCGAAGCGGTCGCCGAACTCCACGCCGTAGCTGTTGACGTTCTGCCCCAGCAGCGTGACCTCGGAGACGCCCTCGTCGACCAGCGCCCGGATCTCCGCGAGGACCTCACCGGGGCGCCGGTCCTTCTCCTTGCCGCGCAGCGACGGCACGATGCAGAACGTGCAGGTGTTGTTGCAGCCGACCGAGACCGACACCCACGCGGCGTAGGCCGACTCGCGCCTGGTCGGCAGCGTCGACGGGAACACCTCGAGCGACTCGAGGATCTCGACCTGGGCCTCCTGCTGCACCCGCGCCCGCTCGAGCAGCACCGGCAGCGACCCGATGTTGTGGGTGCCGAAGACGACGTCGACCCAGGGCGCCCGCTTGGTGATCTCACCGCGGTCCTTCTGCGCCAGGCAGCCGCCGACCGCGATCTGCATGCCGGGCCGCGCGGCCTTCACCGGCGCGAGGTGGCCGAGGTTGCCGTAGAGCCGGTTGTCGGCGTTCTCCCGCACGGCACAGGTGTTGAACACCACCACGTCGGCGACCGCCTCGTCAGCGGCAGCGACGTACCCCGCCTCCTCGAGCAGCCCGGTGAGGCGCTCGGAGTCGTGGACGTTCATCTGGCACCCGTAGGTGCGGACTTCGTAGGTGCGCGGGGCTGCGGTCATGGCGGGTCTAGGGTACGGCGACCCCTCCCCGACCCCGAAACCTCTCAGGACTTGTTGGGATCTGCCGCCTTCTGCATCGTGTCCGCCTCGCTCTTGATCGACTTGGTCAGCGACGGGTCCATCAGCGGCTCGGTGCCCGGCTGCTGCAGGTCGGTGTCAGTGGTGTCGGGGTTGTAGGCCTCACCCGCGCCCGTGGTGCCGACCGGGGTCTGCACCTCGACGTCGTCGGTGAGCTCGTCACCCCAGTTGGCCACGCGCTCCTCGGGGTCCGGCCCGCCGTGGGCGCCCGCCCTGGACGCAGCCTGCGGCTCGGTCTCCATCGAGTCGAGCCGCTCCTCCGCTGCCTCGGCGCCGCTGATGTCCTCACCGGCGTCCACGACCCGGTCGGACGTCTTCATCGGCGACGGCTGGGGGACGGGCTCCGGGGACGGCACCGGCGGCGGGGTCGGCCCCGGGCTGGGCACGGGGGTCGGCGTCGGCGCCGGAGCGGGCGGCGGGACCGGCTCGGGCATCGGCACCGGGTCGGTGACGTCGCCGGTCAGCCCGCCGGGCAGGTCGTGGCGGCCACCGATCAGGCTACGGGCCACCGAGAAACCGACCTCGGCCACGCCCTTGGCGACACCGACGCCATAGCTGGCGGTGCCGATCGGGTGCCGCGCGCCGGAGACGGCCGCCGAGACGGCACGGGTCGTGAGATCACCGATGAGCTTGCGGGTTGCCACGTGCACTCCTTCCGGTCAAGGAGACCCGGTGCCCGCCAGGGGATGGGCCAAACGCGAGTCGGCGGATCGCGGTGCGGACTCGAAACACCGTTCGACACAGCCGCGGGGATGCCCCCGCAGCCCCCGGACCGCTAGGTTCTGGCTGATGGCAGACCTCGTGCAGCCGGCACCGCCCGCCCCGGCGGGCCAGGCGCTGGTGCACCTCGCGGGCGTCAGCAAGTGGTTCGGCGACCTGCAGGCACTCAAGGGCATCGACCTCGACGTTCACCGTGGCGAGGTGGTCGTCGTGATCGGCCCGTCGGGGTCGGGCAAGTCGACCCTGTGCCGCACGATCAACCGGCTCGAGACCATCGACGAGGGCACCATCACCCTCGACGGCCAGGCGCTGCCCCAGGACGGCAGGCAGCTCGCCGCCCTGCGAGCCGAGGTCGGGATGGTCTTCCAGGGCTTCAACCTCTTCGCCCACCGGACCATCCTCGAGAACGTCACGCTCGGGCCGATCAAGGTGCGTGGGCAGAAGCGGGAGGACGCCGAGGCCCGGGCCCGGGAGCTCCTGGTGCGGGTCGGCGTCGGCGAGCAGGCCGACAAGCTTCCCGCCCAGCTCTCCGGCGGCCAGCAGCAGCGCGTGGCGATCGCCCGGGCACTGGCGATGGACCCGAAGGTGATGCTCTTCGACGAGCCCACCTCGGCGCTGGACCCCGAGATGATCAAGGAGGTCCTCGACGTCATGGTCGACCTGGCGAAGCAGGGCATGACCATGATCGTCGTGACCCACGAGATGGGCTTCGCGCGCACGGCGGCCGACCGCGTGGTGTTCATGGCCGACGGAGCGATCGTCGAGGAGGCCACCCCGGAGGAGTTCTTCACGCACCCGCGGACGCAGCGGGCGCGTGACTTCCTCGGCACCATCCTCAGGCACTGACCCCTGGCTCGACCGTCGGTCGGTCGGTGACCCAGAGCCGGATCACGCCCTGGATCACCACGGTGCCGTCGTCGCGCACGCCCTTGACCCGCACCGGCACCTCTCCACCGGAGGCCGGCAGGGCGGCGTCGGTCCACTGCTCCGGGTCGGTCTCGGCGATGCAGGTGATGTCGCTGGTCGCCTTGGCGGTGTAGGCGACCTCCATCCCCCTCGGGATCCAGCGCTTGCTCGCCGGGATGCTCGCCTCGGCCAGCACTCCCATCGCGGCCTCGACGCCGTTGCACAGCGCGATCGCGTGCACGGTGCCGAGATGGTTCTGCACCCGGCGGCGCTTGGCCACGACGACCTCGGCGTGGTTCGGCTCGATCCGGGTGAACCGCGGCCGGACCGACCAGAAGTACGGCGCCACCTGGCTGAACGCGAAGGAGAACAGCCGGTCCCCCACCACCGGGATCGCGGTGGCCTTGCGGTGCAGGTCCAGGACGCGGCTCACGGCCCGATGCTACCTGTCAGTAACAGGGCCGATGACCTCCGCCACGTCGAGCGTGCACCCGATGACCGTGTCGACCCGGCCGCCCGGCTCCTCAGGGTCGTGCGGCTCGTCGAACCAGGTGCCCTGCTGGAAGCCGAGCTTGGCCAGCACCCGCAGCGAGGCGGCGTTGCGGTGGTCCGGGGCCGCGTGCACCTCGCGGAGGTCGTCGTACGACGGCACCACCACCTCGCGCACCAGCACCCACAGCAGGCTGGTGCCGAGCCCGTGGCCGACGAACGCCGGCTCGCCGATCGCGTAGTCGATGCCGACCGCGTCCGGCTTGCCGGTGAGCAGCGCGTAGTCGGGGTGGTCCCCGATCCGGTAGTCCTGGGCGAAGCCGACGGACCGGCCGTTGGCCTCGAAGACCCAGAGCCTCGTGGGGTCGTCCCCGGCCAGCGCCGGGCCGTAGTGCGCCGCGACCTGCTCGAGGCTGCGCTGCTCGTCCCACCAGCGAACGACGTGCGGCTGGTTGACCCACCGGGAGACGTCGCGGAGGTCGCCGCGGGTCATCGGCCGGCAGGCGAACCAGTGCTGCTCGTCGATCCCGAAGACCAGCGGATCGTCGGAGAGGTCGACGGCGAGGAGCCGGCCGGTCAGCCCGATGTCGGCCGCACGCCGCTCGGCGGCGGCGACCCACGGCTCGTCCGGTCGCACCGCCGACCGCGGGACCTCGATGCGCATGGCCTCATTGTGGCCGCTGCCGGGTGGCGCGCGGGGTGCTTCAGGAGGCCCACAGCGTCGCCAGCGCGCTCGCCACGGCGACACCGGCGACGACATTGAGGTGCACCGGCTGGACCACCTGGCCGAAGAGCTTCCAGCCGAGGGCACCGAAGACGCCGGCCCCCAGCAGCAGGCCGGCCCCGAGACAGAAGCCGGTGCCGATCGCGAAGGCGATGACGACCGCGAGGAAGAGCGCCAGGGCGCGCATCACGACCTGGTTCTCATCCATCGGCGGGGGCATGACCCTCGGGTACCCCTGCCCGCCGGCTCCGAATCGGTGCCGCTCGCGCTACTCGAGGCCGCCATCGAACTCGACGTCGAGCTCCTCCTTGACCACCCGGAAGGCGACCGAGCTGGAATGCCCCTTGCGGGCGAGCATGCCGACAAGGCGGCGCACCGCCTTGTCACGGTCGAGGCCCTGCACCGACCGCAGCTTGCGCCGCACCAGCATGCGCGCCGCCTCGACCTCGTCGTCCTGGTCGACCTCGTCCAGAGCGGCGCGGGCGGTCTCGTCATCGATCCCCTTGCGGCGCAGCTCCTGGGCCAGGGCGCGCTTCGCCAACCCCTTCCCGGAGTGCCGCTGGGCCACCCACTCGCGCGAGAACGCCGTGTCATCGACCAGCCCGACCTCCTCGAACCGGTCGAGCACGCGGCCGGCGACGTCCTCGGGGACCTGCTTCTGCGCGAGCTTCTTCGCCAGCTCGGCCCGGCTCCGGGCCTGGCCGGTCAGCTGGTCGAGCAGGATCTTGCGGGCCACCGACTCCGGGTCGGCGTCCGGGCCGAGGTCGCGGTCCGCGGGCGGCTCGGCGTCGCCGGGTCCAGCCATCCTCAGAACTCGTCGATGCCCTCAGGGTCCTTGACGGCCTCGTCCTCGACGCTCGCACCGATGCCGAGCTTCTCGAGGATCTTCTTCTCGATCTCGTTGGCGAGGTCTGGGTTGTCGCGCAGGAAGGTCCGGGCGTTCTCCTTGCCCTGGCCGAGCTGGTCGCCCTCGTAGGTGTACCAGGCGCCGGCCTTGCGGACGAGGCCGGCCTCGACGCCGACGTCGATCAGGCCGCCCTCGCGGCTGATGCCCTTGCCGTACATGATGTCGAACTCGGCCTGCTTGAACGGAGGCGCCACCTTGTTCTTGACGACCTTGACCCGGGTGCGGTTGCCGACCATCTCCTGGCCGTCCTTGAGCGTCTCGATCCGGCGGACGTCCAGCCGCACGGAGGAGTAGAACTTCAGCGCCCGGCCCCCCGTGGTGGTTTCCGGACTGCCGAACATGACGCCGATCTTCTCGCGCAGCTGGTTGATGAAGATCGCGGTGGTCTTGGAGTTGTTCAGCGCCCCGGTGATCT
>JAICXL010000062.1 GCA_025980475.1 Nocardioidaceae bacterium | reverse complement strand
CCGGCAAGCCCATCCCCGCGATCCACCCGGGTGACGAGGCTGAGGGCCAGTCACTGTTCATCACCCACTGCGCAGCGTGCCACTCGAGCTCGGGCACCGGCGTGATCGTCGTGGACGGCAAGCGCGCCCCCCAGCTCTACCGCGAGACCCGGAGGCAGATCGCTGAGGCGATCAGGCTCGGGCCAGGGGAGATGCCGCCGTTCTCCACCGAGCAGGTCGACCAGACCCAGCTAGACGACCTGGTCGCCTACGCGTCGTCGCTCGGCAATCCCCAGGTGAGGGGAGGCAACGGCCTCGACCAGTTCGGACCGATCTTCGAGGGGAGCGTCGCCTGGCTGATCCCGGTGCCGGTGCTGATCGTGGTCCTCATGCTGCTGGGCCAGAGGAGGAAGCAATGAGCAGGCGCGCCGACGAGGAGCGGCCCCCGATGGGCATCGTCGTCTGCTTCGGCCTGGCGAGCCTTGCCGCCGCTGGATTCGCCACGACCTACGTGCTGGGGCTGGGCAACGTCTGGTACGGCGGCACCTTCGGCGGGGCGCTGATGTTCCTTGCCATCGGCCTCGGGCTGTGGTCCAAGCGGATCGACAGCGCGAGCCCCGAGTTCGTCGAGCAGCGCGACCTCGGCCCCACGCCCGAGCCGCAGTTCGAGAAGTTCATGGGGGCGCTGACGTCCCAGCCGGTGCCGCGGTCGCGGGTGCTCTGGTCGATGCTCGGGTTCGCCGGCGGCACCCTGGGCCTCGCGGCGCTCTTCCCGTTGCGGTCGCTCTTCCCGCAGATGGGCGTCAACCCGCAGCGGTCGCTGGAGTCACGGGTCTACAAGCGCGGGCAGGCGATCGTCACCGAGGACGGCACCGGCGTCAAGCCCGACGACCTGGAGTACGGCGGCGTGCTCACCGTCTTCCCGGAGGGCTTCAACATCACCGAGGCTGCCGGGGCCACCCTGCTGGTCCGGATCGACCCGGCCGACCTGCACCTGCCGGCGAACCGCACCAACTGGACCGTCGACGGGGTGGTTGCCTACTCGAAGCTGTGCACCCACGCCGGCTGTCCGGTGGGTCTCTACTCCGACGAGTCCCGACAGCTGCTGTGCCCCTGCCACCACTCGATCTTCGACGCGGCCGACGGCGGCAAGCCGGTCGAGGGGCCCGCCTCGCACCCGCTGCCGATGCTTCCGCTCGCCACCGACGAGAACGGTTTCCTGATCGCCCGGGGCGGCTTCGACCGCCCGGTGGGCGCGGCCTGGTGGGGCTGGCCGGACGGGAGGGAGAAGCCGTGAGCGGGGACACCGGCCAGAAGCAGTCCCGGATCGCCCGGGCCCTGGTCCGCAAGCCGCTGCGCAAGGCCGACCAGCGGCTCGGGTTCGCGGGGATGGGCCGCGAGGCACTCGGCAAGGTCTTCCCCGACCACTGGTCGTTCATGCTCGGCGAGATCGCGCTCTACTGCTTCATCATCCTTGTCGCCACGGGGATCTTCCTCGCGATGTTCTTCGACCCGAGCTCGTCCGACACCACCTACATCGGCTCCGACCCCGCCCTGCACGGGCAAGAGGTGTCGTCGGCGTTCGCCTCCACCGTCAGCCTGAGCTGGGACGTCCGCGGCGGCCTGCTGATGCGCCAGGTGCACCACTGGGCGGCCAACATCTTCATCTGCGCGATCGTGCTGCACCTCTGCCGGATCTTCTTCACCGGGATGTTCCGCAAGCCACGCGAGCTGAACTGGACCATCGGCGTGACCCTGCTGGTCCTGGCGATCTTCAACTCGTTCGCCGGCTACTCGCTGCCCGACGACCTGCTGTCAGGCACCGGCCTGCACATCTTCTACTCCGTGTTCGAGGCGGTGCCGATAGTCGGGCCGTGGCTGACCTACTTCGTCTTCGGCGCCGGCTTCCCGGGGCCGCACATCATCCCGCGGCTCTACGCCCTGCACATCTTCCTCGTGCCTGCCCTGCTTGCTGCACTGATCGGTGCGCACATGCTGGTGCTGATCCGGCAGAAGCACAGCCATTTCGCGGGACCGGGTCGCAGCGACGCCAACGTCGTCGGCTCACGGATGTGGCCCGCCTACGCCCTGCGCTCGCTTTCCCTGCTCTGCGCGGTCGGCGCCGTCTGCTTCTTCATGGGCGGCTTCGCGCAGATCAACCCGATCTGGACCTGGGGGGAGTTCAAGAGCTACTCGATCATCTCCCCGTCCGTGGCGGACTGGTACATCGCCTGGATCGAGGGCGGCCTGCGGCTGATGCCGCCCCTGGAGATCCACTTCTGGGGGATGACCGTGCCGAACCAGTTCTGGCCATCGATCCTCCTGCCGGGCCTGACCTTCGGGCTGCTCTATGCATGGCCGTGGATCGACCGGCGACTCACCGGTGACCGCGGGACCCACCACGTCGCCGCCGCACCCACGTCGTCGCCCCGGCGGTTCGTCGTCGGCGTCGTGGTGATCACCTTCTTCTCGGTGCTGCTGGTCGCTTCCGGCGAGGAGGCGATCGTGATGTGGACCGGCGTCCCCGTCGGAACCATCCGGGTCACCCTGCGCGTGGTGGCGCTGGCGCTGCCGTTCGTGACCGGCTTCATCGCCTGGCGGGTCGCCCGCGGCCGGCTGCCGGCCATGGGCGTGGTGGAGGAGGAGATGGAGGAGTCGACGACCCGCGAGCTGCACGAGTCGCCGATCTGGCTGTCGGCGAAGGCCCGCAAGCAGCAGGTCGAGCCAGCAGGGGGAGCCGAGGAGATCGAGGCCGAGCAGGTGGCCGAGCCGTGAGGCTCCGACGCTCCGGGCACACCCGGCGCGAGGTCGCCGAGGAGATCCCTGTCGACAAGATCGTCGTCTGGCAGCAGGACGACGGGCTCTGGCGCTGGCGCTGGTTCCCCGCGGAGGCGGGCGGTGAGCCGCTGCTCGTCTCATACGGGTTCGAGTCCGCGGAGGAGGCCGAGGAGAGCGCCCGGTCGGCGTACCCCCAGACCACCAGGATCGCTGTCGAGGGGCCGAACCGCTCGCTGGTCGCGGAGACGACCCACGCGACGCGCACGGGTTGCGGGGCGCTGCTGGCCACCGTGGCCGTCGCCGGGCTGGTGATGCTGCGCCGCCGGGCGCTGGAGCACAAGGGCGCGATCGGCTGAGCGGCGGGCGCCGAGCCAAGTTACCCACCGGTCTATTCTCGGCCCATGTCACAGACCACCGGTCTCCCGTCGGATCCGGAGCACGACCCGACCGCGTCCTACGCCCTCGACCCCGAGTCGGCCCGAGCGCTCACCGACCGGCTGGTGGCGACGACCGGACGGGTCGTCACGGTGCGCGCCCCCGCGACCGGGCAGCCGCTGGCGACGATCCCGCAGTCGGACGCCGGTGACGTCGCGGAGGCCTTCGAGCGCGCCCGCCGGGCGCAGCGGGCCTGGCAGCACGTGCCGCTGGACGGCCGGGCGGCGATGCTGCTCCGGCTGCACGACATCGTCCTGGACCGCCAGGCCGAGATCCTCGACCTGATCTGCGCGGAGACCGGCAAGGCCCGCAAGCACGCCTTCGACGAGCCGCTGCACGTGGCCCTCACCGCTCGCTACTACGGGCGTACGGCGCACCGGCACCTCGATGCCCGGCGCCGGCGGGGCGTGATCCCGGGGCTGACCCGCGTGGAGGTCGACCGGCAGCCCAAGGGCGTCGTCGGGATCATCTCGCCGTGGAACTACCCGTTCACCCTCTCCCTGGGCGACGGCCTGCCCGCGCTGCTGGCCGGCAACGGGGTGGTCATCAAGCCCGACGCCCAGACGATGCTGACCGCGCTGCTCGGTGCCCGGCTGCTCGAGGAGGCCGGCTTCCCGCGGGACCTGTGGAACGTGGTCGCCGGGCCGGGCCCGGAGCTCGGCACGGCGATGATCGAGCGCGCCGATCACCTCTGCTTCACCGGCTCCACCGCCACGGGCAGGCTGGTCGCGCGGCAGTGCGCCGACCGGTTGATCGGCTGCTCGCTGGAGCTCGGAGGCAAGAACCCGATCCTCGTGCTCCGCGACGCAGACGTCGAGCGGGCAGCGGAGGGCGCCGTGCGGGCCTGCTTCGCCAACGCCGGCCAGCTGTGTGTCTCCACTGAGCGGATGTTCGTCGCAGACCAGGTCTACGACCGCTTCGTGGACCGGTTCGTCGCCCGCACCGAGGCGATGACGCTCGGCGGCACCGCCGACTGGGGCGTCGACATGGGCACGCTGATCAGCCAGCAGCAGCTCGACAGGGTCACGGCGCACGTCGATGACGCCGTGGCCCGGGGCGCGACGGTGCGCACCGGCGGCCGGGGCCGCCCGGACCTCGGTCCGTTCTTCTACGAGCCGACGATCCTGGAGGGAGTCACGCCCACGATGGCCTGTTTCGGCGAGGAGACGTTCGGACCGGTGGTTTCGGTCCACCGCTTCCACGACGAGGCCGACGCCGTCGCGCGCGCCAACGAGGGGGAGTACGGCCTGAACGCCTCGGTCTACAGCCGCGACACGCGCCGGGCGCGGGCGGTCGCCCGGCAGGTCCGCTGCGGAACCGTGAACGTGAACGAGGCCTACGCGGCCAGCTTCGCCAGCATCGAGGCGCCGATGGGCGGAATGGGCGAGTCCGGCCTGGGCCGCAGGCAGGGCCCCGAGGGCATCCACCGCTACACCGAGGCGCAGTCGGTGGCCTCGCAGGCGGTGCTGCGGTTCGCCCCGCAGTGGGGGATGAGCGAGGAGCGGTACGCGCGGATGATGACGCTGTCCCTGCGGCTGCTCAAGAAGCTCGGGAGGGCCTGATGCACACCGCGGTGAGCTTCGACTACGACGTGGTCGTCGTCGGCTCGGGGTTCGGCGGATCGGTCGCCGCCCTGCGGCTGACCGAGAAGGGCTACCGGGTGGCGGTGCTCGAGGCGGGCGCGAGGTTCGACGACGACGATTTCCCCGACACCTCCTTCGACCTCAGGCGCTACCTCTTCAACCCGACGCTGGGGTGCTACGGCATCCAGCGGATCGACATGGTCAGGGACTGCCTGATCCTGGCCGGTGCCGGCGTCGGCGGTGGCTCGCTGGTGTACGCCAACACGCTCTACGAGCCGCTGGACGCGTTCTACCGCGACCCGTCCTGGTCAGGGATCACCGACTGGCGGGCGGAGCTGGCGCCCTACTACGACCAGGCCAAGCGGATGCTGGGCGTCACCACCTACCCGCACACCACGCCCGCGGACCAGGTGATGAAGAAGGTCGCCGACGACATGGGCGCCGGCCAGACCTTCCACCCCACGCCGGTCGGTGTCTTCTTCGGTGGCCCGGCCGATCCCGAGGGCGCGACGGTCCCGGACCCGTGGTTCGGCGGCGAGGGGCCGGAGCGGCGTACCTGCCTCAACTGTGGCGAGTGCATGACCGGCTGCCGGCACAACGCCAAGAACACCCTGGTCAAGAACTACCTCTACCTGGCCGAGAAGAACGGCGCGGTGGTTCATCCGCTGACCACCGTCACCCGGGTGCGCCCGCTCGCGGGCGGCGGCTACCGCGTCGACGCGCGTTGGACCAAGGCGAAGCTGTCGCGGCGGCGGGCCACCAGGACCTTCACCGCCGAGCAGGTCGTCTTCGCCGCGGCGGCGCTGGGCACCCAGAAGCTGCTGCACCGGCTCAAGGCCACCGGCGACCTGCCGGGGGTCTCCGACCGGCTCGGCGTGCTCACCCGCACCAACTCCGAGTCGCTGCTGGGCGCGATCGCCCCGGACCGGTCCGTGGACTACAGCGCAGGCGTGGCGATCACGTCGTCATGGCACCCCGACGAGGTCACCCACATCGAGCCGGTGCGCTACGGCAGGGGCTCCAACCTGATGGCGCTGATGCAGACCGTGCTGACCGACGGCGACGGGCCCCGGCCCCGGTGGCAGTCCTGGCTGCGCGAGACCTGGGCCAGACGTGGGGAGGTGCGCCAGTTCTACGACTTCAAGCACTGGTCGGAGCGCACGGTGATCGCGCTGGTGATGCAGACGGTCGACAACTCGATCACCACCTACCCCCGACGGACGCCGTTCGGCTGGCTGCTGTCCTCGCGACAGGGCCACGGTGCGCCGAACCCGAGCTGGATCCCCAAGGCCAACGAGGCGGTCCGCCGGATGGCGGCGGTGCTGGGCGGGACCCCCGGCGGCAACGTCGGCGAGCAGCTCAACCGGCCGCTGACCGCCCACTTCATCGGCGGCTGCACCATCGGCGAGACTGCCGAGACCGGCGTGGTCGACCCCTGGCAGCGGGTGCACGGCCATCGGGGCCTGCACATCGCCGACGGCTCGGCGATCTCGGCGAACCTCGGCGTGAACCCGTCCCTGACCATCACCGCCCAGGCCGAGCGGGCGATGGCCTTCTGGCCCAACAAGGGTCAGACCGACCCCCGTCCGCCGCTCGGCTCGGCCTACCGGAGCGTCCCACCGGTCGCCCCGCTGCACCCCGCCGTACCCGAAGCGGCCCCCGGCGCGCTGCGGCTCCCCGTCGTGTCCTGACCGTCGTGTCCTGACCGTCATGTCCTGACCGGGGTCCGCCGGGCGCCCGGAAGACGATCCAGGGCCCGACCGGGGAGGGAGGGAGGTCGGGCCCTGGTGTGTCCACTTGCGCGGACCTGTCGAGATCCGGCCTGGGAGGGAGCAATAGCACCGGATCTGCACCGCTCAACGAGTCCATGCCGGGCGGGTTATGCCCAGGCTGCGGAAATTCTTACGTGATTGCAGCCGATAGACTCGCCCGACCGAGAATTCCGGCGGAAGGGCTCTCCTTGACCGACCACGACCTCGTCCTCGTCGTCGACTTCGGCGCCCAGTACGCCCAGCTGATCGCCCGCCGGGTCCGGGAGGCGAAGGTCTACTCCGAGGTCGTGCCGAGCTCGATGCCGGTCGCCGAGATCCTCGCCCGCCGGCCGAAGGCGGTGGTCCTCTCCGGCGGCCCGTCCTCGGTCTACGCCCCCGGTGCACCGCAGGTCGACGCCGCGCTCTTCGACGGCGGCGTCCCGGTCTTCGGGATGTGCTACGGCTTCCAGGCGATGGCGCAGGCGCTCGGCGGTGAGGTGGCCCGCACCGGCATCTCCGAGTTCGGGCGCACCCCGGTGCGGGTGACCGCCCCCGGCGTGCTGCTCGCGGGTGTCCCGGTGGAGCACCGCGTGTGGATGTCCCACGGCGACGCCGTCTCGCGGGCCCCGGAGGGCTTCGAGGTGCTCGCCGAGACGGCGGCCACCCCGGTCGCGGCCTTCGAGGACACGGCCCGAGGCTTCGCGGGCGTGCAGTGGCACCCCGAGGTGCTGCACTCCGAGCACGGCCAGGTGGTCCTGGAGCACTTCCTGATCGACATCGCCGGCTGCCGGCCGACCTGGACGATGGTCAACATCGTCGACGAGCAGGTCGAGAAGCTCCGGGCCCAGGTCGGTGACGGCCGGGCCATCTGCGGGCTCTCCGGCGGGGTGGACAGCGCGGTGGCGGCCGCGCTGGTGCAGCGGGCCATCGGAGACCGGCTGACCTGCGTCTTCGTCGACCACGGGCTGCTCCGCAAGGGCGAGGCCGAGCAGGTCGAGCGTGACTTCGTCGCAGCGACCGGCGTCGACCTGCACGTGGTCGACGCCGAGAAGCGCTTCCTCGACGCGCTCGCCGGGGTCACCGACCCCGAGGAGAAGCGCAAGACCATCGGCCGGGAGTTCATCCGGGTCTTCGAGGCCGCGGAGGCAGACATCCTCGGCGACACCGCAGCGGATGCCAACGGCGTCGCCTCCGGTGTCGCCTACCTGGTCCAGGGCACGCTCTACCCCGACGTCGTGGAGTCCGGTGGCGGCGAGGGCGCGGCCAACATCAAGTCGCACCACAACGTCGGCGGCCTGCCCGAGGACCTCGAGTTCGAGCTGGTCGAGCCGCTGCGCACCCTCTTCAAGGACGAGGTGCGCCTGGTCGGGGAGCAGCTCGGTCTCCCACCCGAGATCGTCTGGCGGCATCCGTTCCCCGGCCCCGGGCTGGGCATCCGGATCATCGGCGAGGTCACCCGCGAGCGGCTTGACATCCTGCGCCAGGCCGACGCGATCGCTCGCGAGGAGCTCACCCGCGCCGGCCTGGACCGCGAGATCTGGCAGTTCCCGGTGGTCCTGCTCGCCGACGTTCGCTCCGTCGGCGTCCAGGGGGACGGGCGCACCTACGGGCACCCCGTCGTGCTCCGTCCGGTGACCAGCGAGGACGCCATGACCGCTGACTGGGCGCGGCTGCCCTACGACCTCCTCGAGACGATCTCCACGCGGATCACCAACGAGGTCCGCGAGGTCAACCGGGTCACCGTCGACATCACCTCCAAGCCCCCCGGCACCATCGAGTGGGAGTAGTCACTGCCCAATAACCCCGCGCCCGGTTGCGGCGTTGTCCCACTCGATCAGCACAGTCGGACACGTCCACGATTTCGGGAGGGCCTCGGTGCGGGCAGCGCGCAGGGACGACCGCGGGCGGTTGCGCCGTACCCTCCTCGCCGTCGTGGCCACCGCGGTGCTGGTGGTGCCGGCCGCCTGTGGTGGTTCCTCGCTCGCACCGGCGGCAGTGCGCGCGGCCAACGACGCGGTCGAGGGCCAGGTCTCCGGCAGCAGCGGTACGACGACCGCCGGCACTGCCGCAGCCACGGGCGCCCCGGGGCCGACCGCCGGGCGCGCGGGCGGGCACCGTCCCGGGGGCGTAGCACCGGGCGGGACCGGCTCCACCGGCGGCGGTTCGGCGGCCGCCAGCGCACCGACCGGCGGTGGCGGTGCGCACGCCGCGACCGGTGCCGGGAGCAAGGTCTCCTGCGCGGGCTTCCACAACCAGACCGGGATCACCGGCAGGACGATCACGATCGCCAACGCCTCCGACGTCAGCGGCCCGGTGCCGGGCATCTTCCAGTCGGCGCAGCAGGCCACCAAGGCCTACGTCGCCTACTTCAACGCGACCTCCACGATCTGCGGCCGAAAGCTCCAGCTGATGCAGCTCGACACCCGCACCGACGCCGGCGCCAACCAGCAGGCCTACGAGAAGGCCTGCAACGACGCCTTCGCCGCGGTCGGGTCGATGTCGGCCTTCGACTCCGGCGGCGCCAGCACCGCCCAGGGCTGCGGACTGCCCGACATCCGCAGCATGGCGATCTCCGACGCCCGCAACGCCTGCAGCACCTGCTTCGGCGCGCAGGCGGTCGACCTGAACACCTTCGAGGACACCGTCCCGGACTTCTTCACCCGCAACTACCACGCCGCCACCCAGCACTCCGCGATGCTGTGGGTCAACGCCGCCGTCTCGGCACAGAACGCCCGCACGCAGATGGCGGTGGAGAAGCAGCGCGGAATGCGCTTCGTCTACGCATCCTCCTTCGACGTCTCGGAGTTCAATTACGGGCCCTACGTCCAGCAGATGAAGGAGAAGGGCGTCCGGTGGCTCCAGTTCGTCGGCTCCACCGACGAGGCGGTCCGGCTGGCCAAGGCGATGCAGAGCGCCGGCTTCAAGCCCGACGTCTTCCTGCTCGACCCCACCAGCTACAACCAGCAGTTCGTCCAGACCGGCGGCAGCGCGGTCGACGGGGCATTCGTCTTCATCGACTTCGCTCCCTTCGAGGAGGTGCACAGCAACACGGAGCTGCACCTCTACGAGAGCTGGCTGCAGCAGGTCGCCCCGGGCGCCGAGCCGACCTACTTCGGCCTCTTCGCCTGGTCGGCCAGCCGGCTCTTCGCCCAGGAGGCGGCCTCGCTCGGGGGCAGGCTGACCCGGCGGGCGCTGGTCTCGCGGATCCGGGGGGTGAAGGCGTGGACCGCCAACGGGCTGCACGCCCCGCAGCCGGTCGGTCCCAAGCAGACCTCCCCGTGCTGGCGGTTCATCCAGCTGCAGCACGGCCGCTGGGTGCCCGTCGGCGGCCGGCAGTACCTCTGCCACGGCGTCACCAGGGTCGGCTGACATGGGCGCCTTCGCCTCCTACACGCTGATCGGGCTCTTCACGGGCGCCGCCTACTCGATCGCCGCGAGCGGGCTGGTGCTGACCTACAGCACCACCCGGATCTTCAACGTCGCCCACGGTGCCCTGGGGATGGTCTTCGCGTTCGTCTACTGGGACTTCAGCCAGCGACAGGGCCTGCCCACCTGGCTGTCCCTGGTGCTGGTCCTGCTCGTCGTCGCGCCGGTCGGTGGGGTCCTGCTCCAGCGCATCTTCGTCAGCGGCCTCGACGACGCCCCGGTCAGCGTCTCCCTGGTGGTCACCGTCGGTCTCCTCGTCGGCCTGATCGGCGTCGCCACCCAGGTCTGGCCACCTGCAGCCCGCAGCGTCCCCGAGTTCTTCGCGGGCCACGTGGTCTCGTTCGGCGACGTGGTCGTCACCTGGCACCAGCTGATCACCATCGCGGCTTCCGGGGTGGTCGCCGGCGGACTGCACCTGCTGCTGACCCGCACCCGCGCCGGCACGGCCATGCGCGCCTCGGTGGACAACCCCGGCCTGCTGGAGCTGTACGGCGGCCGCCCCCACCTCGCCGGCGCCCTCGCCTGGGCGATCGGCACGTCCCTGGCCGCGCTGGCCGGGATCCTGCTGACTCCGGTGATCGGGCTGCAGTACTACGACCTGACCCTGCTGGTGATCAGCGCCTACGCCGCGGCGATGCTCGGCCGGCTGACCAGCCTGCCGCTGACCTTCGCCGGTGGGATGGCGCTCGGCCTCGCCCAGTCCTACGCGGTCGGCTACCTCCCCGGTGGTGGGGACCTCGCCGGCCTCCGGGCCGTCGTACCCACGCTCTTCCTCTTCGCGGTCATCGTCCTGATGCCCCAGTCGCCGCTGCGTGTCGGGCAGGTCCGCGGCATCGTCGCCGCCCGGGTGCCGCGGATGCGCAGCGCCGGGGGATGGGGGCTCGGGCTGGTCATCCTGGTGATCGCGCTGTCGTTCCTGCTGCAGCCGGGGTCCATGCTGCTGGTCGGCACCGCCGCCACCTACGGGATCGTGATGCTCTCGCTGGTGCTGCTCACCGGCTACGGCGGCCACGTCTCGCTCGCCCAGTTCAGCTTCGCCGGCGTGGGCGCGCTGGCCTACGCGAAGCTCGACGACCCCAACCTGCTGGGGCTGTTCCTGGCGGCGCTGACCGCCTCCCTGGTTGGCGCGCTGGTGGCGATCCCGGTGCTGCGCCTCACCGGGCTCTACCTCGCGCTGGCGACGCTGGCCTTCGCCGAGCTGATGGACAAGCTGGTCTTCCAGTCGTCCTTCGCCTTCGGCCTGAACGGCACCCTGGCTGCCTCCCGGATGTCGGTCCTCGGCCGCCGGATCGAGGGGACCGGCTCCTACACCGTGCTGATGGCGGTGTTCTTCGTGCTGGTCGCCCTGGTCGTGCTCGTCGTGCGCCGCGGCCGCCTCGGCAGGGTGCTGATCGCCGCCCGCGACAGCGAGACCGCGTGCAGCACGCTCGGCCTCGACCTGCGCTGGCTGCGCGTCGGCATGTTCGCCGGCTCCGCGGGGATCGCCGGCCTGGCCGGTGCCCTCTACGCCGGGCTGCGGCAGACCGTCGGCGCCTCGGACTTCGGCTTCTTCACCAGCCTGCTGCTGTTGCTGATGGCGGTGGTCTGGGGCGTCACCTCGGTCACCGGCGCAGCCCTGGGCGGGGTCTTCCTCGCCTACCTGCCGGTGGTCCAGGCCGACCACCAGGCGCTGGCCGGCCTGGCGCTGGTGGTCCTCGGCTTCGGCGCGGTCGCGCTCGGCCGCGACCCCAACGGGCTGGCCAACCGGCTCTTCGTCCTGGGCCGGTGGGCCTCGCGCACCCTCGAGCGCGAGTGGACCCGGCGCTTCCCCGGCACGATGCTCCCGCCCGGGCAGGGGCACGGGCCCGACATGGGCGCCGAGGAGGTGACCGCGGATGTCGTTGCTGGCAGTTGAGGACCTCGTGGTGCGCTTCGGCGGCGTGACTGCGGTCGACCACGCCTCCTTCGAGGTGGGGCCGGGCACCCTGACCGGGCTGATCGGCCCGAACGGCGCCGGCAAGACCACCTGCTTCGACGTGATCACCGGCCTGCAGCGGCCGACGTCCGGGCGGATCCGCTTCCGGGGCCGCGACATCACCCGCTCTCCCGCCCACAAGCGCGCGCACCTCGGCTTCGGCCGCACCTTCCAGCGGCTCGAGGCCTTCGGCTCGCTCAGCGTGCGTGACAACGTGCGAGTGGCGCTCGACATCGGCGACGGGGTCCGGGGGCTGTTCCGGCCGCCGGTCGACGACGTCGACCACCTGCTCGCCCGGGTCGGCATCGCCGACTACGCCGACCGGCGCGCGGACTCGGTGCCCACCGGGGTGGCCCGGCTCCTCGACCTGGCCCGGGCGCTGGCGTCGCGCACCAGCGTGCTGCTGCTCGACGAGCCGTCCTCGGGCCTGGACGAGCGCGAGACCGCCGGCCTCGGCGCCCTGCTCCGCGAGCTGGTCGCCGAAGGCCGCACCGTGCTGATGGTCGAGCACGACATGGACCTGGTGATGTCGGTCTGCGACGGCATCACGGTGCTCGACCACGGTGTGGTGATCGCCGCGGGCACACCGGCCGAGGTCCGCGCCGACCCGCTGGTGCAGCAGGCCTACCTCGGGCACTGCGACGAGGGCGCCGGCACCGAGACGACCTCGGAGATCGAACCGGTCACCGAGACCATCCCGACGGTGCGCCCATGAGCGTGCCGATCCTCGAGCTCGTCGACGTGCACGCGGCCTACGGTCGCATCGAGGTGCTGCGCGGGGTCGACCTGCGCGTGCCCGCCGGGGCGGTGGTCGCCCTGCTCGGCCCGAACGGAGCCGGCAAGTCCACCCTGCTCAAGGTGGTCAGCGGCCAGCTGGCCGCCACCGCCGGTGACGTGCACATGGCCGGCGTCAGCGTCCGCAACGCGTCCCCGGGCGAGCTCGCCCGGGCGGGGCTGGCGCTGGTCCCCGAGGGCCGCGGTGTCTTCCCGAACCTCAGCGTCGAGGACAACCTGCGACTGATGTCCTGCGCAGGGGTGCCGGCCGCCCAGGTGCGGGACACCGCCTACACCACCTTCCCCCGGCTCCACGAGCGCCGGCGGCAGCTCGCCGGCACGCTCTCCGGCGGCGAGCAGCAGATGCTGGCGCTGGCGCGGGCGCTCACCTCCGACCCCGCGCTGCTGCTGCTCGACGAGCTGTCGATGGGGTTGGCCCCGGCGATCGTGGACGAGCTCTACGACACCGTGCGCAGCATCGCGGCGGCCGGGGTCTCGATCGTGGTCGTCGAGCAGTTCGCCCGCACCGCGCTGCGCATCTGCGACCTCGCGGCGGTGATGACCGGCGGCCGGATCGAGACCGTCGGCGCGCCCGACGAGATCGGCTCCACGATGGCCGACGTGATGCTCGGGGGGGCGGCATGAGGCGCGCACTGGCGGCGGCCTGCGCGGCCCTCGGCTGCGCGGCACTGGCGCTCCCCGCCCTGCCCGCGACGGCGATGCCGGCGGAGACGTCGTACGGCGGCTTCGCCACCACCGCACGGGCCACCCCCCTGCGGATCGAGGTGCACGAGCCGACCATCCCGATCCCCTCCGACCCGCAGGTCGAGCTGGACCTGGCCTGGACCCAGGTGCAGGGCTCGTCCGGCCCCGATGCCTCCGCGCGCGCCTCGACGCTGTGGCCGGGCGACGCGGTCGGCACCGGGCTGAAGACGATGGGCGACCAGTTCGGGCTGCCGTCGCAGCTGACCAGCAACGGCTACCCGGTGCAGGCCAACGCCCAGACCCCGGGCGGCCCGGCGCAGGCGTCCCAGGAGCCGCTGCCAGGCACCGTCTCACGCGCCTCGGCCACCCCCGAGAAGGCCGACGCGCAGGCGGGCTGGTCGACCAGCGGGCAGGTGTCGGGCGCACGCGACGTGAGCGGGAGCAGTGCCGGGCAGGGGGGTGCCGGCGGGGTGCTCGGCGGGCTCTCCACCGGCGACCTCTCCCGTCTCGGGGCCACGCTGTCGGGCAGGGCGGACGCGCCGGCGACACCGACACCGCCCGCGAATCCCCTTGGTGCGCTGGCTGCGGTCGTCTCCGCCGAGGGGGCCACCAGCCGCAGCACCACCACCTACGCCGGCCACACGGTGACCGCGACAGCGACCAGCAGGCTCGGCGACCTGGCCCTGCTCGGGGGCGTCGTCCGGCTGACCGGGATCGAGGTGACCAGCGCCACCACCAGCAGCCTGCGCGGTGCGCACACCCGCTGGACGAGCCACGTCGGCGGGCTGTCCGTCGCGGGCAACCACTTCACCGTCGACCGCGACGGCATCCACGCCGCCGGCCGGCCGGCGCCCATCCCCGGACTGCCGGACGCGCCGAAGGGGGCCCTGGCGGCGCTCGGCATCGGGCTGGAGCTGCCCGCCCCGGTGCACCAGCAGCACGGACGGCTCGCTTCCTCGACGGTGCACGGGCTGAAGGTCACCCTCGACACCCACCAGCTCCGGTCGAGGCTGCCGGACCTGCCCCTGGATCAGCTCGCCGGCCAGCTCCCGGACTCCGCCCGCCAGTTGAAGAGCGTGCTCGGTGCGCTCGGCACGGCCGCGCCCCGCTTCGTGGTCTACATCGGCACCGCCAGCAGCAAGGCCGAGACCGTGCCCGGCCTGGCGGTGCCGCCGGCGGCCGGGGCGGGCACCCCCACGTCCCCGACCGGTGCTGCAGCGGGCACGCCTGCCGCCGCCGGCACCGCTGCGTCACCGCCGGTGAGCGGCCCGCCACCCGAGACGGCACCCGCCGTCGACTCGCGGGCCGGCGCCCCGGTGGCCGACGGCGCCGTGCGGCCGGTCAGCGCCAGCCCAGGCCTGCCGCCGCTGGGCAGCGTGCCCGGGATCCTCTCGCTCGCCGGCCTCCTCGTTGCCGGCCTCGCCGGACTCGGGCTGCGCCGAGCGGCCCAGGTCGTGCTCGGCGCCAACGCCACCTGCTCCCACGGCCTGCGGGCCGGTGTGCCCGACCTCCGGAAGGTGTCCCGATGAGCAACCAGGTCACGTCATCGAGCGCGGCGCCGAGCACCGGGCGCCCGGAGCCCGCCCTGCTGCCACGTGCCCGGGGCCACGGCCCGGGCACCGGCGCCGGTGTGGCTCCGCTACGGGGCAACGGCGCCCGGGTGCTGCACCTGGTGCTCCTCGTCGCCGGAGCGGTGATGCTGCCCCTTGGCCTGGTCGTCGTCGGGCTGGGCTGGTACGGCGTCGCCCACACGCCCTACACCTACGACCAGCTGAGCTACCTCGTCTCCGGCGGGCTGCTCGGCCTCGGGATCACGATCTGCGGCGGCTTCCTCTACTTCGGCTCGTGGCTCGCCCGGGTGGCCGCCGACCAGAAGGACAGCTCGGAGCGGCTGGCGCAGACGCTGCTCGTGCTCGCCGACGTGGTGTCCCGCAGCGCGGTGCCCTCCGCGGGCAACGGCACCGGACCCGTGCCGGCGGCCCAGCGCGACCCCGGCAGCGTGCTGGTGGTCGCCGGCACCGGCAGCACCGTCCACCGGGCCGACTGCGAGCTGCTCCTCGGCCGCGACGACGTGCGCCCCGCGGGCCCGGACGGACCCGGGCTGGTGGCCTGCCGGTTGTGCAACCCGATGGGCCAGCGCCAGGGCCAGGGACCCGGTCAGGGCTGGCGGTAGTCCTGCAGCGCGCCGTTGCCGTAGCACTTGTCGCCGGCGATCGACGTCGGCACGTGGTAGCGCTGCAGCTTGCTGCAGGACCAGATGTCCTGGGAGCCGATCAGCTCGCGCCACGAGGCGCCCCCGTTGGTTCCCCAGATGGCGCGGTAGCCGCCCGGGCACTCGAAGACGTCACCGACCGCAAAGCCGTCCGCACGCCAGGCGGCCACCGTGACCGAGCCACCGCCGGTGCAGTCCGCGGACCCCGCCGGCACCTGGGCGACGACGAACTGGCGGAAAGCCTGGCTGGTGCCGCGCAGCTTGGCGGCGTCGGCGGGAGACCGCACCGTGACGCCGTCGCCGGGGTAGCGGACCAGCCGGGGCGGCGTGCCGCTCGTCGGGGTGACGGCGGGGCTCGAGGGCGCCACAGCGGGATCCGTGCTGGTCGCGGTCGACGGCGTCGGCACGCTGGTCGTCGGCACGCTGGTCGTGGGCGCTGACGTGGCCGAGGTCTCCGGCGATGCCGGCGCCCGGGCCGGCTGGGTCGCGTGCACGGTGGGCGACCGCACCGGTCGGGCGGCCTGCTGGTCACCGCCACCGAGGCCGCAGCCGGCCGTCACCACCGCCAGGGCGCCGAGGCCCACGGCCGTCCTCCCGAGTCGCTTCCACGCACGCATCGGCCCATCCTCGCCCGAGCACGGTGGTGAGCGGCGAAGGCGCGCCCGGACGGCCGGGTGGGTGGCATGGTCAGCGGACGGCGAAGCGGTCCCAGGCGCGGTGCCCGCCCAGGCCGGCGAGGACCGGGCCGAGCACCTCGGCCGGACCGTCACCGGTCTCCACCCCGGGTGCCTCCGGCGGGATCTCCACCGTGGACAGCGCGGCGCGGCCGGCACCCCAGGCACCGATCGCCTTCGCCTGCCGCCAGGTCTCGTCGAGCAGCAGCGCCACGCGTGGGTCCAGGGCGGTGGTCCCCGCGGCACCCGCCTTGGCGTCCCGGCCCACCAGCGCGTCGGGCGCCGGGCCAGGAGTCCCGGCCAGCAGGAGGGCGTCGTACTCCACCGAGCGCGCCGTCAGGAAGGTGCGCTGGATCGGGGTGCCGTCCGGCAGCGCCCCACCGCGCGCCGCCACCAGCAACGGCACCATCCCGGCCTGGAAGACCGTGGTGCGGGCCTCCTCGACGCCGGTGAGGTCGCCGTCGGCGTCCACGACGATGCCGACCACCCGACCGTCAGCGGGCCAGGTCTCACCGACCTGGGACAGCGCGGGCGACGGCGCCATGTCGGGCACGGACTCGGTGGGCGCCGGTGCCGGCAGCCCGAGCCCGGCGGCCACCTCCCGGCACAGGGTCTCGTCGATGTTCGCCAGGCACTGCAGCTGTCGTTCCTTGACGGCCTGCTCGTAGCACTTGCCGAGCTCGAAGGTGTAGGCGCGGATGATGTGCTCCTGCTCCACCGGCGACATGCTGCGGAAGAACAGCCGGGCCTGGCTGAAGTGATCGGCGAACGACGCCGAGACCTCGCGCACCTTCGTCGACTGCGGCACCACCACCGGCGCCTCGACGTAGGCGCCCTCCTCCGGAGTGGCGGTGAAGGGGCAGCCGCCGTCGAGGGAGTTGGGACGGTACGGCGCGGCTCCCGCATGCACGCCGTCCTGGTGCCAGCCGTCGCGGAGCATGTCGTTGACGGGGGCGTGCGGGCGGTTCACCGGGATCTGCGAGAAGTTCGGCCCGGCCAGCCGGGTGATCTGGGTGTCGAGGTAGGAGAAGAGCCGCACCTGCAGCAGCGGGTCGTCGGTGACGTCGATGCCCGGGACCAGGTGGCCTGGGTGGAAGGCGACCTGCTCCACCTCGGCGAAGAAGTTCGTCGGCGTCGCGTTGAGCGTCATCCTGCCGACCCGCTGCACCGGTGCGAGCTCCTCGGGCACGATCTTGGTCGGGTCGAGCAGGTCGATGCCCTCGAAGGTCTGGTCGGGAGTGTCCGGGAAGACCTGCACGCCCAGCTCCCACTCCGGGAAGGCGCCGGCCTCGATCGCGTCGTAGAGGTCGCGGCGGTGGAAGTCGGGGTCGAGGCCGGCGATCAGCTGGGCCTCCTCCCAGGTCAGCGAGTGCACCCCGAGCTTCGGCTTCCAGTGGAACTTCACCAGCGATGTCTCGCCGGCCCGGTTGGTCAGCCGGAAGGTGTGGATCCCGAAGCCCTCCATCATCCGGAAGGAGCGCGGAATGCCGCGGTCGGACATGTTCCACATCACGTGGTGCTGGGCCTCGGTGTGCAGCGAGACGAAGTCCCAGTGGGTGTCGTGGGCGCTCTGCGCCTGCGGGATCTCCTTGTCCGGGTGCGGCTTGGCAGCGTGGACGATGTCGGGGAACTTGATCCCGTCCTGGATGAAGAACACCGGCATGTTGTTGCCGACCAGGTCGAAGTTGCCCTCGGAGGTGTAGAACTTCGTGGCGAAGCCACGGGTGTCGCGGACGGTGTCGGCGGAGCCCCGGGAGCCCAGCACGGTGGAGAACCGGACGAAGACGCGAGTCTCGACGTCCTTGCCCAGGAACGCGGCGCTGCAGACGTTGTCGGCGGCGCCGTAGCCGACGAAGACCCCGTGCGCGCCGGCACCGCGGGCGTGCACGACGCGCTCGGGGATGCGCTCGTGGTCGAAGTGGGTGATCTTCTCGCGCAGGTGGTGGTCCTGCATCAGCACCGGCCCGCGCTCGCCGGCCTTGAGGGAGTGGTCGGTGTCGCGCAACCGGAGGCCCTGGGTGGTCGTCAGGAACGCGCCCTGCTGGCCCATCGCGTCCGGCGGTGCCCCGGTCTCCGCCCCGGTGGGGGTCCGGGTCTCCGGGCT
>JAICXL010000095.1 GCA_025980475.1 Nocardioidaceae bacterium | reverse complement strand
CCGCGGATGATCTTGTAGCGAACGCCGGGGAGGTCCTTCACCCGGCCACCGCGCACGAGCACGATGGAGTGCTCCTGCAGGTTGTGGCCCACACCGGGGATGTAGGCAGTGACCTCGACGCCGCTGGACAGCCGCACGCGGGCGACCTTGCGCAGGGCGGAGTTCGGCTTCTTCGGGGTGGTGGTGTAAACGCGGGTACAGACGCCGCGGCGCTGGGGAGATCCCTTCAGGGCAGGCGTCTTGTTCTTCGACACCTTGTCCTGGCGGCCCTTGCGGACCAACTGCTGAATGGTGGGCACCGGGCGGTTCCCTTTCGTTTCGGCTATCACTGCCCAGCGCTCTGCCGGGCAGGGTGTGAGGTGGTGCATCTGTGATCTCCCGGCGCGGAAGACCGGGGCACGCAGGACGCGCTCGGACACACCGAGCACAAGGAGCAAGATTACCGGGTGGCCGAGCGCCGGTCAAAACGGGCGGGCGGGGCCACCCCGAGCAGCTCCGCCAGGTGGATCGACCTTACCCCGGCGAGGTCGGCGAGCTGGGTCCGGCACGAGAACCCGTCAGCGAGCACGACGGCGTCCGGGCCGGCTGCGGACACCGCCGGGAGGAGCCCGTGACCGGCGACCGCGACGCTGGTCTCGTAGTGCCCCTTCTCCACGCCGAAGTTGCCGGCCAGCCCGCAGCAGCCGCCCAGCCGGGTCACCGTCGCACGGGTCTGACGCAGCAGGGCCGCGTCGGCCTCCCAGCCGAGCACGCTGGCGTGGTGGCAGTGCGGCTGGACCACGACCTCGACGCCGGTGAGGTCCGGCGGGGTCCACGCGAGACTGGTCAGCAGCTCGGCCAGCGTGCGCACTCCCCTGGCGACCTGGGGGCCGCGCGGGTCGTCGACCAGCTCGACGAGGTCACTGCGCAGGGCCGCGAGGCAGCTCGGCTCCAGCCCGATGACCGGCACCCCGCTGGCGACGTAGGGGTGCAACGTCGCGAGCGTGCGAGCGACGATCCGCCGAGCCTGGTCGAGCTGCCCCGTGGTGATCCAGGTGAGCGCGCAGCACGCCGGTTCCGGGATGACACCGACGCGCAGGCCGATCGACTCCAGCAGCCCCACCGCGGCACGACCGGTGTCGGCGGCGAACGCGTCGGTGAACGAGTCCGCCCAGACCCAGACGTCGGGCGACTCCGCAGCGTCCTGGCCGCTGGCTGCCGGGGCGAACGCGTCGCGGGACGTCCCGGGGTGCCGCCGGAAGGGCCGCTCCGAGAAGGCCGGCAACGACCGGCGCTGGTCGACGCCCGACAGCGCCTTCACGAGCCGCGCCAGCGCCGTGCTGCGCAGGATCCGGTTGGCCATCCGGGGCGGTGTGATCCGGGCCCACTGCGGCAACCTGCCGAGCGTGTAGTGGGAGCGCGGTCGCAGTGTGCGGGCGTACTTCCGGTGCAGCACCTCGGACTTGTAGGTGGCCATGTCGACACCGGTGGGACAGTCGTTGGCGCAGCCCTTGCAGGACAGGCAGAGGTCGAGGGCCTCGGTGACCGCGGGGTCGTCGTAGGCCAGGGTGCCGTTCACGACGTCCTGCAGCACCCGGGAACGCCCGCGGGTGGAGTCCTTCTCGTTGCGAGTGGCGACGTACGACGGACACATCACGACCGGGCTTTCCGGGTCGGGGATCGCGACGCACTTGCCGACACCGGTGCACCGGTGCACCGCGGCGCCGAAAGAGCCCCCGTCATGGGTCAGCCGGAGGGACGATCGGTCCGGGCGCATGGTCGCGGCCAGCCGCAGGTCGACGTCGAAGGGCGCCGGGTCGACCAGCACCCCGGGGTTGAGCAGGTTGTCAGGATCGAGGATCCGCTTGGCCTGGGCCATCAGCGCGATCGCCTCGGGTGAGTACATGCGCGGCAGCAGCTCGGAGCGCGCCCGACCGTCGCCGTGCTCGCCGCTCATCGAGCCGCCGTAGGCCGCGGCGAGGTCGGCGGCCTCCTCGACGAACGAACGGAACCGGGCCCGACCGCCGGCGTCGCCGAGCTCGAAGTCGATGCGCACGTGCACGCAGCCGTCCCCGAAGTGGCCGTAGGGGACTCCGTCGAGCCGGGAGCGCTGCAGGAGAGCGTCGAAGTCCCGCAGGTAGGCGCCGAGCCGCTCCGGCGGGACCGCGGCGTCCTCCCAGCCGGCGAGAGCCTGGTGATCGAGGCTCAGGGCGGCCAGTCCCGCCCCGTCCTCCCGGATCCGCCACAGGGCTGCCTGCTCGTCGGCGTCGGTGACGATCCGGGTGGCCGGCGTGCTCGCGGCACGCGCCACGGTTGTGGCCGACGCCTCCGCCGCTGCCACGGTCTCGGCGGTGACCTCGGCGAGGAGCCAGCCGCCGCCGGAGGGCAGGGGTGGAACCGGGTGACCGTGGGCGCGGACGACGTCGACGATCCGGGAGCCGATGCCCTCGCAGGCCACCAGATCGTGGGGAAGCAGGGCGGGCACGTCGTCGGCCGCGTCCGACATCGTCGGGTAGCCGAGCACGGCCAATGCCCGGGCGGGGGCATCGCGCACCAGCCGGACGGTGGCCTGCCGAACCACGGCCAGCGTGCCCTCGGTGCCGACCAGGAAGCGGTCGAGGCGCCGGCCGTTCTCCGGCAGCAGGTGCTCGAAGGAGTAGCCCGAGACCTGTCGGCCGAACCGGCCGAACTCCGTGCGCACCAGCGCCAGGTGGGCGTCGACGAGCCGGGCGAGGGACTCCTCCGCGGCGCCGGTCGACCGGCTGCCGTTGGCGAGCAGCAGGTCGAGCGTCACGACGTTGTCCACCGTGCGGCCGTAGCCCAGCGCCCGCGAGCCGCAGGCGTTGTTGCCGATCATCCCGCCGATCGTGCAGCGCGTGTGCGTCGACGGGTCGGGCCCGAAGCGCAGCCCGTGGGCGACCGCCTGCTCCTGCAGCGCCGCGTGCACCACCCCCGGCTCGACCACGGCGGTCGCCGCCACGGGGTCGAGCTCGAGGATCCGGCCCAGGTGCCGCCGGGTGTCGACGACCACACCGGGCCCGACCGCGTTGCCGGCGATGGAGGTCCCGGACCCACGCATGGTGAGGGGTACGCCGGCCTCCCGTGCCGTGGCCACCACTGCGTCGAGCTCGTCGACGTGCCGGGGGCGGACCACGACCTTCGGCGCGATCCGGTAGAGCGAGGCGTCCGTCGCGTAGAGGGATCGGGCCAGCGGGGAGTCGTCGACGTCGGCGACACCGTTGCGGCGCAGCGCCGCCACGAGCTCGGCGTCGGCGGTTGTGCTCACCACAGCTCCAGCGACCGCGCCAGGATCCCGGCCACGTCCTCCTCGCTCACCTCCCGGGGCGCTGTGGCGAGCAGGCGCTGCTGCTTCATCGCCCCCTCCACCAGGTCGTCGACGTCGCCCGCGGTGTAGCCGACTTCGCCCAGGCCGTTGGGGATGGCGATGTCGCGCATCAGGTCGGTGAGGACGTTCGGCAGCGCGTCGGCGCCGTCGTACTCATGGCCCGGCGCCAGCAGCGCCGCCGCCCTCAGGTGCCGCTCGGGCGACGCTGGGTAGGTCCACCGGAAGGCTTCGGGCGCGGTGAGCGAGACCGCCATGCCGTGCGGCACCATCGGCTCGTCGGCGGGGTAGCCGACCGGGTGGAAGTCGCGGACCCGGCCGGCGATCGGGTAGGCGTTGGCGTGCGGGAGGTGCACGCCGGCGTTGCCGAAGCCGAGGCCGGCGAAGGTCGCCGCCATCGCCATCTCCTCGCGCGACGGCGCGTCGTCGCCGTGGCGGACCGCCCGGCGGAACGACCGGGAGAGCAACGAGAGCGCGTGCTCGGACCACAAGTCCGAGATCGGGTTCGCACCGCAGTAGGGCACCCGCTCTTCGGGCTGCTTGCGGTCGTAGGAGGTGTAGGGGCGTGCGGTGTAGCTCTCCAGTGCGTGGCAGAGGATGTCCATCCCGGCCGAGGCGGTGACGCCGGCGGGCTGCGTGTGGGTGAGCAGTGGGTCGACCACGGCCAGGGTGGGCCGCAGCCGGGCGTGGCTGATCCCGGTCTTGACCCTGAGCGACAGCACGTCGAGGACGCAGATCGTGGTCGACTCGGCACCGGTGCCGGTGGTGGTCGGGACGGCGACCAGCGGCTTGAGCGGGCGCGCGGGGTTGCGGCCCTGGCCGACCGGGGCGTTGACGTAGTCCATCAGCTCGCCGTCGTTGGTGGTCAGCAGGTTGACCGCCTTGGCGGTGTCGATCGACGAGCCGCCGCCCACGGCGACGAAGGCGTCCCAGGGCCCCGTTTCGCGGGCGTGGCCGATCGCCTGCTCCAGGCTGGCATCGGTGGGCTCGACGTGGACTCCCTCGAAGACCCGCGCCTCGATGCCGAACTGCGCCATCTGGTCGGCGACCCGCTGCGGGTGACCGGTGGCCGCCACGCCCGGGTCGGTGACCACGAGCACTCTCCGGACGTCGTACTGCGCCAGGTCGAAGCCGATCTCGTCGGATGCGCCCGCGCCGACCTTCAGCCCGGGCGCGCCGTAGGTGAACACCGTCTCGGTCATGGAGCAAAACCTAACCGGTCGGGTGCTCGCCCCCGCGGTCGGAACGACCACCTGGCCCCACGACCTCAGCTCCGGTCGAGGGCGAAGCGGACCACGGGGAGCACTTCGATCCGGCCTGCGGCGATGTCGGCCGCCGGGACCCAGGCGACCGCGTCGGTGGTGCCGTCCCGCTCGACGACGCGGGGTTCGACACCGTCGGGAGCGGTTGCGGCGAAGACCAGGTGGATGCCGTGGAAGTCCTCGAACCGGCCGTTGGGCGCGGTGCCCGAGAAGTGCACATCGTGCACGCCGAGCAGGTCGCCCACCTCGATCCGGAGACCGGTCTCCTCTCGCACCTCGCGGGCCACCGCCTCGTGCGGCGACTCGGCGAACTCGATACCACCTCCGGGCAGCGTCCAGGAACCGGTGTGGAAACCGGCCACGGAGATCCTGGTGAGCAGGACGTCCTCGTCGCGTCGGACCAGCGCGTAGGCCGCCGGGCGCTGCAGGCGGAAGGTCTCGTGGTCGGCCAGGGCCTCGCGCACCAGCCGCACGGTCGGCACCTGACCCGACAGGGCGTCGGCGACCGGGTGCCAGCGCGCGTCGACCGTCGAGCCGTCCTTCTCGACGACGCGGGGCTCCGGGGAGTCGAGGGGGACCCAGCCTTCGTAGACCAGCCGGACGGAGTGGAACTCCACCTGCTCGCCCCCGCGCTCCCCGACACCGCCGACGTCGTAGACCCGCGCGGTCTCTCCCACCTCGACGGCGAGCCCCGTCTCCTCGTGGACCTCGCGGACGACGGCCGCGCGCGGGTGCTCACCGAACTCGACACCGCCCCCGGGCAGCGTCCACCGCTCGTCGCGGGTCAGGTGGGGGGCCAACCGGGACAGCAGGATGTGCTCGGCACGGATGACCACGGCATAGGCCGCCAGCCGGACCCGCCGAGGGAGCTCGTCGGACATGCCGGCGAGTCTACGGATCAGCGCGGTGGGGTCGTGGAGTACGGCGTGCTCGGCAGCTGGTCGGCCGACCAGTCGGAGGGCTTCCAGTCGCGCGGGAGCCCGGAGCTGGCGCGGTGGCCGTAGCCGTCGGCGCGCACCATCCGCACGAGGAAGGCACCGAACGCGGCGGCCGCGACGGCGAGCACGGACACGGCCACGAGGGCCACGACGCCCATGGACCGATTGTGCGCGCACCGGGTCAGGAGCGGAAGGGGCGCTCAGCTGAACGGCGGGCGGGCGTCCAGCGCGATCGACCGGCGGCCGGCCCACCGCCAGAGGCGGGCGGCGCGGTCGCGGTCCTCGTCGGTGACCAGGTTCCCCATCCACCTCAGCGCCAGGGTCATCAGCCAGTCCGAGCGCATCCCGACCGGGCCGAGCGCAGCGACCAGCCGGGGGACCGTGGCGATGCCGGCGAGCCGCCGAGCGATCGAGAACGCCTCGCCGTAGTGCTCCCGCAGCAGCGTGGGCCACGCCGCTTCGAGGTCGGTGGCGTCGGCGAGCACCTCGACCAGCACGCGACCGGTCTCCAGGCCGTAGTCGATGCCCTCGCCGTTGAGGGGGTTGACGCAGCCGGCGGCGTCCCCGACCAGCGCCCAGTTGGGTCCGGCGACGTTGGACACCGCGCCGCCCATCGGCAGCATCGCCGAGGTGGGGGCTCGCAGGGGGCCCTCGAGCCCGAAGTCTGCGCGACGCTGGTCGGCGTAGTGCTGCATCAGCGGGCGCAGCGCGAGGTCGGCGGGACGCCGCGCGGTGGCCAACGTCCCGACGCCCACGTTCACCTGCCCGTCGCCCAGCGGGAAGATCCAGCCGTAGCCGGACAGCACCTCTCCGTCGACGCCGCGCAGCTCGAGGTGGGAGCTGATCCAGGGGTCGTCGTGCATGGCGGAATCCACGTAGCTGCGGGCAGCGACGCCGTACACCGAGTCCCGGTGCCACTGACGCCCCAGCCGCCGGCCGAGCGGGGAGCGGACCCCGTCGGCGACCACGAGCCACTCGCAGGCGACCTCGAACCGCTGCTCACCGGCGCGGAAGATCACCGCTGCGACCCGGTCCCCGTCCATCCGGGCGTCGACGGCCCGGACACCGTCGAACCCCGCGGCACCCGACTTGATCGCGGTGGTGCGCAGGTGGTCGTCGAGCTCGGTGCGGGCGACGGCCGAGCCGTAGCCGGGCAGTCCGGTGCCGGACGTGCCGCGGCCCGGCCAGGGCAGCATCAGCGTCTGCCCGAAGCCGTGCGCGCGAAGACCGTGGTTGACGGTGTGCGCCCGGACCCAGTCGTCGAGGCCGAGGCGCTGCAGCTCGGCGACCGCCCGTGGCGTGAGGCCGTCACCACAGGTCTTGTCCCGCGGGAAGACCGCCGCATCGGCCAGCACCACGTCACGGCCGGAGCGGGCGGCCCAGGCCGCCGCCGCCGAGCCGGCCGGTCCGGCGCCGACGACGAGCACGTCGGTGCGTGCGGGCACGGGCTGGGCGGTCACGTGCTCCATCCTCTCAACCCGACGGCCCCGCCCCCAGCGGGAGGGGCGGGGCCGTCGGTGCGGTCAGGCGGTCAGTTCTGGTAGGACCCGAAGTCGAAGTCGTCCAGGGCCACCGTTGCGCCTGCGCCGGTGCCGAAGTAGTCGTCACCGTAGGAGTCGTACCCGGTGACCGAGTAGGCCGCTGCACGGGCCTCCTCGGTGGGCTCGACCCGGATGTTGCGGTAGCGCTCCAGGCCGGTCCCCGCGGGGATCAGCTTGCCGATGATCACGTTCTCCTTCAGGCCGAGCAGCGAGTCGGACTTGCCGTTGATCGCCGCGTCGGTCAGGACCCGGGTGGTCTCCTGGAAGGAGGCCGCGGACAGCCACGACTCGGTCGCCAGCGAGGCCTTCGTGATCCCCATCAGCACGGGTCGCCCGGAGGCGGGCGTGGCGCCCTCGGAGACCGCGCGGCGGTTCTCCTCCTCGAAGCGGGCCCGGTCGACGAGGTCGGACGGCAGCAGCTTCGTGTCACCCGACTCGATCACCGTGATCCGGCGCAGCATCTGCCGCACGATGATCTCGATGTGCTTGTCGTGGATCGACACGCCCTGGCTGCGGTAGACCGCCTGGACCTCCGCAACCAGGTGCTCCTGGGCCTTGCGGACACCGAGGATGCGAAGCACGTCCTGCGGGTCCGGGGTGCCCTGGGTGAGCTGCTGGCCGACTTCGATGTGGTCCCCGTCGGCCACCAGAAGGCGGGACCGCTTGCTGACGGGGTACTCCTGCACCTCCGAGCCGTCGTCGGGAGTGACGATCACCTTGCGGGCCTTGTCGGTCTCCTCGACCTCGACCCGGCCGGCTGCCTCCGCGATCGGCGACTTTCCCTTGGGCTGACGGGCCTCGAAGAGCTCCACCACGCGGGGCAGGCCCTGGGTGATGTCGTCCGCGGAGGCCACCCCGCCGGTGTGGAAGGTGCGCATGGTCAGCTGCGTGCCGGGCTCACCGATCGACTGCGCGGCGATGATGCCGACCGCCTCGCCGATGTCGACCAGCTTGCCGGTGGCCAGCGAACGGCCGTAGCACTTGGCACAGGTGCCGGTGCGGGCGTCGCAGGTAAGCACCGAGCGGACCTTGACCTCCTCGATGCCGGCTGCGACCAGCTGCTCGATCTGGACGTCGCCGAGGTCAGCGCCCGCGGCGACCAGCACCTCGCCGGTCACCGGGTGCGCGATGTCCACGGCCGCGGTGCGGGCGTAGGCAGAGGTCTCGACGTTCTCGTCGCGGAGGACGACCGAGCCGTCGCCACCCTCCTGCCGGACACCGATCACCTTGTTCATGCCGCGCTCGGTGCCGCAGTCGTCCTCACGAATGATCACGTCCTGGGACACGTCCACCAGACGCCGGGTCAGGTAGCCCGAGTCGGCGGTGCGCAGCGCGGTGTCGGCCAGCCCCTTGCGGGCGCCGTGCGTGGCGATGAAGTACTCCAGCACCGACAGGCCCTCACGGAAGTTGGACTTGATCGGCCGCGGGATGATGTCGCCCTTCGGGTTGGCCACCAGGCCACGCATGGCGGCGATCTGGCGGACCTGCATCATGTTTCCGCGGGCGCCGGAGTTGACCATCATGAAGATCGGGTTGTCCTTGTCGAACGTCCCCTCCATGGCCTTGGCGACCTCGTTGGACGCCTGCGTCCAGATCTCGATGAGCTCCTGGCGGCGCTCGTCGTCGGTGATCAGGCCGCGCTCGAACTGCTTCTGGACCTTGGCCGCCTGGGCGTCGTACCTGGCGAGGATCACCGGCTTCTCGTCCGGGGTCACCACGTCCTCGATCGACACCGTCACCCCCGAGTGGGTGGCCCAGGCGAAGCCCGTGTCCTTGAGGGCGTCCAGGGAGTTGGCCACCTCCACCTTGGAGTAGCGCTCGGCCAGGTTGTTGACGATCCGGCCCAGCTCCGACTTCCCGACCTGGTAGTCGACGTACTCGTAGTTGACCGGCAGCGCCTCGTTGAACAGCGCGCGCCCGAGCGTGGTCGTCAGGACGATCGGCTGGGTCGGGTCCCAGCCCTCGGGCTGCAGCTCCGGCGCGGGCACGACGCCCTCGAGTCGGATCTTCACCTTCGACTGGAGGCTGATCTCCTTGCGGTCGAAGGCCATCATCGCCTCGCCGATGGAGGAGAAGGCGCGGCCCTCACCCGGCTCGCCGTCACGGTCGAGGGTGAGGAAGTAGATGCCGATGATCATGTCCTGCGTCGGCATCGTCACCGGCCGGCCGTCGGACGGCTTGAGGATGTTGTTGGTCGAGAGCATCAGGATCCGGGCCTCGGCCTGCGCCTCCGCCGACAGCGGCAGGTGCACCGCCATCTGGTCGCCGTCGAAGTCGGCGTTGAACGCCGTGCAGACCAGCGGGTGGATCTGGATGGCCTTGCCCTCGATCAGCTGCGGCTCGAAGGCCTGGATGCCGAGGCGGTGCAGGGTGGGCGCGCGGTTCTAGAGCACCGGGTGCTCGCGGATCACCTCGTCCAGGTTGTCCCAGACGGCCGGCTGCTCGCGCTCCACCATGCGCTTGGAGTGCTTGACGGTGCCGGAGAGGCCCTTG
>JAICXL010000114.1 GCA_025980475.1 Nocardioidaceae bacterium | reverse complement strand
TGAACGGGCCGCGAGGGCGAAGTGAACAGGTCAGCCGCGCCCGAGGAACGGCATCCCGGCAGCGGTCATCGTGAAGAACGGCACGTCGACGTCCAGCGGCAGCCGCGCGACGTGCACGACCGTCTCGGCGACGTGGCGCGGGTCGAACGTCGGCTCGGGCCGCACGGAGCCGTCGGCCTGCGGCACGCCCTCCGACATCGCGGTGGTCATCGGCGTGGCCGCGTTGCCGATGTCGACCTGGCTGCAGCGGATGCCGAACGCCCGGCCGTCCAGCGACAGCGCCTTGGTCAGCCCGGTGATGGCGTGCTTGGTGGCGGTGTACGCCGCGCTCCCGGGCCGCGGTGCGTGCGCGGAGATCGAGCCGTTGTTGATGATCCGCCCGCCGGACGGTGACTGCCCGCGCATCGCCGCGAATGCCGCCCGCGCGCACAGGAACATCCCGGTCAGGTTGACCTCGACGGTCGCTCGCCACTCATCGACGGCGATCTCGTCCACCAGCCCGGACGGTCCGATACGGCCGGCGTTGTTGACGAGTACGTCGACCCTTCCCCACGCGTCCCGGACGGTGGCGAAGGCCCGCTCGACCGCCGGAGCAGAGGTCACGTCCGTCGGCAGCACCAGCACTGGGCCCGACCCCGGCGCCGCCGAGAGTGCCGCCGTCTCCTCCAGGGTCGAGGCGGTCCGGCCGAGCAGCGCGACGCCGTACCCGGCCTTCCTCAGCGCCACGGTGATCGCGCGACCCAGCCCGGAGCCGGCTCCGGTGACGACGGCGACCGGCATCCGCCCGGCCACAACGCCCGACTCGACGGGCCCGGAGGGCGAAGTCAACGGGCCCGGGGGCCGAAGTCGACGAGGCTCAGGTTCGCGTGCCGGTTGACGTCCTTGTAGAGCAGGTAGCGGAACCGACCGGGGCCGCCGGCGTAGCAGGCCTGCGGGCAGAACGCGCGCAGCCACATGAAGTCGCCCTCCTGCACCTCGACCCAGTCGTTGTTGAGCAGGTAGACGGCCTTGCCCTCGAGCACGTAGAGCCCGTGCTCCATCACATGCGTCTCCGGGAACGGGATCACCCCGCCAGGCTCGAAGCTGACGATGTTGACGTGCATGTCGTGGCGAACGTCGAGCGGGTCGACGAAGCGCTGGGTGGTCCAGGCGCCCTTGGTGTCAGGCATCTCCTCGCCGACGACCTCGGCCTCGTTGGTGACGAACGGCTCGGGGGGCTCGATCCCGGGGACGTGCTGGTAGGCCTTGCGGATCCAGTGGAACTGCGCGACCTCGTCGCCGGTGTTGTGCAGGGTCCACGCACCCCCGGGCGGCAGGAAGGCGTAGCCGCCAGGCCCGAGGGTGTGCGGGGCACCCGAGACGGTCAGCGACACCGAGCCGCCGACGACGAACAGCACGGCCTCGGCGCGCTCGTCGGTCTCCGGGTGGTCGGAGCCGCCGCCGGGCGAGACCTCGACGATGTACTGCGAGAACGTCTCGGCGAACCCCGACAGCGGCCGCGCGATCACCCAGAGCCGGGTCTTCTCCCAGAACGGCAGCGCGCTGGTGACGATGTCGGTCATCGTGCCGCGCGGCAGCACCGCGTAGGCCTCGGTGAAGGTCGCCCGGTCGGTGGTCAGCTCGGTCTGCGCGGGCAGCCCGCCGGCGGGCGCGTAGTAGCGGTTCATGGCTCTCCTCGGGTGAGCAGCCGACCACGGGGTCCGGCCGACAGGTCCATCCTCTCGCCGCGCAGCCAGGTGCTGCGGACCACCCCGGCGAGCGTGCGGCCGGCGTAGGGCGTGATCGGGTTGCGGTGGTGCAGGGCGTGTACGTCGACCTCCCACTCCTCGTCGGGCGCGAACACGACGAGGTCGGCGTCGGCGCCGACGGCGATCCGGCCCTTGCGCTGCAGCCCGACGAGGTCGGCCGGCCCGGTCGACATCCAGCCGACCACGTCGACCAGCGGGATGCCGCGCTCGCGCGCGCCGGTCCAGATCGCGCTCAGGCCCAGCTGGAGCGAGGAGATCCCGCCCCAGGCGACGCCGAAGTCGCCGCTGTCGAGCGCCTTGAGGTCGACCGTGGACGGCGAGTGGTCGGAGACGACGATGTCGAGCACGCCGTCGCGCAGCCCCTGCCAGAGCAGCTCGCGGTTGTCCGCCTCGCGGATCGGCGGGCAGCACTTGAACGCGGTGGCGCCGTCGGGGATCTCCTCGGCGGTGAAGGTCAGGTAGTGCGGGCAGGTCTCGGCGGTCAGCGGCACGCCCGCGGCCCTGGCGTCGGCGATGAGCCGGACGGCGTCGGCGCTCGAGACGTGCAGGACGTGCACCCGGCAACCGGTCTGGCTGGCGAGCTCGACGAGCCGGGCGACGGCCCGGTTCTCGGCCTCGCGCGGCCGGGACCGCAGGAAGTCCTCGTAGCGCGCGCCGTGCGGCTCGGGCGCCGAGTCGATGCAGCCGGCGTCCTCGGCGTGCACGATCAGCAGCCCGTCGAAGGAGGCGATCTCACTCATCGCCGCCTCGAGCTGCGCCTCGTCCAGCGGCGGGAACTCCTCGACCCCCGAGTGCAGCAGGAAGCACTTGAAGCCGAAGACCCCGGCCTCGTGCAGCGGCCGCAGGTCGGGCAGGTTGCCGGGCACCGCGCCGCCCCAGAAGCCGACGTCGACGAAGGCCTGCGGCTGCGCGGTCCTCCGCTTCAGCTCCAGTGCCGGCACCTCCACCGTCGGCGGGATGCTGTTGAGCGGCATGTCCACGATCGTGGTGACCCCACCGGCCGCCGCCGCCTTCGTCGCGGAGGTGAAGCCCTCCCACGCGGTGCGGCCGGGGTCGTTGACGTGCACGTGGCTGTCGACGACGCCGGGCAGCAGCACCTCGTCCTCGGCCAGCTCGACCACCTGCGGGGCGTCGAGGGGCGCGTCGTAGGGCTCGACCGCGACGATCCGGCCCTCGCGGACGCCGATGGCGGCTGGGGTCTCGACAGGCTCGACCAACGAATCGGTGG
>JAICXL010000106.1 GCA_025980475.1 Nocardioidaceae bacterium | reverse complement strand
GGGCTCGCTGCTGCTGGTCCTGCACGGCGGTGCCCGGCCGGCCCAGGTGCGGCTGCCGAGCATCACCGGCGTGACGGCATACCGGCTGCTCTGGGACAGCGCGGACGCCCGGCCGGGTGGCACCGCTCCGCAGGCCCCGCCCGGTGCGGTGGAGGTGGTGCCCACCTCCCTGCGCGTCTACGAGGTCGTCTCCGGCTCCCCGGCGACCGAGGACCGCGAGGGTGGCGAATCGGGCCCCGGCGGACCCTACTTCGCCACCTCCGACGTCTTCGGTCGCGGACGTCCGCGAGTCAGCGGGCGGTCAGGCGTTCGCGACCAGGCCCAGCTCCCCGGCGCTCGCGAGCGCCTCGTGCCGGGGCAGTACCCGCACCGTGTAGCCGAACGGACCGGTCCGCGAGAGCCTGACGTCTCCCTCGAAGCGGTACCGCCCCGCCTCGTAGCTCTCGGCCAGGTTCAGCGGCGCCGTCCGGACCTCGCTGAGGTCGTCGCTCTCGGAGGCGCGCCCGTGCACGACCTGCACGGCGACGTCCTCCGGGACGAGCCCGTCGAGCCGCACGTCGGCGCTCACGTGGAAGC
The DNA here is from genome assembly GCA_025980475.1 of Nocardioidaceae bacterium. Taxonomy (GTDB): domain Bacteria; phylum Actinomycetota; class Actinomycetes; order Propionibacteriales; family Nocardioidaceae; genus Marmoricola. The sequence continues at coordinate 7,059 of JAICXL010000106.1, read as the reverse complement.
GGTCACCGACCTGTGGTGTGTCCGAGACCCCCGAGGAGTCGACGTGCTCGACCCGCACCCCGGGCCACGACCGGCGCACCCGCGCCTTGTACTCCGCCAGCTCCTTGGCACCGTCGTGGTCCGGCTCGGCGAGGGCCCAGCCGGCCCGTGCCGCGGGGATGTAGAGCTTCTCGGTGTAGTCACGGACCATCCGGGAGGCCAGCACCTTCGGGCCCAGGGTCGACAGGGTGTGGCGCATCATCGAGAGCCACCGCTGCGGCAGCCCCTCCGAGTCCCGGTCGTAGAACCGCGGGACGACCGAGCCCTCGATCAGCTCGTAGAGGGCCGCGGCCTCCAGGTCGTCGCGCCGGTCGGGGTCCTCGACGCCGTCCGCGGTGGGGATGGCCCAGCCGTTCTGGCCGTCGTACCACTCGTCCCACCACCCGTCGAGGATGGACAGGTTGAGCCCGCCGTTGAGCGCGGCCTTCATGCCGGAGGTCCCGCACGCCTCGAACGGCCGCAGCGGGTTGTTCAGCCACACGTCGCAGCCCGGGTAGAGGTACTGCGCCATGGCGATGTCGTAGTTGGGCAGGAAGACGATGCGGTGGCGGATCCGCGGGTCGTCGGCGAAGCGCACCATCTCCTGGATCAGCTTCTTGCCGGTCTCGTCCGCCGGGTGGCTCTTGCCGGCGATCACCAGCTGCACCGGGCGCTCCGGGTCCAGCAGCAGCTTCTTGAGCCGGTCCGGGTCGCGCAGCATGAGCGTCAGTCGCTTGTATGTCGGCACGCGCCGCGCGAAGCCGATGGTCAGCACGTCGGGGTCCAGGATGTCGTCGGCCCAGCGGAGCTCGGCCGGGCTGGCGCCGCGCTTGAGCCAGGCGGAGCGCACCCGGCGCCGCGCCTCGGTGACGAGCTGCTGTCGCAGCTCGCGCTTGGTCGACCAGATCGCCTCGGCCGGCACCTTGTCGATGCTGTTCCAGGCGTCGTCGCGCTCGATCTCGGTGGTGCCGAGGTAACGGCGGGCGAGGTCGAAGACCTTGCGGTCGACCCAGGTGAAGGAGTGGACCCCGTTGGTGATGCTCGTGATCGGCACCTCGGAGTCGTCGAAGCCCGGCCACAGCCCGTCGAACATGTGCCGGCTGACCACTCCGTGCAGCTGCGACACGCCGTTGGCGCGCTGGGCGAGCCGCAACCCCATCACCGCCATGTTGAAGACGCCGGGCTGGCCGCCCGGGTAGTCCTCCGCGCCGAGCGCTACGAGGCGCTCCACCGGCACGCCGGGGTGCGCGTTGTCGCCACCGAAGTGCAGCTCGATCTGGTCCACGCCGAACCGGTCGATCCCCGCGGGGACGGGCGTGTGCGTGGTGAAGACCGTGGCCGCGCGCACCGCCTCGAGGGCCTGGTCGAAGCTGAGCCCCTCGTCCGCGACGAGCTCACGGATGCGCTCGACGCCGAGGAAGCCGGCGTGCCCCTCGTTGCTGTGGTAGACGTCCGGTGTCGGCGCGCCGGTGAGACGGGACCACAGCCGCAGCGCGCGCACACCCCCGATGCCCAGCAGCATCTCCTGCTGCAGCCGCTGCTCGCCGCCACCGCCGTAGAGCCGGTTGGTCAGGTCGCGGCCGGCGTCGTCGTTCTGCTCGACGTCCGAGTCGAGCAGGAGCAGCGGCACCCGGCCGACCTGGGCCTTCCAGATGCAGGCGTGCAGGACCCGCCCGCCGGGCAGGTCGAGGGTGACCTCGCACGGGCTGCCATCCGCCTCCCGCAGCAGGGACAGCGGCAGGTCGTCCGGGTCGAGGACGGGGTAGGTCTCCTGCTGCCAGCCGTCGGCGTTCAGCGACTGCTTGAAGTAGCCGGTCTTGTAGAACAGCCCGACGCCGACGATCGGCACGCCGAGGTCGGAGGCCGACTTGAGGTGGTCGCCGGCGAGGATGCCGAGCCCGCCGGAGTACTGCGGCAGGGCCGCGGTGATCCCGAACTCCGGGCTGAAGTAGGCGATGGAGCGTGGGCACTCGCCGTCCTGCTCGCTGCGCCGCTGGTACCAGCGAGGGCTCTCCAGGTAGGCCCGCAGCTGCGCCGCCGCCTCCTCGACCCGGCCGACGAACTCCTCGTCGGACGCCAGCGCCTGCAGCTCCTCGGCCGACAGCGCGGAGAGCAGCCGCACCGGGTCCTGCCGGACCGCCCGCCAGCGCTCCGGGTCGATCCCCTCGAAGAGGTCCCTGGTGGCGGGGTGCCAGGACCACCGCAGGTTGATGGCGAGGTCGCCGAGCGCGGCGATCGGCTCGGGCAGCACGGTGCGGACGTGGAAACGACGGATGGCCTTCACGGGCGGCAGCATAGGTCAGGTGGCCGGTCGGGACGGGCCTGACACGAAAGCACGTCGCCCGCCGTGGCCACCGGCGGACGTGTGGCAGATGTTCGGTCGCACCTGCCGCGCCGCCTCCGGTTCACCGAGTAGCGTCGGGGCCGTGAGCACCAGCGAGCCGGGTCCCAGCCCCTTGACCACTGCTGCCCAGCGTCCGATCGGCCGGATCCCGGTGCAGGACGTGCAACCATCCGTCGACTGCGGGGCACGACCCGCGAAGTCGGTGGTCGGGGAGGAGTTCGAGGTCACCGCCACGGTGTTCCGCGAGGGCCACGACGCCGTCAACGCCACCGTCGTCCTGACCGGACCGGACGGCACCCAACGGCCCGTCCCGATGACGCTGGTATCGGCGGGTCTGGACCACTGGGCGGCAAGCGTGTCCGCCGACGCCGTGGGGATGTGGTCCTACCGGGTCGAGGGGTGGTCGGACCCGTACCGCACCTGGGAGCACGACGCCTCGATCAAGGTGGCCGCCGACGTCGACACGGCGCTCATGCTCGAGGAGGGGGCCCGGGTGCTGGAGCGGGCCCTCGCCGAGGTGGCCCGCACCCCCGAGCAGGCGCAGCCGCTGCGCGCCGCCGTCGCCGCCCTGCGCGACGGGGCCCGTCCGCCCCTGACCCGACTCGAGGCGGGCACCTCCCCCGAGGTTGAGCGCGAGATGACCGCCCGACCGCTGCGCGACCTCGTCAGCCCGGGCGCCGAGCACCCCTGGCTCGTGGAGCGGGAACGCGCCCTGTATGGCGCGTGGTACGAGATCTTCCCCCGCTCGGAGGGCGCGCACCGGGACGCGGCGACGGGGCTGTGGGTCTCGGGCACGCTGGCGACGGCGGAGTGCCGGCTGCCGGCCATCGCGGACATGGGCTTCGACGTCGTCTACCTCACGCCGGTGCACCCGATCGGCAGGGTCAACCGCAAGGGGCCGAACAACTCCCTGGAGGTCGGCGAGCACGACCCCGGCTCGCCGTACGCCATCGGCTCGGCCGAGGGCGGCCACGACGCGATCCACCCCGAGCTGGGAGACTTCGACGACTTCGACCACTTCGTGGAGGAGGCCGGGCGGCTGGGGCTCGAGGTGGCCCTCGACCTGGCCCTGCAGTGCGCACCCGACCACCCCTGGGTCGACGAGCACCCCGAGTGGTTCACGACCCGGGCCGACGGCACGATCGCCTACGCGGAGAACCCGCCCAAGAAGTACCAGGACATCTACCCGGTCAACTTCGACAACGACCCGGCCGGCATCTACGCGGAGGTCCGCCGGGTCGTCCAGGTCTGGATCGACCACGGCGTCAAGATCTTCCGGGTCGACAACCCGCACACCAAGCCGGTGGAGTTCTGGCAGTGGATCATCGCCGACGTCGCCGCGTCCCACCCCGAGGTCATCTGGCTGGCGGAGGCGTTCACGAAGCCGGCGATGATGCACACCCTGGCCAAGGTCGGGTTCCAGCAGTCCTACACCTACTACGCCTGGCGCAACACCCGCTGGGAGCTGGAGGAGTACGTCCGGGAGCTGGCCGGACCGACTGCCGCCTACATGCGCCCCTCGTTCTGGCCCACGACGCACGACATCCTCACGCCCTACATGCAGTACGGCGGCCCGACCGCCTTCAAGCTGCGCGCCGCGCTGGCCGCGACGCTCGTGCCGACCTACGGGATCTACGCGGGCTACGAGCACGTCGAGAACGTCGCTCGCCCCGGCGTCGAGGAGCAGATCGACAACGAGAAGTACCAGTTCAAGGACCGCAGGTGGTCCGAGCGCGAGCCGGGCGGCCCGCGTGCCGGCCAGACGCTCGCGCCCTACCTCAAGCGGCTCAACGAGATCCGCGTGGCACACCCGTGCCTGCACTGGCTGCGCAACATCTCCTTCCACCACGTCGACGACGAGAACATCCTCGCCTTCTCGAAACGGCGGCTGGTCGACGGCCGTGACGACATCGTGGTCGTCATCGCCAACCTCGACCCGCACGCGACCCGGGAGTCGTGGATCCACATCGACATGGCCGCGCTCGGCATGTCGTGGTCCGACTCCTTCCTCGCCCACGACCTGGTGACCGGCGACTCCTGGCACTGGGGCGAGCACAACTTCATCCGGCTCGGCCCCGACGCCGAACCGGTCCACATCGTGCACGTGCGGAGGTTCTGATGCAGGGGCTCAACCTCAACCAGCCGGGGCTGAAGCACGACCCGCAGTGGTACCGCACGGCGGTGTTCTACGAGGTGCTCGTCCGCGCCTTCGCCGACTCCAAGGGCTCGGGTGCCGGGGACTTCACGGGGCTGATCAACCGGCTGGACTACCTGCAGTGGCTCGGCGTCGACTGCCTGTGGCTGCCGCCCTTCTACGCGTCGCCGCTGCGCGATGGCGGCTACGACATCTCGGACTACACGGCGGTGCTGCCCGAGTTCGGCACGCTGCCGGAGTTCACCGAGCTGGTCTCCCAGGCGCACGCGCGCGGCATACGGATCATCACCGACCTGGTCATGAACCACACCTCCGACCAGCACCCGTGGTTCCAGGCGTCGCGATCCGACCCCGAGGGGCCGTTCGGCGACTTCTACGTCTGGTCCGACACCGACGACAAGTACGCCGACGCGCGCATCATCTTCGTCGACACCGAGGTCTCCAACTGGACCTTCGACCCGGTGCGCCGGCAGTTCTTCTGGCACCGCTTCTTCTCCCACCAGCCGGACCTCAACTTCGAGAACCCGAAGGTGGCCGAGGCGATGTTCGACGTCGTCCGGTTCTGGATGGACCTGGGCATCGACGGGTTCCGGCTCGACGCCGTCCCCTACCTGTTCGAGGAGGAGGGCACCAACTGCGAGAACCTGCCCCGCACCCACGAGTTCCTCGCCTCGCTGCGCGCCATGGTCGACGAGGAGTTCCCGGGACGGATCCTGCTCGCCGAGGCCAACCAGCTGCCCTCGGAGGTCGTCGACTACTTCGGCACCCCGGAGGCGCCGGAGTGCCAGATGTGCTTCCACTTCCCGGTGATGCCGCGGCTGTACTACTCGCTGCGTGAGGAGAAGGCCGCGCCGATCGCGGACGTGCTGGCCGACACCCCGCAGATCCCCGCGGGCACCCAGTGGGGGACGTTCCTGCGCAACCACGACGAGCTCACCCTGGAGATGGTGACGCCGGAAGAACGCGTCGCGATGTACGGCTGGTACGCGCCGGACCCGCGGATGCGGGCCAACGTCGGCATCCGGCGCCGGCTCGCCCCGCTGCTGGACAACTCCCGGGCCGAGATCGAGCTCATCCACGCGCTCGTCCTGTCGCTGCCCGGCTCGCCGTGCCTGTACTACGGCGACGAGATCGGCATGGGCGACAACATCTGGCTCAACGACCGCGACGCCGTGCGCACCCCGATGCAGTGGACCCCCGACCGCAACTCCGGCTTCTCCGGCGCCGACCCCGGCAAGCTCTACCTGCCGGTCATCTCCAGCCTCGTCTACCACTACAACAACGTCAACGTCGAGGCGCAGATGGCCTCGAGCGCCTCGCTGCTGCACTGGGTCCGCGGGATGTTGCAGGTCCGCTCCCAGCACGCGGTCTTCGGTGTGGGCGACTTCGAGGTGTGCCCATCGGGCAACGAGGCCATCCTGTCGTATGTGCGATCCGTCGACCCGGCCGAGACCGAGGAGCTGCGTGGCTCCCCCGCCGTCCTGTGCGTGAGCAACCTGTCGAGCCGCCCGCAGGCCACCACCATCACCGTCCCCGGCCGGTGGAAGGGCGCCCAGCTGCTCGACCTCTTCGGCGGCGCCGGCTTCCCGGCGATCTCCGATGACGGGACGGTGACGCTGACGCTCGGCTCGCGCGACTTCTTCTGGCTGGCGATGCAGGCCAAGGAGGGCACCCGTGGCTGAGCTCCACCACGACGCCACGCTGACGCCCGGCAAGCTGGACCTGCTGCCCGAGTGGATGGCGCGCCAGCGCTGGTATGCCGGGAAGGGCCGGGTGCCGCGGCTGCGGCGGCTGTGGTCCTGGCGGCTCGACGACCCGGACGGCGAGGTCGGCATCGAGACCCTCGTCGTGCTGGACGAGGGCGGACCCGAGCCCGTCGTCTACCAGGTGCCCCTCACCTACCGGGCTGCGCCGCTGGCCGGCTCGGAGCACGCGCTGGTCGGCACCATCGACCACAGCGTGCTGGGCGACCGATGGGTCTACGACGGCCCGCAGGACCCGGTCTATGCCAGCGCCCTGCTCGACCTGCTGCTCGGTCGGGCCACCGCCCAGTCCGGGTCGGAGTCCGACACCTCCGAGCCCTTGGTCGCCAGCCACCCCCGTGCGGGCGCGCCGCAGGTCCTGGTGCACCGCTCGCGCGTCCTCAGCGGCGAGCAGTCCAATACCTCCATCGTCTATGAGACCGTCGACGCCTCCGGCGCACCCACGAACCCGTTGATCTGCAAGGTCTTCCGCACCCTGCACCACGGCGAGAACCCCGACGTCGTCATCCAGGGCGCCCTGGCGGACGCCGGCTGCACGCTCGTGCCCTCCCCCGTCGGCCACCTGACCGCCAGCTGGCCTGACCCGCGGCGCGCCGAGGGCGTGGCGCAGGGTGACCTCGCGTTCGCCCAGGAGTTCCTGCCCGGCGTCGAGGACGCCTGGCGCGTCGCCCTGGGCGCGGCCGAGCGCGGTGAGGACTTCACCGAGCAGGCCCGCGCCCTCGGGCGCGCCACCGCCCGCATGCACACCACGTTGCGCGAGGCGCTGCCCACCGTGGCGG
>JAICXL010000101.1 GCA_025980475.1 Nocardioidaceae bacterium | reverse complement strand
TCGAGCAGGGCGCCGTTCGCCCGCATCCGCCTGGTCCACTCGGTGTGGGTCGGGCTGCCGGCCAGCTCGGCGGCTCGCGCGGCCATGAGCACGACCAGGCCATGCTCCCTGGACGACCGGAGCCCGCCGCAGAGGAACGAGAGCAGGTCGAGGGTCTCGGCGTCGCACCACTGCAGGTTGTCGAGCACGAGCAGCAGCGGGGTCTCGCCCGCCGACAACGCCCGCGACAGGCCGTCGAAGAACCGGTGCCGCTGCCAGGCGTCGCCGATCCCGCGCGGCCCATCGCGCGGCGCTCCCGGGGCCTCCTGTCCGTCGCGCACCCGGAGCGCCGGAACCAGTCGCTCGACCTCCGCCTGCCACAGCGAGCCGCTGGCCTCGACGTCGGGCCTGATCGCCGGGTCCTGCAGCCACTCGGCGACCGGGGCCAGCGCCAGCCGGCCGGTGCCGGCATAGCAGTGGGCGGTCGCCACGGCGGCACCGGCCTCACGGCCGGTCCTCGCGGCCTCCGTGAGGAGACGGGACTTCCCGACCCCCGGCTCGCCACGCACCAGCACCAGGCGGGTCGCCCCGTCGAGCGCGTCCCGGACGGCGCGCCCGAGCAGGGCGAACTCCGTCTCGCGGCCGACGAAGCCCGGTGCCGGCGCCACCGCCCCGCGCCGGAATGCCGGGCTCGGCACGACGCTGTCCAGGGCCGCGCGGGTGGCGGGGTGGGGCTGGATGCCCAGCTCCTGCTCGAGCACGGACGCGCAGTGGTGGTAGGTGCTCACCGCGCCGGCACGGTCCCCGAGCTCGACCTGCAGCTCGATCAGCGAGCGGTAGCCGGCCTCCTCCAGCGGCTGCAGCTCCACCCGGCGCCGCGCGGAGGCCAGGGCGGTCTGCCAGTCATGGGTCTGCCGGGCGCGTTCGACGAGCAGCTCGCAGAGGTCGGTGCACTCCCGGTCGAGCTGCTCGCGGGCCGCCAGCACCCAGTCGTCGAAGAGGCCGGGGAGGAGGTCGCCGCCGTACGCCGCCAGGGCGGTCCGGCCGTGGCGCAGCGCGGTGCCGGCGTCGTCGGCGGTCCGGGCTCGCTCCCGGGCGAGCCGGAAGGCCCAGAGGTCCACCCGACAGGTACTGCTGTCCCGCCAGGCGAGGTCGGTCGTGGTGACCACCAGGGCGGGGTCGTCGTCGAGCACCCGGCGCAGCTGGTGCAGCTCGCGACGGAGGTTGGTCAGCGCCTGCTGCTCGGTGGAGTCCGGCCAGAACGCCGCGGCGATCCGGCCCCGCGGCTGCGGCACACCGGCGTGGAGGGCGAGGAAGCCCAGCAGCGCGAGGGTGCGCGGCGAGCGCGCCACCACCCGGCCGGTGGCGTCGACGATCGTCCGCTCCCCGAGAAGGCTGGCTTGCAGCATCTCCTGCCTCCACCCACCAGTCTGGCAGTTGTCGGGGCCGGGCGACAGCGGCCCATGGGCGATCGGTCAAGATAGGTGCATGACCGAGCAGCAGTTCTCCCGTCCCGGGGCCGTGGACCTCTCCGGCCTCCAGCAGGCCGCCGGCAGCGCAGGCGCGAGCGGGGCCGCCAGCGGCGCCTACGCCGAGACCGTCACCCAGCAGAACCTCAACACGCTGCTGGAGAGCTCGATGAACGCCGCGGTGATCCTGGTGTTCTACAGCCCGTCGCGGGCCCCGGAGAGCGTGCAGCTGGCCGATGACCTGCAGGTGCTGTCCAACGAGTTCGAGGGCCGCTTCCTGCTGGGGCGGGTCGACATCGACCGCGCGCCCGAGATCGCCCAGGCGATGCAGATCCCCTCGGTGCCGCTGGTGGTGCTGGTCGCCCAGGGCCGGCCGATGCCGCTGATCCAGGAGGCGGCGCCGATCGACAGCCTGCGGCAGGTGATCACCCAGGTGCTGCAGCAGCTGACCCAGGGTGGCTTCACCGGGCGCCACCAGCCGCGTGCCGGCGCGGTGGATGCCGAGACCGGCGAGGAGGTGCTCGACCCCCGCTACGCCCCGGCTCAGGATGCGCTCGAGCGCGGTGACATCGACACGGCGGTCGCGGAGTACCAGAAGCTCGTGGACGCCAATCCGGCCGACTCGGAGGCCGCCGCCGGGCTGGCGATGGCCAACGTGCTCAAGCGCACGCAGGGCATCGACCTCGCTGCGGCCCGCGCGACGGCAGCCGAGCGCCCCGACGACGTGGCTGCCCAGACGATGGTGGCCGACCTGGACCTGCTCGGCGGGCACGTCGAGGACGCCTTCCGCCGCTTGGTCGAGCTGGTCCGCCGCACCTCGGGTGACGAGCGCGACGCGGCGCGCACCCACCTGATCGCGCTCTTCGCCGCCGTCGGCAACGAGGACCCGCGCGTCCAGCGTGCGCGGCGCGACCTGGCCAGCGCGCTCTTCTAGAAAACCTGGCGGCCGCTCTCGGTGTAGCCGGCGCCGGGGCTCCCGATGCTGGTCAACGCCGCCTCGATCCGGCGGGCGGTGAAGTCCGCGCAGTGCTCGCGCGTCTCATCGAGGGTGTAGAACCCGGCCGACCGGATCTCCCGCTCCTGCCGGACGAACGACTCGACCACAGCCGGGTCGTGCACGCCGCCGTCGAAGACCAGGCAGAGTGCGTCGTCCCAGCCGCTCCACGGCGGCAGCCAGTCGGCGAGGAGCAGCTGGCCGGCGTCGAGGACCAGGCCGAGCTCTTCCTCGACCTCGCGGGCGACCGCCAGCCGCGGTGACTCACCCACCTCGACGACACCGCCGGGCAGGTCGAAGTCGCTCTTGTAGGTCAGCTGGCACAGCAGGACCCGGTCGTCCGGGTCACGCAGCAGGAGCTGACCGATCGCCCGCTTGCGGGGAAGCAGCGAGTTGAGCATCGCCCGGAAGCCCACCGGGTGGTCGGCCGGCTCGTCGTCAGCCAGGAGCGCGTAGACGATCCGGTCGCGCCCGTCCGCGGCCCCGCGGGCAATGCCCTCCTTGCGCAGGCCGGCCAGCGTGGCCACGCGCTGCCCGGGACGGTCGTCGGGGTCGACGTACGCCTCCACCCGGGTGGTGCCGTTGCCGAACGCCTCCCGCGTCGCTGCGCGGACTGACCTGGCGAGCTCCTCGGCCTTGGCCAGCTCGAGCTCGACGGGCCACGAGACCCGCACCACGCCCGGCGAGACGGAGGTCAGCTCGGGTCGCACCGGACCAGCCTAACGAGGGCCCGTTCGCGTGGGTCGTTCTCCGCAACCGAGTGGCGGGAGTCCGAGGGTCGCGCGTGCGGGCTGTTGCAGGGATCAGACGAACCAGCCCGCGTGGAAGATCCCGAGGCCGGCCGCAACGCACATGCCGGCGATGATCCGGAAGCGGACGACCACGGTGACCTCGTCCCAACCCAGGTGTTCGAAGTGATGGTGGATGGGGGCGATCCGGAAGATGCGGCACCCCGTGCCCGTGATCGGCCTGGTGGTCTTGAAGTAGCTCATCTGCAGGAGCACGAACAACGTCTCGAGGACGAACACTGCCGCGATGACGGCCATGAGGAGCTCGGTCCTGGACAAGGTCGCGAGCCCGGCCAGGGCACCGCCGATGGCCAGCGAGCCGACGTCGCCCATGATGATCCGGGCCGGTCTCGCGTTCCACCGACAGGAAGCGCATGCCGGCTGCGGCGATGGCTGCTGCCAGGACCGCGAGGTCGACGGCACCTACCAGCTGCCCCACACGCCAACGACACCTGCCCAGCGGAGACTCAGGCGTGCCGCAGCCACAGCGTGCCCAGGGGCGGCACCCTGAGGGTCGCCGATGCCGGCTTGCCGTCGTAGGGCTCCTCGTGAGCGGTGACCGTGCCGAGGTTGCCGACACCGGAGCCGCCGTAGACCTCGGCGTCGGTGTTGATCACCTCGGCCCACTCGCCGGCCTTCGGGAGCCCGATCCGGTAGCTCTCGTGGGGGATCGCGGCGAAGTTCGTCACGCAGACCAGCGGTGAGCCATCGGTGCCCCAGCGGACGAACGCGAAGACATTGTGGCTGGCGTCGTTGGCGTCGAGCCACGCGAAGCCGGATCCTTCGGTGTCCTGGCTCCACAGCGCGGGGGTGGAGACGTAGACAGCGTTGAGGTCCCGGACCAGCGCCCGGACGCCTTCGTGCTCGGGGTGCTCGAGCAGCCACCAGTCCAGTTCGCGGGACTCGGCCCACTCCGACTCCTGGGCGAACTCCGTGCCCATGAAGACCAGCTGCTTGCCCGGATGCGCCCACTGGTAGGAGAGGTACGCCCGCACGTTGGCCAGCTGTTGCCACCGGTCGCCGGGCATCTTGCGCAGCAGCGATCCCTTGCCGTGCACCACCTCGTCGTGACTGATCGGCAGCACGTAGTTCTCCGAGAACGCGTACACCAGGCTGAAGGTCATCTGGTCGTGGTGGTAGCCGCGGTGCACCGGCTCGTGCTCGATGTAGCCGAGGCTGTCGTGCATCCAGCCCATGTTCCACTTGAAGCCGAAGCCCAGGCCATCGTGGCTGGTCGGCTTGGTGACGCCCGGCCAGGCGGTCGACTCCTCGGCGATCGTCATCGCGCCGGGGACCCGCTTGTAGACGGTGGCGTTCATCTCCTGCAGGAAGCTGACCGCCTCGAGGTTCTCCCGGCCGCCGTAGTAGTTCGGGCTCCACTCGCCGGCCTTGCGGGAGTAGTCGAGGTAGAGCATCGACGCCACGGCGTCCACCCGCAGGCCGTCGATGTGGAACTCCTCGAGCCAGTACAGCGCGTTGGCGACCAGGAAGTTGCGCACCTCCTTGCGGCCGAAGTTGAAGACGTAGGTGCCCCAGTCGGGGTGCTCGCCGCGGCTCGGGTTCGGGTCCTCGTAGAGCGCGGTGCCGTCGAAGCGGGCCAGCGCGAAGTCGTCCTTGGGGAAGTGGGCCGGCACCCAGTCGACGATCACGCCGATGCCCTCCGCGTGCAGCCGGTCGACCAGCCGGCGGAAGCCGTCGGGGTCCCCGAAGCGCGCGGTGGGGGCGTAGTACGACGTCACCTGGTAGCCCCACGAGCCGCCGAAGGGGTGCTCCATCACCGGCAGGAACTCCACGTGGGTGAACCCCATCTCGGAGACGTACGACGCCAGGCTGTCGGCCAGCTCGTCGTAGGAATAGGAGCCGCCGCCGAAGTGCTTCTTCCACGATCCAAGGTGCACCTCGTAGACCGACATCGGCTGCTGGTCGGGCCGGCTGGTGCTCGCCCGGTCGGCCATCCACTCGTCGTCGGACCACGCATGGGTGCTCTCGAAGACGCGCGAGGCCGTGGCGGGCGGCGCCTCGGTGTGGAACGCCATCGGGTCGGCCTTGTCGCGCCACACGCCGTCCTTGCCGCGGACCATGAACTTGTAGCAGGACCCCGGGCCGGCCCCGGGCACGAACGCCTGCCACACGCCCGAGCTGCCGATCGGCCGCATCTGGTTCTGGCTGCCGTCCCAGCCGCTGAAGTCCCCGGTGACCTGCACCTCCAGGGCGTCGGGTGCCCACACCGTGAATCGGGTGCCGGCCACCGCGCCGTCGCTGCCGCGCTGCACGTGTGCCCCGAGTGCGTCCCACAGCTGCTCGTGGCGGCCCTCGTTGATCAGGTAGACGTCGGTCTCACCCAGACCGGTGAAGCCAGTGTTTCCGGGAGTCGTGCTCACGCTTCCTCCTCCTCCGCCAGGCGCGCCAGCGCCGCCAGCGGGATGTCGATCCAGTCAGGGCGGTTGTGCGCCTCGTAGACGACCTCGTAGACGGCCTTGTCGGCGACGTAGGCCGCGACCAGCCGTTGCTCCTCGCTGCTCCAGGGAGCGCCCCGCTGCTCGGCGTACCCAGCCAGGAAGGCCTCCCGGTTGCGGGTGACCCACTCGTTGCCGCGGTACTGCAGCTGTGCGGTGGTCTCGGGGTCGTGCGGCAGGTCGCGCTCCACCGACTTTGCGGCGTAGTCGAAAGAGCGGAGCATCCCGGCGACGTCGCGCCACGGTGAGTCCGGGAGGGTGCGCTCGGCCAGTGGCTTGGCCGGCTCGCCCTCGAAGTCCACGAGCTTCCACCCGAGCGAGGTGCGCAGCGTCTGGCCGAGGTGCAGGTCGCCGTGGATGCGCTGGCAGACCAGGCTGGTGCCGGGGCCCTGCTCGTGGCCGTGCAGCTCGGCCAGTGAGTCGAAGAGGGTGCGGGCCGGTGCCGCGTGCGAGGCCAGCTGGGGGACGTCGGCCACGGCGGCGTCGAGCCGGGCCCGCATCCCATCGGCCGCCGCGGCTGCGTCGAGCGACCCGGTCGGGAAGTGGGTTCGCAGCACCTGGTGGACCTCCGCGACGGCCGCCCCGAGCCGGTGGGACTCCGCCGCGAAGTCCCCGCCGACCTCGTCGGCGTGCAGGTCGCCCTCGTTGAAGAGGTTGCGCACGCTGGCCAGCGCCAGCCCCCAGCCGTCGGAGGCGGTGCGCAGGAACTGCTGCAGCATCGCCAGCTCCATCTCCTCGAGGTCGAGCCAGCCGTAGAGGGCGGCGACGTGCTCGCTTCCGGACTCGGTGAGGGCCCGGTGGATCTCGATGTCGGGGTTGCTGCCCGGGGTGACCTTCCGGAAGATCTTCAGCAGGCTGTCCTCGCCGAACGCCACCGAGGAGTTGCTCTGCTCGCCGCTGAACGGCGTGGAGCGAGCCTCCAGGTCGAGCTCGTGGCCGGGGAGCCGGTGGAAGGCCAGCCCGTCGTCGGTCGTCGCGGTGTCGTCGGCCTCGGCGAACGAGCGGAGGTAGACCGCCATCGCGTCCCGGTCGTGGATCGCGTCGTAGGTGTGCACCTCGCCGAGCTCGCCGTCGTCCCAGCTGCCGACGAGCGCGTGCTCGAGACGGGGCTGGGGCTCGGGGTAGTGCACCAGCGGCAGCTGGTAGAGCTCGGTCGCGCCGGGGGAGTCTGCGGCGTCGGGGTAGCTGACGGTGAGCAGCTCGACGGTGATCGCCGGTGGCCCGGTCAACGTGGCGGCCCGTCGTACGTCGGTCACCGTGAACCTCCTGCCCTTCCCCCCGAACCAGCGGGCGGTGGCCAGGAAGGCGTCCAGCAGCGGGTGCGGGCCCTGCTCGGGCTCGGTGTCGGTCATGCCTCACCGCCCGCCGGCAGTGGAGCGGAGCTGGCGGGGTGCACCGGCGGCGGCTGTGCCGCCTCGGGCATCCGGATCCAGTAGAAGCCGTAGCCGCCCAGGGTGAGCAGGTAGGGCAGCTCGCCGACCTGCGGGAAGCGGACGCCGCCGAGCAGCTCGATCGGCACCACGCCCTCCCAGCGACGAAGGTCGAGCTCGACCGGCTGCGGGAAGCGGGACAGGTTGTTGACGCACAGCACCGCGTCGGTGGTCCCGTCGGGGGCGGTGTAGGACCGGACGTAGGAGAGCACCGACGGGTTCGAGCCGCCGAGGTCGTGGAAGTCGCCGAGCCCGAAGCACGGGTGCTGCTTGCGGGCGTGGATCATCCGGCGGGTCCAGTTCAGCAGGGACGACGGGTCCTCCAGCTCGGTCTCGACATTCACCCGCTGGTACCCGTAGACCGCGTCCTGAATCAGGGGCAGGTGCAGCCGCCCGGGGTTGGCGTGGGAAAACCCCGCGTTGCGGTCGGGCGTCCACTGCATCGGGGTGCGCACGCCGTCGCGGTCGCCCAGCCAGATGTTGTCGCCCATGCCGATCTCGTCGCCGTAGTAGAGCACCGGGGACCCCGGCAGCGACAGCAGCAGCGCGGTGAACAGCTCCATCTGGTTCGTGTCGTTGTCCAGCAGCGGGGCGAGCCGGCGACGGATGCCGATGTTGGCCTTCATCCGCGGGTCCTTGGCGTACTCCGACCACATGTAGTCGCGGTCCTCGTCGGTCACCATCTCGAGGGTCAGCTCGTCGTGGTTGCGCAGGAAGATGCCCCACTGGCAGCCCTCGGGGATCGCCGGGGTCTGCTCCATGACCTCCGAGATCGGGTAGCGCGACTCGCGTCGCACCGACATGAAGATGCGGGGCATCACCGGGAAGTGGAAGCACATGTGGCACTCGTCGCCGAGCCAGGCGCCGGTGTCGGGGTCCTCCTTGCCGCCGAAGTAGTCGACCACGTCGGCAGGCCACTGGTTGGCCTCGGCGAGCAGCACCCGGCCGGGGTAGTGCTCGTCGACGTAGCGGCGCACCTTCTTGAGGAACTCGTGGGTCTCCGGCAGGTTCTCGCCGCTGGTCCCGGGCCGCTCGTAGAGGTAGGGCACCGCGTCGAGCCGGAAGCCGTCCAGCCCCATCTCCAACCAGAACGACAGCGCCTCGAGCATCGCGTCGTGGACCTTCGGGTTGTCGTAGTTGAGGTCGGGCTGGGGGTTGAAGAAGCGGTGCCAGAAGTACTGCTGCCGCACCGGGTCGTACGTCCAGTTGGACGTCTCGGTGTCGATGAAGATGATCCGGGCGTCCTGGTACTTCTCGTCGGTGTCGGACCACACGTAGAAGTCGCCGAACGGGCCTTCCGGGTCGTGCCTGGAGGCCTGGAACCTGGGATGGGCGTCGCTGGTGTGGTTCATCACGAGGTCGGCGATGACCCGCATGCCGCGTTTGTGCGCCTCGTCCACCAGGCGGACGAAGTCCCCCAGATCCCCGAACTCGGGGAGGATCTTCATGAAGTCGGCGATGTCGTAACCGCCGTCGCGCAGCGGCGACTCGTACAGCGGCAGCAGCCACAGACAGTCGACGCCGAGCCATTGCAGGTAGTCGAGCTTGCTGATCAGACCTCTGATGTCCCCGGTCCCGTCACCGTTGGAGTCGGCGAAACCCCTGATCAGGACCTCGTAGAAGACGGCGCGCTTGTACCAGTAAGGATCGCGCGGCTTTTCCTCGTCGAAGGTGTTGGGAATGGGTGTGGAGCTCATGAGCTCTCCTTCCGGGTGCTCATGAGGGAGGCGCTTGCACACACAGTTGAAGACTCCCCGCTGTATTCAGCTCTACCGTGGCGAGGCTCGTACGGTGAGAATGTGGGCCGGGTGGATGTGAGGGTCGAGGCGCACGTAGTTGTTCTGTCTCCAACGGTACGACTCGCCCGACAAC
>JAICXL010000088.1 GCA_025980475.1 Nocardioidaceae bacterium | reverse complement strand
GACGGCCGTCCGTGATCCGCTGGGTGAGAGGGACCATGCCACGTGCAAGATCCAGGGCGGCAGCACGCTGGACCCGAAGGTCAGCTGCAACGACGACGGTCGCTTCGTGGTGACCCTCACCGCCTCCGACGGGAGCAGCGCCGACGCGCAGCTCACCCTCAGCAACGTCGACCCGGTCGCGACGATCACCGCCCCGACGCCCGGCACCGCGGTGGCGCCGCGCAGCGTCGTGACCCTGTCGGCGAGCTACACCGATCCCGGCTACATCGACAGCCACAAGTACACGATCGCGTGGGGCGACGGCGGCACGTCGTCGGCTGCCAACACCGAGAAGCAGACCGGCGTCGGCTACATCACCGGCTCGCACAGCTACGCCGCGGCCGGTGACTACACGATCACGCTGACCGTGCACGATTCGCACACCGGGTCGATGGGCGCCGCGACCACCAGCGTCAAGGTCGTCTCCGGCACGCCGTGCGCGCGGGTCACCGGCAAGGGCCGGTTGCCGCACCACAAGCGCGGGTCCAGCTTCAGCTTCTCGGCCAGCTGCGGTTCCTCCGGCCCCGTCGGCAAGACCTCGATCTGGCTGGCCCGGCACGGCACGCTGCACTCGGGCAACGTCGCGCTGCTGCGCGGGTCCGGCAGGTCGGCGACCTGGTCCGGCACCGGCAAGTGGCAGCGGGCCGGCAAGCGGGCCTGGGCCAAGGGCTACCACTACGTGATCTCGGCGACCGACAACGGCCGCCGGCACGACTGGCTCAACGTCACGGTCCGCAAGCCCACCGGGCAGGTCGTGCTGCACGCCAAGGGACGCATCCCGCGCGGCAACATCACCGTCCGCAACTGATCAACCGGGTTCGGCCTCTGCGCCAGCCGCTGCACCCCGTCGGGCGCAGTCGGCGCAGAGGCCGAAGACGGTCAGGTGGCCATAGTCCGGCTCGAACCCGTGTCGCTTCGCGAGCGGGCCGAGCGCACGCTCCGTCTCGACGCGAGCGACGCTGATCACCCTGTCGCAGCTGCGGCAGATCAGGTGTGCGTGCTCGTGCCCGCTCGCCGAGTGGTAGGTCGGCGCCCGGTCGCTCAGGTGGGCGTGGTGGATCAGGCCGAGGTCGTCGAGCAGCTCCAGGGTGCGGTAGACGGTCGAGAGGTTGATCGACGTCGCATGCGTGCGGACCTCGGCATAGACCTCGTCGGGCGTTGCGTGGCCGAGCCGCTCGACCGCCGCCAGCACCAGCTCGCGCTGCGGGGTGAGCCGGTAGCCGCTGTCGCGCAGCCGCTGCTGCCAGCTCTCGACGGGCGGCTCCGGCTCGACCACGGGCTACTGCCTCTTCAGCTGGGCGTGGGTGTGCGGCTGCAGCGGCTGCCCCATCGCAGCCATGTCGAAGGCGTAGAGCAGGTCGCCGTCGACGTAGCCGTAGAGCCGCTTGCCGCCGACATACTCCTTGGCGGTCGCCGTGCGGACGACGGCGTCGGTCGCGACCTCGAACCGCGGCTGGTCAGGGTGGACCTCGCCGTACCAGACCTCGACGAAGCCGGTGCTGTGCGCCAGCACCCACTCGAGCGTGCCGTCGGCCTGCGGGCGGATGAAGCCGGTCTCCTGGGCGGCCTCGCGCACGTGCTCGCCCTGCTCGTCGACGATCCACGAGCGCGCGAAGTAGTGGATGAACGGCCGGCCGTCCTGCTGGAAGATCAGCTCCTGGCCGAACTGGAACGGCTCGATCGTGGGGTACTCGCCGTGCCCGTTGCCCGCCCAGGTGCCGATCAGCCAGGCCAGCCGCGCGCAGTCGGGGTGGATGTTGTCCGGGATCTCGAACGGCATGACCGCCAGTCTAGGTGGCCAGGCCGAGCAGGGCCCGGGCGTCGGCCGGGGTCATCGGCTCGCGCTGGGCAGCTCTGCCCAGGTCGGCTGCGCGGCTGACCAGCTGCTCGTTGTGCTCCACGGGCACGCCCTTCCTCATCGTCAGCACGTCCTCCATCCCGACCCGCAGGTGGCCGCCCTTGGAGAGGGACGCCAGCGCGACGGGGAGCGTCGAACGCCCGATGCCGGTGGCCGACCAGCTCGTCACCTGCTCCGGCAGGGCGGCGACCGCGGCGACCAGCGCGTCGGCGGTGCCGGGCATGCCCCCGGGGACTCCCATCACCAGGTCGCAGTGCACCTTGCCGGTCGCGGGCAGGCCGTGCCTGTCCAGCAGCCGGTGCAGCGCCGCGACGTGGCCGAGGTCGAAGAGCTCGAACTCCGGGACGACGCCGCGGTCCTGCGTCTGCTGGTAGAGCTCGCAGATGAACGGCCACGGGTTGGAGAAGACGTCGTCACCGAAGTTGGTGGTGCCCATCGTCAGGCTGCACGCGTCCGGTTGGGCGTCGAGGACCTTGAGCCGGTCCTCGAGGGGGTCGTGCACCGAGCCGCCGGTGGACAGCTGGACGACCAGGTCGGTGTGCTCGTGCAGCGCCGCCACCGTGTCCTTGAGCCGCTGCTGGTCCAGCGTCGGTCGGTGCTCGGCGTCGCGGATGTGCACGTGCACCATCGCCGCGCCGGCCACCTCGCAGCGCCGCGCCGTCTCGACGAGCTCCTCCAGCGTGGTCGGCAGCTGCGGGCAGTCGGTCTTGCTCGTCTCGGCCCCCGTCGGCGCCACCGTGATCAGCAGGTCTCCCATGCGGCCGAACCTACCGCCGGGCATCATGGCCCGCATGCGTGCGGTCGTGCAGCGGGTGGAGCTGAGCGACCGTCAGCATCGGCGGGCAGGCTGCGCCATAACCTCCCTGCCCACGCCGCGTTGAGTGTGCGGGAGCAATCAAGCCCCTTTCTCGCACGTGTTTGAAGGGGAACCGGCGTGGACTTCAAGGACATCCTGCGACTGGCGCGGAGACGGTGGCGCACGATCGTTGGGATGTTCGTGGTCGCCCTGGCGGTGGCCGGTGCCTACAGCCTCACCGCGACCCCGATCTATCACTCGCAGAGCCGGGTCTTCATCTCCACCGACGTCAGTGACAGCCAGGACGCCTATCTCGCCAGCGTCTTCGCGGCGCAACGGGTGCAGTCCTACGGCGACCTGGCCAACTCCCGCGACCTGATGCAACGGGTGATCAACCGGCTGCACCTGGACATGACCCCAGCCGAGCTCTCCGGCGAGATCACCGCCACCGTCCCGTCGAGCACCGTGCTGATCCAGCTCGAGGTCAGGGACCCCAGCCCGCGGCGCGCCCAGCAGATCGCGCAGGTGGAGGCGGAGCAGCTGACGCAGTACGTCACCCAGCTCGAGACCCCGCGCGGCAGGACCGCCACCCCGATCAAGGCCACGATCGTCGACCCGGCCTCCTTCGACGCCAGCCCGGTCGCGCCGCGCACCGGCCTCAATCTCGCGGTCGCCGGCCTGCTCGGGCTGATCCTCGGCTTCGGCCTCGCGGTGCTCCGCGACGTGCTCGACACGACGGTGAAGAGCCACGACGATGTCGAGGACGTGCTGGAGCACCCGGTGATGGCCGGCATCGGCTACGACCCCGACGTGCCCCGGCACCCGCTGCTCACCGAGGCCGACGCCCACGCCGCGCGGGCCGAGGCCTTCCGGGTGCTGCGCACCAACCTGCAGTTCCTCGACGTGGATGCCGACACCCGGTCCTTCGTGATCACCAGCCCGGTTCCCGGTGAGGGCAAGACCTCCACCACAGTCAACCTCGCGATCGCCCTCGCGCAGACCGGCAAGCGCGTCCTGGTCGTCGACGGTGACCTGCGCCGGCCGCAGATCGCCAACCTGCTCGGCGTCGAGGGCGCGGTCGGACTGACCACTGTCCTGGTCGGCCGCAGCACGCTGGAGGAGTCGATCCAGGTGCACCGCGCCAGCGGCGTGCACATCCTGGCCAGCGGACCGGTGCCGCCGAACCCCAGCGAGATCCTCCAGTCCCAGTCCACCCGGGACCTGCTCGGCAAGCTGCGGGTGATGTTCGACGTGGTGCTCATCGACGCCCCGCCGCTGCTGCCGGTCGCCGACGCCGCGATCATGGGCACCGAGGCCGACGGGGTGATCATGGTCGTCCGGCACGGCAAGACCACCCGCGACCAGCTGCGCCAGGCCTCGCAGCGGCTCAGCGCGGTCGGCGCGCGCCTCTTCGGCGCGGTGGTGAACATGACCCCGCGACGCTTGAAGGGATACGACTACGCCGACTACGGCTACGGCTACGCGCCGGCGCACAAGCAGGCGCACAAGCAGGCGTCGTGAGCACCGGTCCCCTCTCCACCGGCCCCCTCCACGCGCGGCCCCTGCAGGCCGGCTCGCGGGTCAGCGTCGTCGGCTGCGGCTACCTCGGTGCGGTGCACGCGGCGGCGATGGTGCAGCTGGGCCACACCGTGGTCGGCATCGACCCCGACCTCGATCGGAGCGCCGGGCTGGCCAGGGGGGAGGCGCCGTTCTACGAGCCCGGGCTCGACGCCATGCTGCGGGCCGGCCTCGCCAGCGGCCGCCTCTGCTTCAGCCGCGACATCGCCGACGCCCGCGACGCCACCCTGCACTTCCTGTGCGTCGGCACCCCGCAGGCCCAGGGTCGGCTGGCCGCCGACCTGTCCTTCGTCCACTCCGCCGTCGACGACCTGCTGCGCATCCTCAAGCCCGGTGACGTCGTGGCCGGCAAGTCGACCGTCCCGGTCGGCACCGCCGCCGGCATCGCCGATCAGGTCGCCGCCCGGGGTGGCACGCTGGTGTGGAACCCGGAATTCCTCCGCGAGGGTTTCGCCCTCCCGGACACCCTGCGCCCCGACCGCGTCGTCGTCGGCGTTCCGGACGGGCCGGACGGCGAGCGCGCCCGCGACCTGCTCGCCGCTGCCTACGGGCCGGTGCTCGACACGGCCCCACTGATCGTCACCGACTACGCCACCGCCGAGCTGGTCAAGGTGGCCGCGAACGCCTTCCTGGCCACGAAGATCTCCTTCATCAACGCGATGGCCGACCTGTGCGAGCTCGCCGGCGGCGACGTCGTCCAGCTCGCCGAGGCCCTCGGCCACGACAGCCGCATCGGCCGGCGCTTCCTGCAGGCCGGCCTCGGCTTCGGCGGGGGCTGCCTGCCCAAGGACATCCGCGCGTTCATGCACCGCGCCGGCGAGCTCGGCGCCGACCAGGCGCTGACCTTCCTCAGCGAGGTGGACGCGATCAACACCCGTCGGCGCCTCAAGACCGTCGCGATGGTCGAGGAGTGGCTCGACCACCGCGTGCTCGGCGCCCGGGTGGCCGTCCTCGGTGCCGCGTTCAAGCCCGACAGCGACGACATCCGCGACTCCCCAGCCCTGGCCGTCGCCGAGGCGCTGCACCTGCGCGGCGCCGAGGTCGTGGTCACCGACCCACGGGCCCGCGCGAACGCCCAGCGCCGGAGCCCGCAGCTCCGCTACGCCGACAGTGCCGAGGAGGCCGCCACCGACGCCGACGTGGTGCTGCTGCTCACCGAGTGGCGCGACTTCGTGGAGCTCGACCCCGAGGTGCTCGGCAAGGTCACCGCCCGGCAACGGGTCCTCGACGCCCGCAACGCGCTCGACCGCGACGCCTGGTCCGCCGCCGGCTGGGAGGTCCGCTGCCCGGGCCGAGCGCCGGTCGGGGCCTGACATGCTCACCCGCCCGGCCACGCACCAGGTCGCTCCCCTCGCCGCCTCGGCCGCCGCCGTCCTGGTGCTCGGCGCGCTGGTGCTGCTGGCCACGCAGGGCACCGCCCTCGTCGCCGTCGCGGTCGCCCTGGCCCTCGGGCTGGTCGCAGTGCTGACCTGGGGCACCGAACGGGTCGGTACGGCGCTGGTCACCCTGGGCGTCCTCAGCGCCCCGATGAACGACCTGCGCCCGATCCCGAGCGCCGACATCGCCACCTTCTCCGACGTCTTCCTGCTGCTCGGCTTCGGGCTGCTGCTGCCCCGCCTGCTCGCCCGCAGCCCGCGACCGCAGGCGCTGCACCTGGTCGGCTCGCTGGTCCTGATCACCTTCGGGATGCTCGCCTCGCTGGCCTGCCCCGACCCGGTCACCAGCATCGGCTACCTCGGCCGGATGCTCACCACCCTGACCTTCCTGCCGCTCGCCTTCGTGTTCTGGCGTCCCGGCCGGCGGATGGTCAACGTGCTCGCCTGGGCCTACGTCGTCGGCCAGCTGGTCAGCATGCTCGGCGGCTTCGCCCGCGGGCCGGTCGACGACAACCGCTACGACGGCCTGACCACCCACCCGAACTTCTACGGCATGTGCGCGATGCTCGCCGGCGCGATCTGCCTGCACCTCTTCCGCGAGGCCCGGCCCGGACGGCGCTGGATCCCGCTGCTCGCCCTCGCCGGTTGTGCGGCGAGCGTGCTCAACTCCGGCAGCCGCGCCGCCCTGCTGGCCGCCGTACTCCTCGCGGTCCTCTACCCGCTCCTCGACCGCTCGGGGAAGGCCGGCTACACCCTTGCGCTCGGCGCCAGCCTGCTGGTCGCGTTCGCCAACGTGCTGCTGCCGCACGTGCAGCAGGGCTCGGCGATCGACCGGCTGCTCGGCAACACCAGCTCGGCAGGGTCCGACACCGTCCGCGAGCAGGCGCTGTCCACGACGTTCCAGGACTTCCTGCACCACCCGCTGCTCGGGGAGGGGTTCAGCGCGGTCACCACCGAGACGCACGACGCCTACCTCGAGGTGGCCAACGCGTTCGGGATCTTCGCGCTCCTCGGCTACCTCGCGATCCTGTGGTCGATCGCGCGGCTGGCCTTCCGGCAGGGCGGGGACCGGAACCGCCTCGCCTACGCCGCCGTCGGCTACTGCTTCATCATCTTGTTCATCAACACGATCTGGGACCGGTTCGCGTGGGTCGCCCTGTGCCTGGTCCTCGCCCGGGCGGTCTCGGGTCCGGTCGATCCCGATCCAACCAGCGGAGAGGAGGTGGGTGATGAGATCACCGACCCTGGCAGTGCGACGAGTGGGCCAGACGCTGCGGGCGTTCGACAACGGGTTCCAGCTGCTCGGTGACCTGGCCCGCTACGGCGGCGCGCCGCTGGAGTTCCAGCTGCGCGACGGCAGCGGCACCATCGCCTGCCCCAACTTCCCGGGCGCGCGGGTGCCGGTCTACGAGGTGTTCGCCGAGGACGCCTACCGGATCGGCGCGCTGACCGACGGCCTGCCCGAGGACCTGGTCGCCGTGGACATCGGCGCCCACATCGGCTGCTTCTCGGTCGCCTTGGCGCTGGCCCGGCCGCGGGCCCGGGTGCACGCCTGGGAGGCATCTCCGTCGACCGCGCGCTGGCTGTGCCGCAACCTCGAGCTCAACGCGATCGGCGACCGGGTCGTCCCGCATGCCACGGCGGTCAGCGACCACCACGGCACGCTGTCGTTCGTTGACAACGACCAGGGCAGCGCGTTGAACGGCGGCCCCGGCGCCACGACCGTCGAGGTGCCCTGCGTGACCGTCGCGGAGACGTTCGCGGCGGCGGGCGGTCGGGTCGACCTGGTCAAGATCGACACCGAGGGGGCGGAGTACGCCATGCTCACCGACCCCGCGGACTGGGCAGCGGTCCAGCGGGTGGTGCTGGAGTACCACGACGTGCCCGGCCACGACTTCGCCGAGATCGCCGCGTTCTTCACCGCCGCCGGGCTGTGCCTGCGGGAGCGCGAGGAGGCCACCGCCCGGCAGGGCACGGCCTGGCTGGAGCGCTGATGTCGCGGCTGCCCGCCGCCGTGCAACCGGCCTGGCCGCTGGTCAAGCGCGCGCACCGCTACGCCACGCGGCAGGTCGGCTCGGTGACGCGTCGTACGACGGCGCTCGCCGGCCCCCGCGCCGTCCCGCACAGCGGCACCGACTCGGCCGACGACACCGTCGCCCGTGAGCCGCAGGCGGTGCGGATGCACCTCGGCGGCCCGGCCGAGGAGCTGCGCCGTGCCGTTCCGGCCGGCACGCCGGACGGGCACTGGGTCTTCCGGCGGCGGGCGGCCTACGACGTGCCCCGCCGCTTCACGCTGGAGATGTCCGGCGGCGCGGTCGTCGGCGACTACGCGGCCCACATCACCCCCGGTGGCGTGCTCGACTACGAGACCTCGACCTACTTCGGCGTCACCGGGTGGCGCGAGCACCCGGTCTACCTGCGGCCGCGACTGCCGGTCGCCTCGCGCGTCGACGGCACGCTCGTGTCGCTGGCCACCCGCGGCTCGGCAGCGAACTACTACCACTTCCTGCTCGACGTGCTGCCGCGCTGGGGGATCCTGCGCGAGGCGCTGCCCGCCACGGAGCCGGACGCCGTCTTCGTCAACACCGTCCGCGGCTACCAGCGGCAGCTGCTCGAGCTCGCCGGCATCGGCTCGGTGCGCGACGGCCGGCTGGAGACGTCGTACGGCGCTCCGCTGGTCGTCGAGCCCGCCCGGGACACGTCGGTGCGCGCGGACAGGCTGCTCGTGCCGAGCCTGCCGAACCCCGACCTGATGGCGCCCCGCTGGACGACGTCCTGGCTGCGCTCGGTGCTGCCGGCGCGGTCGGTGACGTCCCGGTCCCGCCGGCTCTACGTGACCCGCGGCAACGCCCGCAACACCCGGCGACTCACCAACGAGGCCGAGGTGTGGCCGCTGCTGGAGCGGCGGGGCTTCGAGCGGATCGACCCGGCGACGCTCAGCGTGCAGGAGCAGGTCGACGCGTTCGCGGCCGCCGAGGCGGTCGTCGCGCCCCATGGCGCCGCCCTGGGCAACCTCGTCTTCTGCCCGCCCGGCGTGAAGGTGCTGGAGCTGTTCGCGCCGCGCTACGTCAACCCCTGCTACTGGGTGATCGCCGACAACGTGGGCGCGGACTACCGCTACCTCGTCTGCGGACGGGACGACCGGCCGGAGGGTGCGCCGATGAACGGGGTGCTCAGCGACGTCGTCGCCGCGCCCGAGGCCCTCGAGCAGGCCGTCGACGCGTTGCTGTAGCCGGGTTCCGACGCCCCTCAACCGACGCGCACGAGCTCGGGGTGCTCGCGGAACCACGCGATGGTGCGGCGCAACCCGTCCTCGACCTCGACGACCGGCTGCCAGCCGAGTGTCTCCCTGGCCAGGGTGATGTCCGGGCGACGGACGGCCGGGTCGTCGGTGGGCCGCTCGATGAAGCTGATCTCCGACTCCGAGCCGACCAGGTCGCGAATCCACCCGGCGAGGTCGAGCATCGAGATCTCGCTGGGGTTGCCGATGTTCATCGGACCCGGGTGGTCGGTCATCGCGAACCTCAGGATCCCGTCGACCAGGTCCTCGACGTAGCAGACCGATCTCGTCTGCTTGCCGTCGCCGGCCACCGTGATCGGGTCCCCGTTGATCGCCTGGCGGATGAAGTTCGGGATCGCCCGGCCGTCGTTGGGCCGCATCCGCGGGCCGAAGGTGTTGAAGATCCGGACGATCCCCGTGTTGACGTCGTGCGTGCGGCGGTAGGCCATCGTCAGCGCCTCGCCGAACCGCTTCGCCTCGTCGTAGACGCCGCGGGGTCCGACCGGGTTGACGTGCCCCCAGTAGTCCTCGGTCTGCGGATGCACCTGCGGGTCGCCGTACGTCTCGCTCGTCGAGGCCAGCACGAACCGGGCGCCCCGCTCCTTTGCCAGCCCCAGCGCGTGCAGGGTGCCCAGCGAGCCGACCTTCATCGTCTCGATGGGCAGCTCGAGGTAGTCGATCGGGCTGGCCGGGCTGGCGAAGTGCAGCACCAGGTCGACGTCGCCGGTGACGTGCACGTAGTCGGTCACGTCGGCCTTCACCAGCCGGAACCGGTCGTGGCCGAGCAGGTGCTCGACGTTGCGCGGCACCCCCGTGCAGAAGTTGTCCAGGCAGAGCACGTCGTGGCCGTCCTCGACCAGCCGGGTGCACAGGTGCGAGCCGAGGAAGCCTGCGCCTCCGGTGACCACGATCCGCATGCTGTGCCTCCATCAGTCGTCGCACCGGCTGGCGCGCCGCCGGCCTCGTACCCCCGACAACGACGGCGGAAGCCCCTCGTCACGCGTCGGCTGCGGCCACCCTGACCGCGGAGACGCAGGTCGCGTCGCGCGGGCCCTCCCGGACCACCAGTTTCTGGTGCTGGCCGGTGGACTGCTGTCCGGTCACCGGCCCGGCGTCGCTCACCCCGTCGGCGAAGATCCGCCCGACGCCGTACGCCGCCAGCACCAGCAGCACCGCCGCCAGCACCAGCAGGGCCGGCACGAACCACCTCGAGCTCCGGAACGTCTCGAACGGTGACGGGACGCCGTACTCGGTCCAGTCCGCGGCGTCCCAGTCGGCGTGCGCGCCCGGCGGCTCCTGACCGTGGAGGTGCACGCGGTGCCTGCCTCCGGCCACCTTCTGCTCGGCCAGCGCCCGCTCATAGGCCGCCTGGTAGGCGTCGGCGAACTCCTCCGGCACCTCAGGCGGCGGAGTGGGCGGGAAGTCCGGCCCTGACACGACCGTCCACCCTACCGACAGCCCCGCTGGTGTCCACAGCCCCGCGACCCGCCGACCCCGTCCATGGGCGAGTTCGTGGCCGCGCGCGACCGGGGCCTAGACGAGCTGGAGGCGTCGCGGCGGTGGCCGGGCGT
>JAICXL010000060.1 GCA_025980475.1 Nocardioidaceae bacterium | reverse complement strand
GGAACGGCGGAGCGGTGTAGAGGCTGTAGCCGCCCCAGTCGTCGTAGGCCTGCCAGTCCATCACCGGAGCCACCAGCGCGACGCGTCCAGCGGTGACGGGGGAGCGGACCGTGTAGGGGACCAGTGCCTGCCGGCCGCTCGTGGCGATCAGCTTGAAGAGGTAGAAGCCGGCCGGCCAATCGGTGGTGTCCACCCGCAGCGAGACCGGCCATCGGGCGACGGCCGTGCTGGTCCGCGGCAGCACCACGGCTGCGCCCCTCCTGTGCCCGCGCAGCAGCCCGCTTTGCCAGACCAGCCGGCCGTTCCCGCCGCGGTAGCCGCCGATCCGCCATGCCTGCACCCGGTACCGCGCCGCGTCGGTCGACACCATCAGGGCGACCTCGGCGCCGGGCGTGCCGCTGACCGGGTCGGTGTAGCCCTCGATCTGCCGGTGCCGCGCCGGGTTGCGCAGGTGCCAGCCGTTGCTTCCGCGGAGCACACCCGGGCGGGACGGCGCGGCGGGGCGGTCGATCGCGGTGGCTGCGGGCGCGTGGACTGCGACGTTCGCGGCCGCCACCTCGGCGTGCCCGACGGTCGGCGGTGCGCCGACCGGAGCGGTGCACGCCGCCAGGCAGAGGGGCAGGGCGACGAGCAGTGCGCACCAGCGCGTGGCCATGCTTCCCAGTACCCCGCCGGAGCCGGCTCGATCGCCGGACGGGTCGACGTCAGGCGACCAGCAGCGACCGTTTCGACAGCCCCATCCAGAAGCCGTCGATGACCTGCTCGCCGGGCGTCTCGGCGTCGCTGGCCGCGCCGAGCGTGACGAACAGCGGCGTGTAGTGCTCCACGGTCGGGTGGGCGTAGGGCATGCCCGGCGCCTTCGACTTGTACGACGCCAGCTCGTGCACGTCACCGCGGGACAGGGCGTCGGCGGCCCAGGCGTCGAAGTCCGTGGACCAACCCGGTGCCGCGGCGTCGATCCGGAACTCACGCAGGAACGGCAGGCCGTGGGTGAGGAAGCCCGAGCCGATGACCAGCACGCCCTCGTCGCGCAGCCCGCGGAGGCGGGTGCCGAGCGCGATCAGCCTGTCAGGGTCCTGGGTGGGCAGCGACAGCTGCAGGACCGGAATGTCGGCGTCGGGGTACATGATCTTCAACGGCACCCAGGCGCCGTGGTCGAGCCCGCGGCTCGGGTGCTGGTGCACCGGCTCGGTGTCCGGCATCATCGCGGCGACACGGCCGGCGAGGTCGCTCGCGTCCGGAGTCTGGTAGGTCATCCGGTAGTACTTCGGGTCGAAGCCGCCGAAGTCGTAGACCAGCGGCACGCTCGGGCCGGACGCGCTCAGCATCAGCGGCGCGGACTCCCAGTGCGCGCTGACGATCAGGATCGCCTTCGGCCGCGGCAGCTTCCCGGCCAGCTCGCGCAGCTGCCCCGACCACTCCGGGTCGTCCAGCAGTGGCGGCGCGCCGTGGCCGATGTACAGCGCGGGCATGCGCTCGGTGGCGGGCACCTCGGTGTGCTCTGTCATGATGGTCATGCTAGTTCAACATTCAACTAATGTCGATCATTCCGTTCAGTTGGGCCTCCGGGCCCGTCGAGTTCGGCGTCCGGGCCCGTCGAGTTCGGCCTCCGGGCCCGTCGAGTTCGGCCCCGCGGCCTCGCCGTACCCCTCAGGGCAGCCGCCAGTCGACCGGCTCACCGCCCTGCTCGACCAGGAGCCGGTTGACCCGGCTGAACGGCCGCGACCCGAAGAAGCCGCGGCTCGCCGACAGCGGGCTCGGGTGCGGCGACTCCACCCACGGGATCGGGCCGAGCATCGGCTTGAGGGACTGGGCGTCGCGGCCCCACAGGATCGCCGCCAGCGGGCCGCCGCGCCCGGCCAGCGCGGTGATCGCGCGGTCGGTGACGGTCTCCCAGCCGCGGCCGCGGTGCGAGGCCGGCTGCCCCGGGCAGACGGTGAGGCAGCGGTTGAGCAGCACCACGCCCTGCTCGGTCCAGGGGGTCAGGTCGCCGCAGGCAGGCAGGGGTACGGCGAGGTCACTCTGCATCTCGCGGAAGATGTTGACCAGGCTCTTCGGGATCGGCCGCACATCGGGGCCGACCGAGAAGCTGAGGCCCACCGGATGACCGGGCGTCGGATAGGGGTCCTGCCCGACGATCAGCACCTTGACGTCGGCCAGCGGCCGCTGGAAGGCGCGCAGGATGTGGTCGCCGTGCGGGAGGTAGCGCCGTCCGGCGGCGAGTTCGGAGCGCAGGAACTGGCCCATCCGCTCGATCTGCGGCTCGACCGGCGCCAGCGCCTCGGCCCAGTCGGACGCCACGAGGCCCTTGTCGACGAGGTTGGCCAGTGTGCCCACGGCGGGAAGGGTAGCGGCCGGGAGGCGCGTCTCAACGGGCCGGGAGGCCCAAGTGAACGGGCCGCGAGGCCCAAGTGAACGGGCCGCGAGGCCCAACTCAACGGAAGGTGGGCAGCGACTGGTCGTGCACGGTCACGCCGCGGAACAGGTCGCCGAGATCGGCCAGTCGCGACAGGGCGGTGCGGATCGTCCACCCGTCGGGACGCAGCGACGGGTCGTCGAGCTCGTGCCAGCCGATCGGCATCGAGACCGGTGCCCCGGGCGCGGGCCGCGGCGAGTAGGGCGCGACCAGCGTCTTGTTGATCGCGTTCTGCGTGTAGTCCAGCCGGGCCCGGCCACCGCGCGCCCTCTTCTCCCACTTCCAGCTGACCAGCTCCGGCACCACCTTGCCGATCGTCCGCGACACGCCCTCGACCCAGGCGCGTGTGTCGTCGAACGACGGCCCGGTCTCGATCGGCACCCAGACCTGGATCCCCCGACGGCCGGTGACCTTGGGCTGGGCGCGGATGCCGAGCTGCTCGAACGCGGTCCGGTGCAGCCGCGCCAGCACCAGCACCTCCTCCCAGCTGGTGTCCTCGCCGGGGTCGATGTCGAAGAGCGCGTACGTCGGGCATTCCGGCTGTGATGTTCGCGAGGTCCACGGATGCCACTCCAGCCCGCCGAAGTTGGCCGCCCACACCAGTGCGGCCGGCTCGTCGACGACCAGGTAGGTCTGGGTCTCGCCGGCGTCGGCCAGCGGGTTGGCCCAGCGCGGCACCCAGTCCGGAGCATGGTCGGGCAGCTCCTTGTGCCAGAAGCCCGGCTTGTCGGCGCCGTTCGGGTAGCGGTGCAGGTTCAGCGCCCGGCCCTCGAGATAGGGCAGTGCCGCCGGCGCGACCTGCGCGGTGTAGGCGAGCAGCTCGCGCTTGGTCACCGGCTCCTCGCCGTCCCTGCCCGGGAACAGGACCTTGTCGAGGTTGGTGACCTGCAGGTCGCGGCCGTGGACGTGCCAGCTGCCGTTGCCGCCCAGCTCGGCCAGCGCAGCGACCTCGTCGTCGACCGGGTCCGCGGCGGGAGCGACCCGCTCGCTCGCCTCCGCGGCCGGCCGGTCGCTGTGCCAGCGGTGCGTCGGGTCGGCCCTCACCTCGTCGTTCGTGCGGCCGCTGAGCACCGACCGGAGATGCTCCTCGGGGTCCCAGCCGTCGACGGCGAACTCGTCGTGCTTGTGCACGAGCAGCCAGGACCCGCCGGTGGAGCCGCGCGGACGCTGTTCGTCGGCCGACCCGCCTCCTCGCCTGACCAGGACGAGCCGGCCCCGCAGCTTCTCGCCGTACATGTCCGCATGCAGCTCGCCGTCGCGCACCGCCTGCCCGGGGTCGTCGGTGCCGTGTGGCTCCCAGGTGCCCCGGTCCCAGACGATCACGTCGCCGCCGCCGTACTCGCCGCGCGGGATCACGCCCTCGAAGTCCTCGTACTCCATCGGGTGGTCCTCGACGTGCACCGCCATCCGGCGCACCGACGGGTCGAGCGTCGGGCCCTTCGGCACCGCCCAGCTGACCAGCACGCCGTCGATCTCGAAGCGCAGGTCGTAGTGCAGCCGTCGCGCCCGGTGCCGCTGCACGACGAAGCGCCGCCGGCCGTCCACGGAGGGCTGGTCCTGGTCGCCGGAGGGCTCGGGGGTGCGTCCGAAGTCGCGCTTGCGGCGGTACGACGCCAGCCGCTCCTCACCCATTGTCGAGCCGTACCCCCGACGCTGCGCCCTCACGCGAGCCGGGCGCTCCGTCCGGATGCCCAGCTTCGACCGGGCTAGCGTGTGGGCGTGTCCTTCCAGGCAGCGGAGTCCTACGACCGGTTCATGGGGCGCTGGTCGCGGCCGCTCGCCGCGGAGCTGGTCCGGCTGGTCGACCCGCAGCAGGGGCAGCGCGTGCTCGACGTCGGCTGCGGTCCCGGCTCGCTGACCGGAGCACTGGTCAGCCGGCTGGGGGTGGCCGGCGTCGTCGCGATCGACCCCGCGGCACCGTTCGTGGCGGCGGCGCGGGAGCGGTTCGCCGGTGTCGAGGTGCACCAGGGCTGGGCCGAGTCCCTGCCGTTCGACGACGACAGCTTCGACCTCGCCCTGGCCCAGCTGGTGGTGCACTTCATGACCGACCCGGTCGCGGGTCTGCGCGAGATGGCCCGGGTCACCCGGCCTGGCGGCGTGGTCGCCACCAGTCTGTGGGACCACGACACCGGTCCCGGTCCGCTCACCCCGTTCTGGGCAGCGGCACGGCAGCTCTCGCCGGCAGCCCAGGAGGCCCCGGGCCCGACGGCCACCCGCGACCGGCTGCTCGACCTCGCCGGGCGGGCGGGCTGGCGCGACGTCGAGCACACGGTGCTCAGCGTGCACGTCGCCTTCGGGTCGTTCGACGACTGGTGGGAGCCGTTCACGCTGGGCGTCGGCCCGATGGGTGACCGGCTCGCCGCCCTCGACGACGAGGGCCGCGAGCGCCTCCGACGGGCCTGTCAGGAGCAGCTGCCGGCGGGCGGCCCGTTCGAGTGCGAGGCCCGCGCCTGGTGCGTGACCGGCCGCATCCCGGCTTAGTCCACGACGTCCGGCCGACGACGCACTCCGGCGGAACCGTCGTGGGACTATCCGCGGGCGGGCCGGGTCAGCCGGTCCAGGAACGCGGTCAGCAGCGCCTCCCGCAACGACGGGGCGGCGAGGTCCAGCAGCGCGTTGATCTCCGCCATCGACTCCGGCAGCCCCGCCGACGACCCCATCCCGACGGCCGCCAGCAGTCCGTCGAAGTCCTCGTCGGTCAGCGCGACAGGGTCCAGCGCACGCACGAAGTCGGCCACCCCGGCGTCGACCACGACCGGGCCGGCCTCGAGCGCCGCGGCGACCGCCCTGCCCAGCGCACCGAGGAACTCCTCGACCAGACCGGCGGTCGCGGCGCTCAGCGACAGGTGGACGGTGGCCGGCTGGCCGCGGAAGGACAGCTGCGGCTGCACCCACCACCCCGCAGTGGCCATCGCGTCGGCGATCGTGAAGACGTCGCAGGACCCGTCGGTGGCGAAGGCGACCAGGGTTGAGTCAGGGGGAGCGACCACCCGCAGCGCGGGCACCGCCGAGATCCCCTCGACGAGCCGGTCGACGCCGTCGAGCACCCGCTCGGCCAGCTCGAGGTAGCCGTCGTCACCGATCGCGTGCAGCGTCGCCCACGCCCCGGCCAGCGGGCCACCGGACTTGGTCGACTGCATCGTCGAGTTCAGCATCGTGTAGCCCGGCCACTCCGCGGATGCGAAGAACTGCGGCCGGCGCAGCTCGGCTGTCCGGTGCAGCAGGACCGAGGTCCCCTTGGGTGCATAGGCGTACTTGTGCAGGTCCACCGAGATCGACGTGACCCCCTCGACGGCGAACGTCCAGGCAGGCACGTCGCGCCCCAGCCGGGACGCGTACGGCAGCACCCAACCACCGATGCAGGCGTCCACGTGGCACCGCACACCGCGCGCTGCCGCAGCCGCAGCGATCGGGGTCACCGGGTCGACGACACCGTGGGCGTACGACGGAGCGCTCGCCGCCACCAGGACCGTGCTGTCGTCGATCGCCGATGCCATCGCCCCGGCATCGGCGCGGAAGTCGGGGCCGACGTCGACCAGCACCGGCTCGACGCCGAAGTAGTGCGCCGCCTTGTGGAACGCCGCGTGCGCGGTCGTCGGCAGCACCATCCGTGGCCGCGAGACGTCCGGCCGGGCGTCACGAGCGCCCTGCACCGCGAGCAGCACCGACTCGGTGCCACCGGAGGTGACGGTGCCGACGACCGACGAGGGTGCGTCGAGCACGTCGCAGGTGAACCCGACGACGTCGTTCTCCATCTGCAGCAGGCTCGGGAACGCGGTCGGGTCCAGGCCGTTCGAGCCGGCGAAGGACGCAACCGCCTCGCGGCCGACCCGGTCCGCCTCGGCCAGCCCGGAGTCGTAGACGTAGGCGAGCGTGCGGCCGCCGTGCACCGGCACGTCGCCGGCCTGCATCGCGCGCAGCCGGGCGAGGACGTCAGTCATGTGCGCTCTGCTGAACGAGCATCGAGACGGTCGCTGCGTCGAGGGAGTAGCGCCGCAGCCAGACCAGGCTGAGCAGCGTCAGCGCCGCCGGCAGCACCGAGAAGCCGAGCACGATCGCGGTCAGCGCCGACGACGGCTGGTGCACGTGCCCACCGGTCGACGACACGTAGCCACCGGCGGCCAGCACGAGGGCGTAGATCCCCGGGCCGAGCGCGAGCCCGAGGGTCTCCCCGGCGGTCCACACACCGGTGTAGACGCCGACCCGGTTGGTGCCGGTGCTGACGGCGTCGACGGCCGCGGCGTCGGCCAGCATCGCCAGCGGGAACACCTGGACACCGGCGTAGCCGACACCGACCAGGCCGGTGGCCAGGAAGACGATCCACGACGGCTCGGAGCGGGCACCGACCATGACCAGCGCCGCGACCGCGAGCACGACCGAGGCGGCGACGTACCCCGCCTTCTTCCCCGACCGGCGCCCGAACGCACTCCAGGCCGGGGTGAGCAGCAGCGCCGGCCCCACGAAGCAGACGAAGAGGAAGGTGGACGCCGAGGCGTCGCCGAGGACGTGCCGCGCCAGGTAGTCCACGCCGGCGAGCATCGCCCCGGTGGCCAGCGCCTGCAGCACGAAGGTGACCAGCAGCAGCCGGAAGTCTCGGGCCCGGGCGACGATGCGCAGCTGCTCCCGCAGCGAGACACCTCCGGGGACCGGGCGGCCGGACGGCGCGTGCCGGGTCCCGACGTACGCCCCGACCACCCCGACCGCGAGCAGGACCGCGACGAAGAAGCCCATCACCCGGTAGCCCATCCGGCCCTCGAAGGCGTTGCGGATCGCTGGCGCGCTGGCGCCGCTGACCATGATCGCGAGCGCCAGGATCGCGACCCGCCAGGTCATCAGCCTGGTGCGCTCGTGGTAGCTGTCGGTGATCTCCGCGGGCATCGCGACGTAGGGGACCTGGAAGAACGCGTAGGCGGTCGCGCAACCGACGAAGAAGACCAGCACCCAGATCGCGTCGACCACCTCGGACCCGAAGTCGGGTGCGGCGAAGAGCAGCGCGAAGCACAGCGCGAGGGCGAGGCCACCGCGGAGGAGGAACGGCCGGCGAGGCCCGCGGGCGTCGACGGTGCGGTCGCTGATCCCGCCCGCGATCGGGTTGAGGACCACGTCCCAGGCCTTCGGGGCGAAGACGATCACGCCCGCCAGCAGCGCGGTGATGCCGAGCGTGTCGGTCAGGTAGGGGAGCAGCAGCAGCCCGGGGACGGTGCCGAAGGTGCCGGTCGCGACCGAGCCGAAGCCGTAGCCGGCCCGGACTCCCCTCGGCAGGACGGTCTCACCCATGCGCCGCAAGGTACTGCACGACCAGCCGCGCGACCGCCCGCTGCTCGATCCCGAACGGGTGCATCGCCGCCGCCCGGGAGGTGTCGGTGTGGATGCCGTTGACCCACGGCACCTTCGCGCAGATGTCGTGGCCGCGCGAGGCGGGGTAGACGTCGACGTAGCCGACCCGGGCCCGGCGCGCCGCGGCCCGCATCGCGTCGTCGAGCTGGCGGTTGAGCCGGTTGAGCATCGCCAGCGCCGTCGGGGTGAGGCTCGGCAGGTCGGGGCAGCTGCCGTGGTCGGGGGCGACCTTGGGGTAGCCGACCAGCAGCACGGTCGCGGCCGGCGCGCGCTGCTGCACCAGCCGCAGGGAGTGCACCAGCACCGGGCGCAGCGCGGCGATGGCCCTCCGGATCTGCGGCGCCGCCGACATGGGAAGGCAGCTGGCCCGGGCGGTCGGGCAGGAGCCCAGCAGCAGGCTGGAGATGCCGAAGTCGTTGCCGCCGATGCCGACGGTGACCAGGTCGGTGCCGGGACGCACCGCGCGCAGCTGGGGCGGCACCGACAGGTCCCGCTGCGGGAGGGTCTGCTGCCGGTGGGTCAGGTCGGCGGTGGTCGCGCCCGCGCACGAGACGTCGCGGAAGTGCGGCACGTGCAGGGACCTCGCGACCAGCGACGGGTAGTTGTGGTTCGAGCGCAGGCAGCCGTTCGCCACGTCGGTGAGGTAGACGTAGGGCGCGGACGTGTAGGAGTCGCCCAGCGCGACATAGCTGCGTACGCCGGAGCCGGCCGCGGTTGTCCTCGCCGGCGAGGCCGGCGCCCCTGACGTCTCGTCGCTCCCGCCGGCGCAGCCGCCGACCAGCAGCAGGGCAGCGAGCAGGGCGGCCAGCAGGGCGGCCAGCAGGGCAGCCGGTACGCCGGGCAGCGGGGCGCCCGGTGCCCGCCTCACCGGGGGTACCACGCCGCGAGATCGGTCCGCACCAGCCGTCCGTGGGCGACCAGCCGCAGCAGGACCGAGGCCGTGATCGCCTGCGCCGCGAGCACGCCGATCAGCACCAGCAGCTGGGCGGCGCCGGCCTGGACCGCCGAGCCGCCGCCGAGCAGCACTCCGATGAACGCGCCGGGCAGAGTGACCAGGCCGACCGTGCGGGTCTGGTCGAGCGAGGGGATCAGCGCCTCCCGGGCGGTCGGCCCGACCACCTCGTAGGCCGCGTCGGGCGACGGCAGCCCGATGGCCAGCGCCGCCTCGTAGGTGCCGGCGTGGCTGCGCAGCTCGTCGAAGGCGCGCCGGCCGGTCAGGGTCGCCCCGGTCATCGCATTGCCGATGATGATCCCGGCCGTCGGCACCAGGCCGGCGCCGTTGAAGGGGATCACCCCGGAGCCGAGGACCAGGGCCAGCACCGGCAGGGCGCCGCAGACGATCGCCAGGCCCACCAGCACGATGCCGGGCAGCGGCACGCCGATGCGGCGGGTCGAGGTCAACGACGCCACCACGAACATCAGCGCCGCGAACGCCGCCGACCACCACACCGAGCGCAGCGCGGCGGCGATCACCAGCGACACCACGCCCAGCTGCACGGTCGCGCGGAGCGCCGCGAAGAGCTGCATCCGGCGGATGCCGAGCCGGCCGACCGTCGCCGCGGTCACCGCGATGCCCAGCAGCACGAGGAGGACGATGCCGAGCTTCCACCCCGGCGAGGGCGCGGTGACGACGATCGGGAGCGCGAGCGCCACCGGGTCGGGCATCAGGGCTTGCGGCCCAGGTTGCGCGAGGACGCCGAGCCGTAGCGGCGGTCGGGGTTCGAACCGATCGCGGACCGGCTCGGCGTCGACTTCCGGGCCGGAGCCTTCTTCGCGGAAGCCTTCTTCGCCGGGGTCTTCTTCGCCGGGGTCTTCTTCGCCGGGGTCTTCTTCGCCGGGGTCTTCTTCGTCGGCGATTTCCCGGACGCCTTGCGCGCCCGCGCCGGGTGCTGGGCGAGCCACTCGTCCATGACCACCCAGGTGGTCTCCCGCGCCGCCCGCCCGGTGAGCATGCCGAGGTGGCCGCCGGGGACGATCTCGAAGCGCACCTCGGCGGCGTTGGGCAGCAGGTCGACGAGGCGACGGACGGCGTTGATCGGCGCGATCCCGTCGGTGTTGCCGGCGAAGACCAGCACCGGCACTGTGATGGCGTCGAGGCGGATCTCGCGACCGTCGTGGTCGACGACCCCGTCGCGCAGCTGGTTGGCCTTGACCATCCGGTGGTAGAGCTGGCCGAAGGTCCGGCCGGGGTAGGCGATCATGTGGTCGGTGAAGTCGTCGACGGCCTCGATCTGCGCCAGCCACTCGGCGTCGTCGAGGTGCTGCAGCACGGCCAGCGGCTTGGTCAGCACCTTGCTGCCCGAGCTGAGCTGGAAGGCCCGCCGCACCAGCGGCTTGGGGGCGCCGCCGAGCGCCCGGTAGGCCTGGGTGACCAGGCCCCCGGGTGTGACGCTGAGCAGCGGCCGCAGCGGGGCGACGAGAGGGACCTGGGTGACGTCGAACGGCGAGCCGACCACGGTCAGCGACACGATCGGCAGCTTCGGCTGGGAGGCCGCGACGAGCACGGCGAAGGTGCCGCCGAGGCTCCACCCGATGAGGTGCACCGGCCTGCCGCCGGCGTGCTCGGAGACCGCCCGGATCGCTGCCGGGACGACCTCGCCGACCCAGTGCTCGATGCCCAGGTTGCGGTCGCGGAAGGAGATCTCGCCGTACTCCACCAGGTAGGTGGGCCGGTCCTCCTGCACGAAGTGCTCCACCAGCGAGCAGCCGCGCCGCAGGTCGTAGCAGGTGGCCGGAGCCGCCAGCGGAGTGACCAGCAGGACCGGATCTCCGGTTGCGCGCACCTGCTTCGCGGGCCGGTAGTGGTAGACCTCGCGCAGCGGGCCCTCGTCGATCAGCGTGCGGGGCATGCGGCGAAGGTCCGCGAGGCCGCCGTAGAGCACCTTGTGCGCGATGTTGCTGGCGGCCGAGACGACCTGCTCCGGCTTGGGGATCAGATCCATGGTCGAAAGTTACCAACCGGGCCTGCGCGCGCGGGGTCGTCCGCCGGCTGGACAGCCACGCAGCCGCGGGTGACCCGGGCTAGCCGGTCCGGGCGGGCTTGACCTGCTTGTCGTGCCTGGGTCGGTTGGCGGTCAGCTCGTCGAGGAAGGCCGACGCCCAGTGCGAGACGTCGTTCTCCGAGATGCACCGGCGCATCGCGCGCATCCGACGAGCCAGCTCCTTGGGGTCCGCGTGGTAGGCCTCGAGCATCTTGGCCTTCATGCCGTTGATGTCG
Source organism: Nocardioidaceae bacterium (assembly GCA_025980475.1). Lineage (GTDB taxonomy): Bacteria > Actinomycetota > Actinomycetes > Propionibacteriales > Nocardioidaceae > Marmoricola. The sequence goes on along the minus strand of JAICXL010000060.1, from coordinate 7,581 downwards.
TAGGGGTTGACCAGGTAGGCCTGCCGCAGCTCCTCGGCGGCACCGGCGAACTCCGAGAGCACCAGTGCGCCGTCCTCGCCGTAGCGACACGCGGCGTACTCCTTGGCGACCAGGTTCATCCCGTCGCGGAACGGCGTGACCACCATGATGTCGGCGGCCTTGTAGAGGGCGGCCATCTCCTCGCGCGGGAAGGAGGAGTGCAGGTAGGAGATCGCCGGCCGGCCGATCCGGCCGAGGTCGCCGTTGATGCGGCCGACCAGCCGGTCGATGTCGTCGCGGATGATCTTGTACTGCGACACCCGCTCGCGCGACGGCGTGGCCACCTGGACGAACACCGCGTCCTCGACGGTGAAGTGGCCGTCGCTGATCAGCTCGCCGAAGGCGCGCAGCCGGGCGTAGATGCCCTTGGTGTAGTCGAGCCGGTCCACGCCAAGGAAGATCCGCCTGGGCTCGCCGAGGTCGCGGCGGATCTCCTCGGCGCGCTCGACCACCTCCACGCTGCGGGCCAGCTCCTCGAAGCCGGAGAAGTCGATCGAGATCGGGAACGCCTTGGCGACCACGACCCGCCCGTCGGGCAGGTAGACCGAGTCGCGGTGGGTCTTGTGGCCGACCCGCTGGCGGACCAGCCTGACGAAGTTCTGGGCTGCGCCCGGCAGCTGGAAGCCGACCAGGTCGGCGCCGAGCAGCCCCTCGAGCACCTGCCGCCGCCAGGGCAGCTGGCCGAAGAGCTCGGTGGGCGGGAAGGGGATGTGCAGGTAGAAGCCGATCCGCAGGTCGGGCCGCAGCTCGCGCAGCATCGCCGGCACCAGCTGAAGCTGGTAGTCCTGCACCCACACGATCGCCCCGTCCGCCGCCACCTTCGCCGCGGTCTCGGCGAACCGCCGGTTGACCACCTCGTAGGCGTCCCACCACTCGCGGTGGAACTCCGGCTTGGCGATCAGGTCGTGGTAGAGCGGCCACAGGGTCGCGTTGGAGAAGCCTTCGTAGAACTCGGCGTACTCGCGGTCCGACATCGCGACCGGCACCAGCGTGAGGCCCTCGTCGTCGAACGGCTCGGGCTGGTCCCCGGTGTCGCCCGGCCAGCCGATCCAGGCGCCGTGGTTGGCGCGCATCACCGGCTCCAGCGCGCTGACCAGCCCGCCGGGGGAGGTGCGCCAGCTGGTGCTGCCGTCGTCCTCCACCACCCGGTCGACCGGCAGCCGGTTGGCGACCACCACCAGGTCGGCCCGAGGAGTGCGGCGGCGCGCGTTCCTGGTCACGGCATCGACCCTATCGGTCACCCCGGGAAGCGCACCCCGACCTGCTCGCGGATCGCGTCCATCTGCCGCAGCACCGTCAGCGTCTGCGCAGGTGGCACCAGCGGGCTCTCCAGCAGCCCCTCGCGCAGGCAGCGGTGCACCTCGGCGACCTCGTTGCCGTAGCCGATGCCGATGACCGGCTCGTCGGGCTCGACGGGCTCGGCAGGACCGGCGCCGGAGGAGTCGTACGGCGTGAACGTCACCCTCGTCGGGTAGTGGAAGTCGGCGGCGACGTCGAACCGGCCGCGGTCGGTGGCGACCGTGGCGGTGCGCGGTGTCCAGGCGGTCATCGACGCGGTGAGCGCCGCCGTGGCCCCGGACTCCCAGGCCAGGCTGATCGCCACGGACAGGTCGATCCCGCCGTCGGACAGCTGCGCCACTGCCGCGGTCTGGGCCGGCGGCCCGAGCAGCAGGTGGGCCAGGGTGAGCGGGTAGATGCCCATGTCGAGCAGGGCACTCGCGCCGAGCGCCGGGTCGAGCATCCGGTCGGTCGGCGGGGTTCGCACCGTGAAGCCGAGGTCGGCCACCAGCTGCCCGACCCGGCCGTGGCTGCCGTCCTCGAGCAGTGCCTTGACCTTGCGGACGGTCGGATGGCAGGCCATCCACATCGCCTCCATCAGGAACAGCCCGCGCTGCCGGGCCTCGGCCAGGAGTGCCTCGCCGGTCGCGGCGTCGAGCGTCAGCGGCTTCTCGCACAGCACCGCCTTGCCGGCGTCGAGGGCCAGCCGGGCGTCGGCGGCGTGCCGGACGTGGGGGGTGGCGACGTACACCACGTCCACACCCGGGTCGGCGACCATCTCCTCATAGGAGCCGTAGGGGGTGCCGCCGAACTCGGCCGCGAACGCCTCGGCAGCGTCGCTCCGCCGCGAGCCGACGGCGGCCACGTGGCCGTCGGGGACCAGCGCCAGGTCGCGGCAGAAGGAGTGGGCGATCTTGCCGGTGGCGAGGATGCCCCAGCCGATGCTGCCGTGGGGGCCGTCATGGAGCGCCATCCCGCGACGCTACCGCGCGTTCGGCGAGCCGAATGACATCGTTGTGGTTCGTCACCTAGGATGAGGCCCGAGCCAGCAACGAGTCCAGCGGAACGAGGCCTGTGAGGAGCCACACCATGGTCGCCAACCATGCACTCGACAACGAGCCAGGCCCGGCGAGCCGCCTGTCGGAGCGCGACCGCGAGATCCTCGACTTCGAGCGCATGTGGTGGAAGTACGCCGGCGCCAAGGAGCAGGCGGTCCGGGAGAAGTTCGACATGTCCTCCACCCGCTACTACCAGGTCCTCAACGTCCTGATCGACCGTCCCGAGGCGCTCGAGCACGACCCGCTGCTGGTCCGTCGGCTGCGTCGGCTGCGGGCCGCCCGGCAGCGACAGCGCTCGGCCCGTCGCCTCGGGTTCGACAGCTGAGATGGGGCGGCTGACCGACGGCGACGAGTCCGGCGCCGTGCTGCCCACCCGGCTGGTGGTGCTGAGCATCTCCGCGGTGGCGCTGGCGGCGCTGGCGTTCGTCGCCACCGACGCGCCGCAGACCCAGCCGACCACGGCCACGGCGGTCGTGGCCGCACCCACCCGCCAGGCCACGACGCCCACGCCCACGCAGACCCCGACGCCGTCGATCGCACCACGCCACGCGAAGCTGCACCCCAAGCCGGTGCACCGCGGCTCGGTCTACGTCGAGATCTACAACAACTCCAACATCCACGGCCTCGCCGGGGCGACCGCGGCCAGGGCCCAGGGCGCCGGGTGGAACGTCGTCGGCGCCGACAACTGGTACGGCACCGTCACCACCTCGACCGTCTACTACCCGCCGCGGCTGCACCGGGCCGCGAAGGCGCTGGCGCGTGACCTGGGCATCAAGCGCCTCAAGCCGGCGATCAGCCCGATGCAGGGCGACCGGCTCACGGTGATCCTGACCGCTGACTACCACTGACCCGCCGGGGCTGCTTGGCTGGGGGCATGGAGTTCCGCTCGGCCGAGGGCCCGGCCCGCTACGCCGCCGTGCTCGGTGCCGACGCCGGGCTGGTCCTCGGGCTGGACTTCGACGGCACGCTCTCCCCGATCGTCGACGACCCGGAGCAGGCGTTCGTCCACCCAGGGGCGGCGGCCGCGATCAGCGCCGTCGCTGCGCGGGCCCGGGCGGTCGCCGTGGTCACCGGTCGCCCGGTGCGCCAGGTGCTCGAGCTCGGCGCCCTCGACGCTCTCGGTGACCGGGTCGAGCGGTCCGGTGGCACGCTCCTGGTGCTCGGCCAGTACGGCAACGAGCGGTGGTCCTCGGCCGACCCCCGGATCGTCTCCCCCGACCCGCCTGCCGGCCTGGCCGCGGTGGCGGCCGAGCTGCCCGAGGTGCTGCGGACAGCCGATGCCGAGGACGCCTGGGTCGAGGACAAGGGCCTGGCGGTCGCCGTACACACCCGACGGCTGCCCGACGCCGCGGCCGCCTTCGACCGGGCCCTGCCCGCCCTGACCGAGCTGGCCCGGGCCCACGGGCTCGACGTCGAGCCGGGGCGGCTGGTCGTCGAGGTGCGGGCACCGGGGATGGACAAGGGCACGGCGGTGCGGACGCTCGCCGACGAGACGGGGGCCGGTGCCCTCGCCTTCGTCGGCGACGACCTCGGCGACCTGGAGGCCTTCCGGGCTGTGGCGGCCCTGCGCGGGCAGGGCATCCCGGGCCTGCTGGTCTGCTCGGGCTCCGACGAGCAGACCGCCCTGGTCGAGCTCGCCGACGTCGTCGTGCCGGGCCCGGACGGCGTGGTGGCCTGGCTGCGGGAGCTGGCCGCCGACCTCTGAGTCGGCCGACACTATCTCGGATCGCGGACCAGATGTGCACATCCTGAGACGACCTGCGTAGGCTCTTGCCCAGCTCATCGAGAGGGGCAGAGGGACACGGCCCGCTGAAGCCCCGGCAACCTGCCGCGAGCCTCCGACGCTGGAGAACCAGCCGGATTCGCGTGACATGGTGCCAAATCCGTCCTGCCGACGAGGGTCGTCGCGGGGAAGATGAGAAGGAGGCCCCGTGAGCTCAACACCGACCGGACCAGTGGTGACCGACTCGGGCACCGTCGTGCGCGACGGCGCCTTCGGCAACGCGCGGGCGCTGTCCTGCCGGGAGTGCGGCCACCAGGTCCCCCTCGGCCCGCACTATGCCTGTCCGGAGTGCTTCGGACCCCTCGAGATCGCCTACGACTTCCCGGCGGTGACCCGCGAGCAGATCGCCGCCGGGCCGCGCAACATCTGGCGCTACAAGGCGCTGCTGCCCGTGCCCGACGACATCGAGAGCTCGCCCAACACCGAGCCGGGGTTCACCCGGTTGCTGCAGGCCCGCAACCTCGGCGCGGCCCTGGGCATCGACACGCTGTGGGTCAAGGACGACTCGACCAACCCGACCAACTCGTTCAAGGACCGGGTCGTCGCCTGCGCGCTGTCGGCGGCCCGCGAGTTCCACGCCAAGGTCTTCGCCTGCCCGTCCACGGGCAACCTGGCCAACGCCGTCGCGGCGGCCGGCGCCCGCGCGGGCATCAAGACGGTGGTGCTGATCCCCGCCGACCTCGAGAAGCCCAAGCAGGTCAACTCCGCGGTCTACACCGACTCCCTGGTGGCGGTCGAGGGCAACTACGACGACGTCAACCGGCTCGCGTCGGAGATCGCCGGCGAGGAGGAGGGCTGGGCGTTCGTCAACGTCAACGTGCGGCCCTACTACGCCGAGGGGTCCAAGACGCTGGGCTTCGAGATCGCCGAGCAGCTCGGCTGGCGGCTGCCCGACCAGGTGGTGATCCCGGTGGCGTCGGGATCCCAGCTGACCAAGGTCGACAAGGCCTTCCGCGAGCTGGTCGCGCTGGGCCTCGTGGAGGACAAGCCCTACCGCATCTTCGGGGCGCAGGCCGAGGGGTGCTCCCCGGTCGCCGCCGCCTTCCGCGAGGGCCACGAGGTCGTCCGGCCGGTCAAGCCGGACACGATCGCGAAGTCGCTGGCGATCGGGAACCCCGCCGACGGTGTCTACGTGCTCGACGTGTGCCGGCGCACCGGCGGCGCGGTCGAGTCGGTCACCGACGACGAGATCCGCGAGGGCATCCTGCTGCTGGCCCGCAACGAGGGCATCTTCACCGAGACCGCCGGCGGCACCACCACGGCGGTGCTGAGGAAGCTGGTCGAGACCGGGCAGCTCGACCCGACACTGGAGACCGTGATCATCAACACCGGCATGGGCCTGAAGACGCTCGACGCCGTCGCCGACTCCGTGGGGGCGGCGGCGACGATCGAGCCGTCGTACGACGCCTTCACCGCGGCCGGCATCGTCTGAGAGGGTGGGCAGCATGAGCGTTTCGGTCCGGATCCCGACGATCCTGCGCAGCTACACCGGCGGTGCCTCCGAGGTGCCTGCCGACGGGGCGACGCTGCTCGAGGTGCTCGACGACCTCGAGGCCAACCACCCCGGCATCAGGGCGCGTGTGCTCGACGACGCGGGGGAGATCCGCCGGTTCGTCAACGTCTACGTCGGCAACGACGACGTGCGCTTCCTCGACGGGCTGAAGACGCCCACGCCCGAGGGCGCCCAGCTGTCGATCATCCCCGCGGTCGCCGGCGGCTGACGGCCCGGCGCCCGGACGGCAGTCCGGCCCGCCACAGGTGCTGGTGGGGCTCGACCATCCAGAGCCGCAGCGCGAGCAGGCGCAGCACGCCGGCCGACCAGCCGATGAGGACCCCGGCCAGCGGCAGCTCCACGACGACGGCGGAGGCGACCGAGACCCAGCGCTCGTTCCACGAGGCGGCGGTCATGATGTCGAACCAGGCGTCGCAGACCAGCAGCGCACCCGTCGCGCACACGACCGGCACGACGAGCAGCTTGCGCCGCCAGCCGAGCAGCAGGCTCAGCACGAGCATGACCAGCAGCAGCACGTCGAAGCCGACCCAGGTCGCGTCCCAGCTGCGCACCTGGTGGCGCTCGGGGAGGGTGTCGGCGAGGTAGCCGATCCATGGAACGAGCAGCACGACGCAGACCGCGAGCAGGGCGAGCCGGCGACGGCGGCCGTCTCGGAGCTCGCCCCGGGTGAGGCCCATCTCCTCCAGCGGCCGGCCCAGCCTGGCGATCAGCTCGCGGCGCTGCTCTGGCGTCAGCCGCGCGATGTCCTCGTCGGTCAGCACCCGACCATCATCCTCCGGACCGGCGATCGGAGTCAGGCGTCGATGTCCTTGTGCCACGACTCGGTGGCGTAGTCGGTGACCCAGCCCAGCGACCGGTAGAGGCCGTCGGCGCCGGTCGGTGAGTCGGCGTCGACCTCGAGGCCGACCCGGTCCCGGCCACGGGCGGCCGCGTCGCGGATCACGGTGAACAGCAGCGACTTGGCCACGCCACGCCCGCGTGCCCGCCGGTGCACCCCGATGTAGTCGACGTAGCTGCCCTCCGTGCCCGACGGGCCCGCCTGCAGCACCGTGCTGACCACCGCACCGGCCGGCTCCGACTGCCCGTCGACCTCGACGTAGGCCAGCCACCAGTGGTCCCAGCGGTGGCCGGGGTCCTCCCGCAGCCGCTGCAGGAACTCCGGGAAGCTCTCGCGGTAGGAGTTGAAGTGGTCCTCGAAGGACTCCTCGAGCATCTGGTGCACGGTCTGCAGGTCGCCGGCCACCGGGAGCCCGTTGTCGTGGGTGGCGACCCGGCGGATCCGCACGCCCTTGCGCGGCCCGGGCGGCGCGTCTGCCTCCTCCGGGTGCACGGGCCGGGTCATCTGCAGCCAGGTGCGCATGTTCTTGTAGCCGGCGGCGGTCAGCCAGCCACGCTGCGCTGTGTCGTCGGCGAAGGGGCTCGCGTCGAGCTGGGTCCCGGGCAGGCCCCGGCGAACGGCGATCACCCGCCCCTGCTCCTCGAGCCACGCGTAGAGGGCGGCCGCCACGTCGGCGGCCACGGCCAGCGAGCGGTCGACGTACAAGTGCACCATCGTCCGGCCCGCGGCCCGGTCGTGCGCGGAGGCCCAGGCGCGCACCTGCCCGTCGGGGTCGACGGCGACCTGCTGGCGTCGGGTCCAGGACTTCGGCCCGGCGAGCTCGGAGCCGATCGCCGCCTCGTCGACGCCGCCCGAGCCGGTCCACGGTCTCTTGTCGGCGCTGCGCAGCTCGACCAGCCGGGGCAGGTCGTCGAGCTCGGGGATGCGCGTGGTCCAGCCTTCGGGCAGCGTCTTCTCCGGTGCGTCCACCGACCAATTGTCGCATGGGACTGGTTCCCGTCAGCCTCCTGAACGTCCGTCGCGGGTGGGATCTGGCGGCCGGCTCGTGCTCGTCGGTGCGGAGCTCGACCTC
>JAICXL010000113.1 GCA_025980475.1 Nocardioidaceae bacterium | reverse complement strand
CTCCACCTCGGCCTGGCCCCCACCACCCTCAGCGACGGCCTGATGGAAGAAGTCACCCAGATCACCCGCAAACACGCCCACCGCTGCGACCAGACCAAGATCCCCTGCCTCTCCCGATGGAGCACCCAACAGGCACCCGAGCCGGCAAGGTCGGTGGTGGGTGACTGACCGGGCAGGTGACGTCGAGGCCGCGGCGTTCCAGGCGCGCCGTTCCGGCGCCAGACTGACCCGGCCGGCCCTGAAATCGGCCTACTTCCCGACCCTGAGCCTTGCCTATCACTTGCACGCGCTGCCTGAACGAGAGCTGATCTACGTCAAGAACCCCAAGGCTGCCTGCTCGACCGTCCTGCTTTGGCTCCACCGCCTCCACACGGGCGACCACGACTTCAGCCCGGACAACGTCCACGAGCAGCACGGGATCCCAAGGCCCGGTGAGATCGGATGGCGCCGCGTCATGGGCATGCTCTCCGGTGACTCCTTCCGGTTCACGTTCGTACGGAACCCGATGGACCGGCTGGAGTCCGGCTACCGCGACAAGATCGTGAATTCCCGAGGCTGGCGGGAGAAGGTGCAGACCACGCTGGACCTGCCCGTCGATCCGGAGACACCGGTCAGCTTCGACCAGTTCCTGTCAGCGCTCGAGCTGCAGGATCCGGTCAGCCAGATGGACCCCCACTGGCGTCCCCAGCACGTCAACCTGATGCATCCACTCGTGGAGTTCGACCACATCGGGCACGTCGAGAGCTTCGACCATGACCTCGCGATCATCCGCCGCGCAGCACACCTTCCCGACGTACCCCTCGAGGTCCGCAACGTGTCGCGCACATCCGGGCTGACCAGCGTCTACGCCGGCCGTCCGGATCGGGTCAGGCGCGTAGAAGCCATCTACGCCACCGACTTCGAGCTCTACGGATATTGAGCCGAGGCCGGGCCGGCTGCTCAGATCAGCCCCTTCTGCTTCAGGTACTGCTCCGCAACGTCGGACTCCTGCATCCGCTCGGCGTCGACCTTGGCGTTCATCGCCTTGAGGTCGTCGGTGGTCAGCACGCCGGAGAGCTTGTTGAGGGCATCGGCGGCCTTCGGGTGGGCCTTGAGCCACTTGCTGTTGACCACCGGCACGAGGTTCTCGGCGTTCTGCCAGTTCTTGTCGTCAGTCAGGATCACCAGGCCGAGACCGTTGAGTGTGGCGTCGGTGGTCGCGACCTGGCCGAGCTGGACCTCGCCCTTGGCGAGCGCCGACTTGGTCTCCGGGCTGTCGAAGCCCAACGGCTCGACCTTGCTGATCTTGATGCCGTAGACCTTCTCGAGGCCGAGCTTGCAGTCGGTCCTCTCGGGGCAGTCGGAGTTCGCCGCAAGCGATATCGGCTGACCGAGCTTGCCGAGGTCGCTCAGCGTGACGAGGTGGTTCTTGGCGGCGAACTGCTTGGTGACCGCGTAGGCGTTGGCATCCTCTGCCTTGGCCGGCTGCAGCGGCGTGATCCCCACCTTCTGCCCGAGCTGCTTCAGCTTCGCTAGCGTTGCCTGAGTGTCGGGCGACGCGACCGAAGGAGCGTTCTCCCCGTGGACCTCCTTGTTGAGGGCGTCGGTCATCGAGGACAGGTAGTCGGCCGAGACCTGCACCTGGTCCTTCTCGAGCGGGTGGAGGTAGACGTCGCGGGCACCGAGGTTCTTCACCTCCGTCTGGAAGCCGGCGTGCTCGAGCAGCTGCTTGTAGAGCTGGGTCATGATGTTGGCCTCGGTGAACTCCTGGCCGACGATCACCACATGGCCGGCTTCCCCACTGCCGCCGGACCCGCCTCCGCAGGCTGCCGTGAAGAGCAGGGGCAGGGCCATCAGCGCCACCAGGATGCGCCGTGCAGGGGGCTGGTTCATTGGTCGAGCACCGCCTTCTGTGTCCCGTGGAGGTCCCACGCGTGTCCGGCGGGCAGACGCCCGCGCTGCGACGAGCCTACCGACTGTGCGCAGGCAACGGGTCCACCGCGCGCTGCAACAGCACCATGCCCAGCTCCAGCAGCAGCGCGATCACCGCGACGATGATCGATCCTGCGATCACCTCCGACGGGCTGTCGCTGTCGTAGCCGTGCGTGATGATCCGGCCCAGCCCCGGGCCCGCCACGATGGCCGCGATCGTCGCCGTCGCCCACACCTGGACCAGGGCCAGCCGGAGCCCGGAGACCACCATGGGCAACGCCAGCGGCAGCTCGACGTCTCGCAGCAGCCGCAGCTCCGACATCCCCATGCCTCGCGCCGCTTCGACGATCTCCGGGTCGACGCCGGTCATCCCGACGTAGGTGCTGGTGACGATCGGCGGGAGCGCGAAGAGCGCGAGCGTGATCAGCGTCGCCATCCCCGCCCGGCCGAACGGTCCGAGGTCGGCGCTGCCGACGAAGCCCAAGGCCAGAAGGGACAGCAGGGCGATGACCGGAACGGCCCGACCGACGTTGGCGAAGTTGACCAGTGCCGTGCCGCCGCGATGACGGTGGCCGAGCCAGACTGCCGTGGGCAACCCCAGCAGGACGGCGAGCAGCAGCGCGGCGGCGGTGAGCAGGCTGTGCTGCAGCAGCAGCGTCGGCACACCGCTCGCGCCGCGCCAGTGAGCGGGGTCGGTGAACCAGGAGAGCACGCCGTTCATGCCGCCGGCCTCGTTGCCCACGGGGTCAACACCCGCTGGGCGGCCACCAGCACCAGGTCGAGCGCCACCGCGAGCAGGACGCACAGCACGCTCGTCGTAAGCACCTCCGCCTTGAAGTCGCTGAGCTGGCCGTCCACCAGCAGGTCGCCCAAGCCGCCCTCGTCGAGGATGGCCCCGACCGTGGTCAGCGCCACGGTGGACACCGTCGCCACGCGCAGCGCACCCATGATCGTGGGCAGCGCGAGCGGGAGCTCGACCCGGAGGAGCATCCGGCCGGCACCGTAGCCCATGCCCGCCGCCGACTCGCGGACCTCGGCCGGGACGCCACGGAAGCCGTCGAGCATCCCCCGGACAAGGATGGTCAACGAGTAGAGGCCGAGGCCGAGCACCACCGTCTCGACGCCCAGGCCCGTCAGTGGCACCAGCAGCGAGAAGAGTGCCAGCGACGGAATGGTGTAGATCGCCGTCGTGGTGCCGACGACCAGCCCCTCCAACCTCCGGTAACGTCGGGCCAGCAGCGCAAGCGGGAACGCGACGACCAGGCCCAGCAGCACCGAGACGACCACGATGCCGAGGTGCTGCAGCAGCGCCTGGCCGAGCTCACCGGCGCGTGAGGAGTAGTAGGCCCCGCAGATCCACTCGTTGCGTGTCAGACAGTTCTCGACCGTGGTGGGAGCCGCCAGTGGAGTCACGACCTGACCGTAACGCGCCCGACCGCGACGGGGCCGTGATGATCCGCCTGCAGGGCGTGGGCAAGACGTACGACGACGGCACCGTCGCCGTCCGCGAACTCGACCTCGACGTGTTTCGCGGCCACCTGGTGTGCCTCGTCGGGCCGTCCGGCTGCGGGAAGTCCACGACACTGAAGATGGTCAACCGGCTGATCGAGCCGACCCGCGGCCGGATCGAGCTCGACGGCGAGGACGTCACCCATGCCGATCCGGTGCAGCTGCGCCGCAACATCGGCTACGTGATCCAGCAGGTCGGCCTCTTCCCCCACCAGAAGGTGCTGGCCAACGTCACGACGGTGCCTCGCCTCCTCGGGTGGGACGCCGGACGGGCCCGCGAACGCGGCCTCGGGCTCATGGAGCTCGTCGGCCTGGACCCGACCATCTTCGCCGACCGCTACCCCCACCAGCTCTCCGGTGGCGAGCGCCAGCGGGTCGGTGTGGCCCGGGCGCTCGCCGCAGACCCGCCGGTGCTGCTGATGGACGAGCCCTTCGGCGCCGTCGACCCAGTGGTCCGGGCCCATCTCCAGGACGAGTTCCTGAAGGTGCAGCGGGAGCTGCACAAGACCGTGCTGATGGTGACCCACGACGTCGACGAGGCGGTGAAGATGGGGGATCGGGTCGCGGTGTTCGCCGAGGGCGGCCGGCTTGCGCAGTACGACGAGCCCGCGACCGTCCTGGGGGCGCCGGCAGACGACTTCGTCGCGGGATTCGTCGGCGGCAGCCGCGGCATCAAGCGGCTCGCGGTCACCCCCATCGATCCGGCGCTGCTCGAGCCACTGGCCGGCGTCGCGGCCGGTCAGCTCGGGGGCACCATCGACGTGTCCGCCTCGCTGGAGCAGGCGATGGCGCTGATGATGCGCGAGGACCAGCCGATGGTCGGCGTCACCGACCGGGCCCGGTTCCTCGGCGTGCTCACCCCCAACGGCGTGCACGCGATGCTGCGGGCCAGCGTCCGCGAAGGCTGAGACAAGGACTGGGACAAGGACTGGGACAAGGACTGGGAGCGCTGGTCCGGTCAGGCGCCCTTGCGGATCCCGTCGCCCTCACGCGCCAGGCCGGCGGCACCGGCGTCCCAGTCGACGAGTGCGCCGACGGCCTCACCACCCTCACCCTCCCAGCAGGCCAGAGCGTCGGCCTCCTCGG
>JAICXL010000049.1 GCA_025980475.1 Nocardioidaceae bacterium | reverse complement strand
GCGCGGGCATCGAGGTCTTCTCGCTGGGCTGGTCGCTGGCCATGCAGGAGAACATCGAGGAGCGGATGCTCTCCCGGGCGTTCTCCTACGACGCACTCGGCTCCTACGTCGCGATGCCGGTCGGCCAGCTGGTCTACGGGCCGCTGGGCGAGGCGTTCGGCTACCGCGACGTGCTGGTGGTCAGCGGCGCCGTCTACGCGGTGGTCGCCCTCGGCACGCTGTCGTCGCGGTCGGTGCGGCAGCTGCGACGGACCCCCCTCGTCAGCACCACTTCTCGGCCAGCGACCGGATGACCTTCACGTTGCGGTTGGTGGAGTCGCCGAGGGCTCGTCGTACGGCCGCGTTGGGGCCCTTGGCGGAGTGGTAGGGAATGTCGAAGAGCAGGTGTACGGCGCGACCGCACACGACTGCCCGCTGCCCTGGGAGGTCACGGCCCTCGACGACCGCCCTGGCCTCGTCGTCGAGCGGCCCCCGGAGCAGCTCCACGTAGTGCCCGAACTCCGGGACCCCGCCCGCCGTCACCGCATCGGCGTCGCGGGCGATCTGCACCAGCTCCGCAGGAGCCATCGCGACCGTGGCGACCTCGAAGCCGCGGTCGGCGGCGAAGATCCCCTCGAGCTCCTTCTCCAGCAGTGCCTGGTCCGCGATCGGCGAGGTCAGCCGGATGTTGCCGGTCTGGATATGGGTCTCCACGTCGCCGTAGCCGGCCTCGGTGAGCACCCGGCGCAGCTCGGCCATGGGATATTTGCGTGCGCCGACGTTGACCGCGCGCTGGAAGGCCAACCAGGTCGCCATCAGCTGTTGGAGAAGACCGCGTCGCCGCCGGCCTCCGGCCCGCGGCCGGCCCAGGTCCAGGCGTAGGCCGGGTCCTCGGTGGCCAGCGCCGCCTCGCCGAGCTCTAGCGGCCGGAAGGTGTCGACCATCACGGCGGTCTCGTCGAACTCGTGGACACCGATCGACCGCTCGTAGGCGCCGGGCTGCGGCCCGTGCGCGTAACCACCGGGGTGCAGCGAGATCGAGCCGATGCCGATGCCGCTGCCCTTGCGGGCCTCGTAGTCGCCGCCGACGTAGAACATCACCTCGTCGGAGTCGACGTTGGAGTGGTAGTAGGGCACCGGGATCGACTGCGGGTGGTAGTCGACCTTGCGCGGCAGGAAGTTGCAGACCACGAAGTTGTAGCCCTCGAAGACCTGGTGCACCGGCGGCGGCTGGTGCACCTTGCCGGTGATCGGCATGTAGTCGTCGATGTTGAACGTGTAGGGGTAGAGGCAGCCGTCCCAGCCGACCACGTCGAAGGGGTGCGTGGCGTAGGTGAGCCTCGTGCCGGCGAGGCCGGACGGACCGTTGCCGCGGTGCTTGACCAGCACCTCCACGTCGGTGCCCTCACCGTGGGTCGGCTCCGCGGGACCGTGCAGGTCGCGCTCGCAGTAGGGCGCATGCTCGAGGAACTGCCCGAACCGGGAGAGGTAGCGCTTCGGCGGAGTGATGTGGGAGTTGCCCTCGATCGCATACAGGCGGGTCAGCGGCTCGCCGGCGGTGTTCTCCATGTCGCTGGGCACCCAGCGGTGGGTGGTCGACCGCGGGATCACCACGTAGTCACCCGCGCGGTAGGGCAGCACGCCGAAGAGGGTCTCGACGGTGCCGGTGCCGGCCTCGACGTAGACGCACTCGTCACCGACCGCGTTGCGGTAGTAGGGGGACGCGGCGTCGGTGACGACGTAGCCGATCCGCACGTCCCCGTTGCCCAGGACCAGCCGACGACCGGTGACCGGGTCACCCCCGGCCTCGACGTCGTGCAGCCTGAGGTGGCGCGGCTTGAGCGGGTGGTTCGGCTCCGTCGCCAGGTCGGGAAGCTCCCAGACCCTGCTGTCGACGATCGCCGAGGGCACGCCGGCGTGGTAGAGCAGGGAGGAGTCCGACGAGAAGCCCTCCTCCCCCATCAGCTCCTCGTAGCGGATCTTCCCGTCGGCGTCCCGCAGGGCCGTATGACGGGTGGGTGGGAGGTCGCCGACCGATCTGTAGTACGCCACGCTCCAAGACTCTCAACCCGTGCAATACCGTGGCAACCGTGAGCACCCCCGACAGCGTCCCCGTCTGGCTCGCCCACCTGGTCGACGACGCGGCGATCTTCCCCCCGGGCAACGCTCCGCTCGAGCGGGCGGTCGCCGAGCACGCCGCCCACCTCGCGGCCGGTTACGCCGGCCTGGTCGGCCCGTTCGTGGTCAGCGACGTGAAGCTGCCCGACCTGGTCGCGGTGGCCACGGCCGATGACCCGCTGGGGGTCTCGGTCGTGGTGACCGGCGGCGCGGGCGCGATCGAGCCGGCCGTCCGCTGGGCCACCCGCGCGCCCGAGCTGGAGCTGCGGGCACTCGAGCTCGCGCTGCGCGACGAGGAGGACCTCGCCCACAACGCGCGGCGGGTGATCACGGCGCTCGACGCCCTCGAGGCCGAGCTCGACGGCGTGACAGCCTGCGTGGAGCCGCCCCGTGTCCACGGCGAGCCGTCCGCCGGCTGGCTCACCGCGCTCGACGAGCTGGCCGCCCGAGAGATCCCGTTGAAGTTCCGCACCGGCGGCGTCTCTGCCGACGCCTTCCCCACCAGCACCGAGCTGGCCGCCTGCATCGACGCGGCGCTGGACCGCGAGCTCCCGTTCAAGTGCACCGCGGGCCTGCACAACGCCGTCCGCCACGACGACCCCGAGACGGGCTTCCGACATCACGGTTTCCTCAATGTCCTGCTCGCCACCCGGGCAACGCTCGACGGCGAGAACCCGGTCGTCGTGCTCGACGACACCGACCCCGTCGCCAGCCTCAAGGAGGTCGGGGACGACGCGCTGGCGCGCACCCGGCGCTGGTTCACGTCCTTCGGCAGCTGCAGCGTCCTGGAACCACATCACGACCTCGTCGAGCTCGGACTCCTTGGAGGGCAGTCATGATGAGAGGCACCGCATGAACAGCTGGGTGGACGGTGCGGCGGGGTCGTCGTACGACGTGGACAACCTGCCCTACGGGGTGTTCTCCCGCGGCGACGAGCCGGCGCGCGTGGGTGTGCGGATCGGTGACTTCGTGCTCGACGTCGCCCCGGTGGCGGCGGGCGAGATGCTGGAGAGCGCCCACGTCTTCGAGGCGCCGAGCCTGAACCCGTTGCTGGCGCTGGGCCGGCCGGTCTGGGGGTCGGTGAGGTCGTGGCTGGTCGGGCTGCTCTCCGACGAGACCGAGCGTGACCTCGTGGAGCCCAACCTCGTGCCGGTCGACGACGTGCAGCTGCGGATGCCGTTCGAGGTGGCCGACTACGTCGACTTCTACTGCTCGCTGCAGCACGCCACCAACGTCGGCAGGATCTTCCGGCCCGACCAGGAGCCGCTGAAGCCCAACTGGCACCACCTCCCGGTCGGCTACCACGGCCGCGCGGGCACCGTGGTGGTGTCGGGCTCGCCGGTCCGCCGACCACGCGGCCAGCTCAAGCCCGCCGACGCGGAGTCTCCGACCTACGGCCCCTCGGAGCGGCTGGACATCGAGGCCGAGCTCGGCTTCCTCGTCGGTGCCCCGACCGCGATCGGGGAGCAGGTGCCGACCAGCGCCTTCGCCGACCACGTCTTCGGCGTGACCCTTCTCAACGACTGGTCCGCGCGCGACATCCAGGCGTGGGAGTACGTCCCGCTCGGCCCGTTCCTCGGGAAGTCCTTCACGACCTCGGTCTCCGGCTGGGTGACTCCGTTGGCTGCTCTCGACGCGGCCCGCGTCGAGCTGCCCGGCCAGGACCCCGAGCCGTTGCCCTACCTCGCGGTCGAGCAGCCGGCCGGCTACGACATCGACATCGAGGTGGTGCTCAACGGGGAGGTGGTCTCGCGGCCGCCGTACTCCGCGATGTACTGGGCGGCCGCGCAGATGCTCGCGCACCTGACCGTCAACGGCGCGTCGCTGCGCACCGGCGATCTCTTCGCGTCCGGGACGGTCAGCGGCGACGACCCCGGGCAGCGGGGGTCGTTCCTCGAGCTGTCCTGGGGAGGCAAGGAGCCGTTCGGCGACGGCCGGACCTTCCTGCGCGACGGCGACGAGGTGTCCCTGCGCGCGACGGCTCCCGGCTCGCTCGGCGGGCGGATCGCGCTCGGCGAGGTGACCGGCCGGATCGAGCCGGCAGAGTAGGTCAGCCGAGCAGCAGCGACCCCCGCCAGACCCGCTCCTGGTGCGGGGGGACCAGCCCCTGCTCCCGCAGGAAGGCCACCGGCTTCTCCCCCATCCACCGCATCGTGGCGCGGTAGTGCGGGTTGGCCAGCGCCGTTCGACGGCCCTCCCGCGGGTCGATCCCGACGCCGGCATAGACCGCCGGGTTCACCAGCGCCCGGGCCACGAGGAAGCAGGTCTGCGCGGCCAGCACCTGCTGCACCCGCAGCTGCACGCCTGACAGGCCGGCCATCCGGCGCTGCACCTCCTCACGCGCGAAGGTCATGTGCCGTGCCTCCTCGAGCACGTGGATGCGCGAGACCATCCGCACGAGCGGCTGCACCCGGTCGTCCCTGAGCAGCTCGCGCTGCCAGGTGTCGAGCGTCTCCTCGGCGACCAGGATCGAGGCGTACGACGCCGGCCCCCGTACCGTCATGTTGAACAGCCGGCCCAGCCGGTGGATCGCCCGCTGCGGGCCGTAGGCCGGCACGCCCATCCGGGCGATCGCCTTGCCGAACATCGTGGAGTGCCGGCACTCGTCGGCCACCTCGGTCAGCGCGTAGTGCATGTGCGCGGTGGTCGGGTCGTCGTCGTAGGCGTCGCGCAGCATCATCTGCATCAGCAGCAGCTCGAACCAGAGGCCGACGCTGGCCACGCTGGCAGTCTCGTGCACGGAGTAGGTGATCTGCTGGTCCTCACTGAGCCGGTCCCACAGCGGGGTGCCGTAGAGCGACAGCCGCTCGGGTGGCATCCCCCACATCCCCTCCTCCAGCGGCGCCTCCCAGTCGATGTCGACCTCGGGGTCGTAGGACTGGCGCGCGGACGACCTGAGCAGTCGCCGGGCGAGGGCGTCGGCAGCGGGTTCGGCAACGGTGTCGGTCGGGCCGAGCGTGGCGGTCATGGGCTGCACCTCCGCAGAGTTAGCCGTTACTTGCAGTAACATCTACTGCTAGGGTGGCTCATGTGGCAGGCCCCGTCAAGGACCCGGTGGACGAACCGGTGAGAGGACCGGACGGCCGGTCGTCCCGCTGGGAGGACCATCGCGAAGCGCGCCGCGCCACGCTGGTGACCGCCGCGGTCGCGGCCATCGACGAGCTCGGTCCCGGAGCCGGCGTCGCCGCCATCGCCCGGGCCGCGGGCGTCTCGAAGCCGGTGCTCTACCGCTACTTCGCCGACAAGTCCGACCTGCACGCCGCGGTCGGTCACTGGGGCGCGACCCAGGTCGTCGACCGGCTGATGCCGGTGCTGCTCGGTGACCTGCCGCTGCGCGAGAAGGTCTACCGCGCCTGCGACGAGTACCTCACCCTGATCGCCGAGCACCCCCACGTCTTCCTGCTGCTGGTCGAGCACCGCGCCGCCGGCGACCCGCTCGCCGACGGCAAGCAGCTCGTCGCGGCCGGCCTCGCCCGGATCCTCGGGGACACCTTGCGCGACCTCGACGTGGACGCCTCCGGCGCGGAGCCGTGGGCCCAGGGGCTCGTCGGGCTGGGGCTGGCCACCGGCGAGTGGTGGCTGCGGCGCAACACGATGAGCCGGGCAGCTGTCGCGGACCATCTCGGCTCCTTCGTCTGGCACGCCCTGGCGGGGATCGCGGCCGAGCACGGCGTCCGCTTCGACGCAGACGGCGGGGTCCGGGTGGTCCCGGACGACCGGGAGGGCGGCTGAGGTGGCGACTCGCCACGAGTCCCAGGAGCTGTACGACGGCCCGGCCCACGTCCTGGTCGACGCGCAGCGGCTCGAAGTCGGCGTGCGCCTTCGCGGCCGCTTCGAGCCGCTCGACGGGCTCTTCCACTGGTGGGGGCGCATCGACGCCTCGGCCGACCTCGACGGGGTCACCCGCTCGGGCGCGACGATCAGCCTGGAGACGCCGTACGGCACCGCCAGCGGCCGGCTGTCGGATGTCGACCCCTGGGGCCGCTACCGCATCGCGGGCACCGGTCGGCCACCCTTCTGACCCCGGCGGCTCAGCCCGGCGCGAGCAGCCGCAGCCGGCAGCCGGCCGGCTCCGCGAAGGGGACCAGCTCCACCCGCTCCGGATCGGCGCCCGCGCGCTCGGCGACCGCCTGCGCGAGCCCCAGATGGGTGCTGCACACCACGTCGGGGTGCTGGTGGGCGGCCTCGAGCAGCGGGCAGCGCCGCAGCAGCACCTTGTCGAGACGGGCGTCGGGCTGCGGCGCATAGCCGAGGTCGGCCATCACGTCGACCGTGGTGGCCCGGCCCGCGCGTGGATCCGCAGCTTGCTGCACACCACGCCTGTCGCAGATCTCCTGACCCCAGCGCCGGCCCGCGGCGCGTCCTTCCCGCTGCGGGTCCGACGACCCGTCGGCGACCTTCCAGGCCAGGGCCGCGGCCAGCTCGGCGTAGTCGTCCTCGCCGGGGCGGTCGCCGGGCACGCTGTAGAGCCAGGCCGGGCGTCCACGGCCCTCGCTGTGCGCCTTGACCCGCTCGACCAGCCCGGCCTCGACCAGCCAGTTCAGCTGCTCGCGGACGGTGTTGGCGTGGCGACCGGTCTTCAGCACGACCGCGTCGATGCTCACCGGGTCCGGCTGCCGGGAAAGGATCTCCAGGAGGGCCGCGCGCGGCTCCGTGAGGCCCACGAGCCGGCGGGTATTTTTCACGGTCTCATCGTAATAACTTCTCCGCGCCGAGGGAAGCGGCTCCCGGACCCACCGCGAGGGCGCTACCGCGTCGGGGTGCGTCCGCCGTCAGAGGTTGCCGCGCAGCTCCTGCTCGCGCTCGATCGCCTCGAAGAGCGCCTTGAAGTTGCCCTTGCCGAAGCCCAGCGAGCCGTGCCGCTCGATCAGCTCGAAGAAGACCGTCGGCCGGTCGCCCAGCGGCTTGGTGAAGATCTGCAGCAGGTAGCCGTCCTCGTCGCGGTCGACCAGGATCTTGCGCTTCTGCAGCTCCTCGATGGGCACCCGGACCTCGCCGATGCGGGCCCGCAGCTCCGGGTCCTCGTAGTAGGAGTCGGGCGTGTCGAGGAACTCCACGCCGTTGTCACGCAGGGCATCCACGCTCGCCAGGATGTCGTTGGTGGC
The DNA here is from genome assembly GCA_025980475.1 of Nocardioidaceae bacterium. Classification (GTDB taxonomy): domain Bacteria; phylum Actinomycetota; class Actinomycetes; order Propionibacteriales; family Nocardioidaceae; genus Marmoricola. The sequence goes on along the minus strand of JAICXL010000049.1, from coordinate 15,427 downwards.
GACCGCGAGGTGCTGCGCGCCGGCGCCGCGGTAGAACTCGATGTACTCGTCGATCTGGGACTTCCTCTTCGCGATCGCCGGCTCGTTGAGCGGGAACTTCACCCGGTGGTTGCCGTTCGCGACGACCTTGCTCATCAGCGCGGAGTAGTCGGTGGCGATGTCGTCGCCGATGAACTCCGCCATGTTCACGAAGCCCATCACCTTGTTGTAGAACCCGACCCATTCCTCCATCCGGCCGAGCTCGACGTTGCCGACGACGTGGTCGAGGGCCTGGAAGAGACGCTTGGACTGGCCGGGGCGGTTGACCCACGTGGACTTCTTCACGACGTACCCGGGCAGGTAGGGACCGGAGTAGGTGGACCCGTCGCCGGTCACGTCGTGGCGCTGGACCAGCGTGTGCCGGGTCTCGCCGTAGGTGGCGATCGCGGCCATCCGGACTGTGCCGTGCTCGTCGCAGTGGTTCTCCGGCTCCAGCAGCACGGTGGCGCCCGCCTTGCGAGCCTGGGCGATGCAGCGGTCGACGTCGGGCACCTCGAGCGCGATGTCGGTGACGCCGTCACCGTGGCGGCGATGGTGGTCGGCCAGCGGGCTGTCGGGGTCGACGGCGCCGTTGATGACGAACTTGATCGAGCCGGACTCCAGCACGAAGGACTTGTGGTCGCGGTTGCCGTTCTCCGGGCCCGAGTAGGCGACCAGGTCCATCCCCCAGGCCGACTGGTAGTAGTGCGCGGCCTGGGTGGCGTTGCCGACGCAGAAGACGATCGCGTCCCAGCCGGTGACCGGGAACACGTCAGTGGCCTCGTCGTACTCCACCAGTCCGACGAGCTGCTTGAGCTGGTCGAGGGTGAGGTCGGCCCTGAGCTCGTCCTCGGTGAGCGCGCCACCGGTCGAGGGGACGTCCGTGCTGTGCGTTGTCGTGGTCATGGGTCGAGCATCTCCAGTCAGCGCAATGTGTGCAAGGGTACGACGAAACACTGGGCAATCTGCACACCACAGGGAGCAGGAATGGATGCGATCGACCGCAACCTGATCGAGCTCTTCGCCGCCGAGCCGCGGATCGGCGTCCTGGAGGCCTCCCGACGTCTCGGCGTCGCCCGTGGCACCGTGCAGGCCCGGCTCGACAAGCTGCAGCGGACCGGCGTGATCGCCGGCTGGGGACCGCACCTGTCGCCGGAGGCGCTGGACCACCCGGTGACGGCCTTCCTCACCCTGGAGATCCGCCAAGGCGCCGGGCACGAGTCCGTGGCCCGGCACCTGGCGGCGATCCCGGAGGTCCTCGAGGCGCACACCATCACAGGTGCGGGCGACATGTGGTGCCGGGTCGTGGCCCGCTCCAACGCTGACCTGCAAAGGGTCATCGACCGCGCTCTCGACCACCGGTCGATCGTGCGCAGCTCGACGGTGATCGCCCTGGCGACACAGATCCCCTACCGGGTCCTGCCGCTGCTCCGTGCGGTGGTGCAGGAGTAGCGTCCATGCCATGCAGGGCCACCACCTGGACGTCGTCGAGACCCCGACCCTGGGCGACCGCAGCTACGTCGTGCACGACGGCTCGACTGCGTTCGTCGTCGACCCGCAGCGCGACATCGACCGGGTGCTCGCCGTCCTCGACCGCCACGGCGTCGAGCTGACCGACGTCTTCGAGACCCACCTCCACAACGACTACCTGACCGGGGGCCTCGCCCTCGCCCGGGCCACCGGGGCGACCTACCACGTCAGCGCCGACGACCAGGTGTCCTTCGACCGCGAGCCGATCCGCGACGGCGACACCGTGGCCGTCGGGGACCTGTGCGTGACCGCCATCGCCACTCCGGGCCACACCTTCAACCACCTGTCCTACGCGCTCGCCGGCCCCGACGGCACGGCGGCGACGGTCTTCTCCGGCGGCTCCCTCCTCTTCGGCGCCACCGGGCGCCCGGACCTGCTCGGTGACGAGCACACCCACGAGCTGGCCCGTCTCCAGCACGCCTCCGCGCGGCGGCTCGCAGCAACCCTCGGTGACCACGTGGAGCTGATGCCCACCCACGGGTTCGGCTCGTTCTGCGCGGCCAGCCAGTCCAACGCGACGGCCTCGACGATCGGTCACGAGCGCCACGTCAACCCGGCACTCGTGCGGGACGAGGCAAGCTACGTGCGCGAGCTGCTCGACGGCCTCGACGCGTGGCCCAGCTACTACGTGCAGATGTCGCCCCGCAACGCGGCAGGGCCTGGCGCGGCCTCGCTCGAGCCGCCGCGGCGCGCGGAACCGGATGAGGTGCGCCGGCGCCTGGCTGCCGGCGAGTGGGTCGTGGACCTGCGCAACCGCACCGCGTTCGCGGCCGGCCACGCACCGCGCACGCTGAACTTCGGCCTGGACGGCTCCGTGGCGACCTACCTCGGCTGGCTGCACAGCGACGGCGCACCGCTGACGCTGCTGGCCGAGACCGCCGACGACGTCGCCACGGCCCAGCGCGAGCTGGTGCGCATCGGCATCGACCAGCCCACGGCGGCCGCCACCGGACGGCCCGAGGACTGGACGGCCGAGCCCCTCGAGTCGTTCCCGACCGCGACCTTCGACGACCTCGCCGAGGCCCGCGGGCAGCGGCAGGTGGTGGTCCTGGACGTGCGGCTGGCCAAGGAGCACGCGGCCGAGCACGTCCACGGCTCGGTGAACCTGCCGCTTCACGAGCTCGCCGACCGGATCGGCGAGCTGCCTGCAGGCGAGGTGTGGGTGCACTGCCAGAGCGGCTACCGCGCCTCGATCGCGGCGTCCATGCTGGCGGCTGCGCGGCGCGCGACGGTGGCCGTCGACGACGACTTCGTCAACGCCGCCGGCAGCGGCCTGCCCGTGACCGGGGACTGACCGCCGGCTCCCGCAACGGCCCTGGCTCGACCGACGGACGGCCGCTCACCCGGACTTGCGCGTCGCCCACTGCCGCAGCGTGTCGATCCGCTTGCCCAGCTGGGCGGCGGTGGCGACCGCCGCGGCGGGGCCGCCACACTCCTTGCGCAGCGCTGCGTGGGTGACGCCGTGCGGCTGACCGGTGCGATGGTGCCAGGCGGCGACCAGCGAGTTCAGCTCGCGGCGGAGCACCGCCAGCTGCTCATGGCTCATCATCGGCGCCACCTCGTCCACGACCGGCGCGGCGGCTCGACGGCGGGCCCGCTCCGACTGCCGGTGCCGCAGGAGGTCGCGGACCTGGTCAGCCTCCAGCAGCCCCGGGATCCCGAGGAAGTCCATCTCCTCCTCGGAGCCGACCTGCACCTCACCGGCGTGTCCGAACTCCGCGCCGTCGTAGAGGACCCGGTCGAAGCGTGCCTCGGAACCGAGGGCCTCGAAGGGCAGCAGTGCCTCCTCCCCTGAGGCCGACTCCGCCTGCTGCGCCTGCTGCAGCAAGCCGTCCTCCCCTGCGAGCAGGTCACCCTCGTCGCTGATCGCGCGACCGAGTGCGTGGTCGCGCTCGATCTCCATCTCACCGGCGAAGCCCAGCAGGGCCGCGACCGAGGGCAGGAAGATCGACGCCGTCTCGCCCCGCTTGCGAGCCCGCACGAACCGGCCTACGGCCTGGGCGAAGAAGAGCGGCGTGGCCGTGGTGGTGGCGTAGACGCCGACGGCCAGCCGAGGGACGTCGACCCCCTCGGACACCATCCGTACGGCGACCATCCAGCGACTGTCCCCTCCGGAGAAGCGGGCGATCTTCTTCGACGCCGCCTTCTCGTCCGACAGCACGACCGTGGGCTTCTCCCCGGCGATCGGGGCGAGCAGGGCGGCGTATGCCCGGGCGGAGTCCTGGTCGGTGGCGATGACCAGCCCACCCGCGTCCGGGACGTGCCGCCGCACCTCGGAGAGACGGCGGTCAGCGGCAGCCAGCACCGCCGGCATCCAGGAGCCGCCGGGATCCAGCGCGGTGCGCAGCGCCTGGGCAGCCAGGTCCTTGGTCAGCGGCTCGCCGAGGTGCGCGGCGACCTCGTCACCAGCCCTCGTGCGCCACTGCATCTGGCCGCTGTAGGCGAGGAACAACACTGGCCGGACCACGTGATCGGCCAGCGCCTGGGCGTAGCCGTAGGTGTAGTCGGCGACCGACCGCGGGATCCCGTCGTCCCCCGGGGCGTAGGTGACGAAGGGGATCGGGTTGACGTCGGAGCGGAAGGGGGTTCCGGTCAGGCTGAGCCGGCGCCGCGCCGGTTCGAAGGCCTCGCGGACAGCCTCGCCCCAGGAGAGCGCGTCACCGGCGTGATGCACCTCGTCGAGGATGACCAGGGTCCGGGACCGCTCCGTCCGGATCCGGTGAGCGAGCGGGTTGCTCGCCACGCCGGCATAGGTCACCGCCACGCCGACGTAGTCACCGCTGGTGCGCCCCTTGCCACCCGAGTAGGTCGGGTCCAGCGGGATCCCGACGCGGCCGGCGGCCTCGGCCCACTGCGTCTTGAGGTGCTCGGTCGGTGCGACGACCGTGACCCGGTCGACCACCCGGCGAGCAAGCAGCTCGGCCGCCACGGTCAGCGCGAAGGTGGTCTTGCCGGCGCCGGGTGTCGCGACCGCGAGGAAATCGCGGGGCTCGTCCTGGAAGTAGGCCGAGAGTGCCGTTGACTGCCAGGCGCGCAGCCGGGTCGCCGTACCCCAGGCAGCCCGGTCCGGATACGCGGGGGGAAGTTCGAGCTGGGGCGCCGGTGGGTCCTGTGGACCCATCACCGCGCGCGTCGGGCGGCGGCCGAGCCGATCACGCGTCGTCGCCCTTCTTCAGGTTCTCCCAAATCTCCTTGCACTCCGGACACACGGGGTACCTTTCCGGATCACGGCTGGGCACCCACACCTTGCCGCACAGCGCCACGACGGGGGTCCCGTTGACCATCGCGTCCATCAGCTTGTCCTTGGGGACGTAGTGGGACAGGCGCTCGTGGTCTCCGTCGTCGGTGGTCCGGGTGCGTTCGTCGACGCGGGTGTCCTCCGCGACGCCGGTCCCGAAACCCGGTGTCAGCTGCGTGTTCACCCCGAGATTGTAACGGCCGGCTCCGGGCCGCGCGGGCGTCCGCTCCCTGCTCAGTTCTCGGTCGGATCCGCCGGCATCGTGGCCAGCAGTGCCACCTCACCGGGCTGGCGGCGCAGCACCTGGCCCCACAGGCGCTCGGGTTCCGGGGCGAAGAGGTCGGCGGCCTCGGCCGCTACGACGAACCACGCCCCGGCCTGGATCTCCGCCTCGAGCTGGCCGGCCGACCAGCCGGCGTAGCCCGCGTAGATCCGCATCTCGGCGAGACACTCCTGGAGCAGCTCGACCGGGGTCTCCAGGTCGACCAGTCCGGTGTGGGCGAAGAGCGGGCGCCAGCCGACGGGCTCCCCTGCCGCCCCGGCGACGCGGGCGAGGGCCAACGCCGCGTCGGTCTCCACCGGACCGCCACGGAAGAGCACTTCCGGGGCCCTGACCAGCCCGGCCCAGGGCGCGAGCACGTCCTCGACCGGGGTCGTCGAAGGGTGGTTCAGGATCACGCCGAGGGAGCCGTCGTCGTCGGCGTTGAGCAGCAGCACGATCGAGCGGGCGAAGTTCGGGTCGGCGAGCAGGGGCGAGGCGATGAGCAACCTGCCCGCTGCCAGCTCCATGCCTCCATCGTGGCACGCAGCGCGGGACGATCAGGCGACGAGCGCCGCCCTGATCCGCTCGACGAACGAGCCCGCGCAGGGTGGGTCCGCCCGACGGGCGTTGGCCGGTCGTGGCGTGGGCGCGGCCCTCCGGCAGCGTTCCCGGGCCGCGAGCTCGATGCGGTGGCCCGCCTCTGCGGCTGCGCGGCCCTGGTCGCAGGCGAGACCGGCCGCAGCGGCGAGCCGGACCCACTCCTTGTGCCGGGCGCGCGCGAGTGCGCGGCCCATCCGCGCGTCCAGCGGATGGGCGATGTGCTGGTCGAGGACGAGCCGCACGCCGGTGCCCTCGTCGGCAGTGCGCGCCCAGGCGCGCACGACGGCGGCCTCGAGGTCCATCGGCTCGCGGGCGAGCTCCCGCTCGATGTTGCCGGAGAGGCGGGCGTGCCAGGTGAGCAGCAACGCCCCGACAAGATCGAGCTCGTCGTCGAACAGGTCCGGGTAGAGCTCGGTGCCGTCCGCGAGGCGGTGCGGCAGCGTGCCGTCGCGGCGCGCTCCGGCGGTCGCGATCAGGTCGCGGAGGATCTCCCCGCGGCGGTGGAAGGCGTCCCAGGTCATGGTGCACATCCTTTCGCTCACATACCGTGAGTACGTACCAAGAGTATGCAAACGATCGCCCGCGGACAAACGCGGACCCGCCGTGAGGTGGACCACAGTCCGTGGCCGGCCTCCCCCTAGACTGCGGCAATGGCTGGCCGTTCGCAGGAGAAGCTGCGCTCGGGGCTGCCCAGGGTGAAGGGCGGGCGCCGCCAGCAGTACTCCAGCGCGACCAAGCGGGCGCTCGTCGAGGTGGCGACGCGGCTGTTCACCCAGCACGGCTACGCGGCCACGAGCCTGGATGCCATCGTCGCCGGCGCCCGGGTGACCAAGGGAGCGCTCTACCACCACTTCACGGGCAAGCAGGCTCTCTTCGAAGCCGTCTTCGAGAAGGTCGAGGGTGAGTCGGCGCGGCGGATCCGGGCGTCGCTGAAGGGCACCAGTGACCCGTGGGAGAAGGCGTTGGCCGGGCTGCGCGCCTTCCTCGACGTGGTGCGTGACCCGACGTACCAACGAGTGGTGATCCAGGAGGGTCCGGCGATCCTCGGCTACGAGCGCTTCCGCGAGCAGGAGGAGCGGTCCAGCTACGCGATCGTCCAGGACATCGTCAGGTCGGTGCTGGAGGCGGGCACCTTCGAGCTCGACGAGGCGATGATCGCCACCTTCAGCCGGATCTTCTTCGGCGCCATGTCCGCGGCCGGCGAGACCGTGACCAGCGCCGAGGACCCGCGGGTGGCGGTGGCGCAGGTCGAGACCGCGATCACCTTCATCCTGACGGGGCTGCGGACGCTCGCCGACAGCGGAGTGGAGCTACCCGATCCCGGCGAGCTCCTCGCCTCGGGAGACGGGGAGCCCACCGGCGAGTGACCGGTCCCGAACGGATCCGGGACCGCGCGCTCACTTGCGGAAGGACACGTGCCCGCCCTGGCCGTCGACCGGGACGAGCTCGATCCAGACGTGACCGGCAGGGACCTTCAGCGGACCGGCGGCGGTGCTCAGCTTCAGCAGGCTGGCCAGCTTCTTCTTCTGCCAGGTGCCGCTCACGACCTGCCCTCGGTGGAAGAGCATCAGGTCGCCCTTGCCCGAGAAGATCGTCTCCGGGACCGGGTTGCCGGCGGGGTCGAGGTAGCCGGCGTTGCCCTCGTGCACCCGCAGCACCAGCACGCTCTGAGGGTGGAACTGGTCGTTCTTCGGCGCGTAGGAGTTGGTGTTGGTGTACCGGTGGCCCTGGTAGGACCACTCGGTGGTGTGCCCCTGGCTGAACGTGGCCGCGATCTGCTTCGCGGGTCGGGCGCCGCTGAAGTCCTTCTCGGTGCCCCACGGCAGGTAGCTGGCCGGCACGACCGGCTTGCGCTTGATCGCCTTGGCCAGCTCGCTCAGGTGCACCATCAGGTTGTAGGGCGACGCGGAGCTGTCCCGGAAGTAGCCGGTCCCTCCCGTCCAGTAGGGGATGTGCTGGCGCTGCAGGCGGCGCAGGGTCGGCGGCGCCGCGCCGCTGGACACGATCGTGGCGTGCAGCGGCTTGACGATGCCGATGTCGGAGGCACGCATGGAGCGCACCGGGCCGACGAGCGCCGGCACGTGCTGGTAGTAGAAGACCGCCAGGCGGGTGATGCCGCCCTCGACGAGCTCCTCGCTGACCATGTCGGCCTTGGACATGCCCACCTGCGGGTAGCTCTCCGCGGTGTTGGGGATCTTCACGGCCAGCACCGGGTGCTTCGGCGTCTTGCTGTGCACCGGCAGGCCGGTCAGCGGCCACACCGCGGCCAGGGTGGTGCCGCCCTGGATGGGTTGCGACGAGGGGGTCGGGGTGGTTGAGGGGGACGATGCCTTGGGGGCCGTGCCACCGCCGCAGCCGGCGAGGGTGAGACCGAGCAGCAGGGCGAGCGCCGCCGCAGCGTAGGTCGTGCCGCGCCGCGCCGCGGATCGGCGCAATGGGTCAGAAATCATGGGCCCAAGTGTGACGGAGGGGATCCGGCGAACGACGCAGGACCCCCTCGTGTTGCCTCGTGGGCATGATTTTCCCGAGGGATCAGATGCGGGCGCCGCCGTCGACGTAGAGGGTCTGACCGGTGATGTAGGAGGCCTCGTCACTGCACAGGAAGGCCGCCGCGGCGGCGATGTCCTCGGGGCTGCCGACGCGCTTGACGGGGTTGGCCTCCGCGCTGAGCTTGCGGAACTCCTCGACGTCCATCTTCAACCGCCGGGCGGTGTCGTCGGTCATGTCGGTGGCGATGAAGCCGGGCGCGATCGCGTTCACGTTGACGCCGAAAGGCCCGAGCTCGAGGGCCAGCGTGCGGGTGAGCCCCTGGATGCCGGCCTTGGCCGCCGAGTAGTTCGCCTGCCCACGGTTGCCGTTGGCCGACGTGCTGGACGTGTTCACGATCTTGCCGTACTTCTGCTCGACGAAGATCTTCTGCGCCGCCCGGCTCATCAGGAAGGCACCACGCAGGTGCACGGCCATCACGGAGTCCCAGTCCTCCACCGTCATCCTGAACAGCAGGTTGTCGCGGGTGATGCCGGCGTTGTTGACCAGGACGTGCAGCCCACCGAGCTCCTCGACCACCCGATCGACGGCGGCCTGGACCGAGCTCTCCTCGGCGACGTTGCAGCCCACCCCGACGGCCTTGGTCGCGCCCAAGGACTCGGCGGTGGCCTGCGCCTGGCCCTCGTCGAGGTCGAGCACCGCGACCGCGGCCCCTTCCTCCGCGAACCGCTTGGCGGTGCCGGCGCCGATGCCGCGCGCCGCGCCCGTGATGATCGCCACTCGTTCGTCGAATCGACCCATCGGAGCTCCTTGCAGGTGTTGGGCTGGTGTGGGGGCTGACTCGGCCCACTCTAGGGACGGCTCACGGGCCCGCAGTGGCCAGGGTGGCCCGCAGCCGGTCGGCGTACTCCGCCCTCTCGGCGTCGTCGACATACTTCGTGCGTGGCCAGAAGAAGCCGCGCAGTCCGTCGCCCCGGGTGCGGGGTACGACGTGCAGGTGCAGGTGCGGCACGCTCTGGGAGACGACGTTGTTGACCGCCATGAAGGAGCCCTGGGAGCCGAGACCGTCGACCATGGCCGTGGCCAGTCGCTGCCCGGCCGCCAGGAAGGGCTCGCGCAGTGCTGCAGGCAGGTCGGGCAGCGTCGCCACGTGCTCACGGGGCACCAGCAGTGTGTGGCCCTTGAAGACCGGCCGCGCGTCGAGGAACGCCACCAGCTGCTTGTCAGCCCAGACCACCTCGGCCGCGAGCGAGCCGGCCGCGATCTTGCAGAACAGGCACTCCGGCATGGCCGGCAGCCTAGTTGAGCAGGGCGAACGAGCCTGGTTGGTTGGTGGAGCTGGCGGGAATCGAACCCGCGTCCTAGAGCAGCGAACCAGGTCTTCTCCGGGTGCAGTCCGCGAAGTCGCTTTTCTCGGCCCCGGAGCTTGCACGGACACGTGCTCCGACGGGCTCAGTCAGGAAAAAGTCCCGGTCAACCCTCCTGACAGGAGTTGACCAGCAAGCCCCCTAGACGAGGCCGGGGTCCGGGACGGAGGCAGATGCCCGGTCCGACCCTTCGATCACTGCTCAGGCAGCGAGAGCGAAGTCAGTGCGCTTTGCGTTGGCACTTATTGTTTTCCAGCGAACGTTTACGAGATGACGCTGGCTTCTCGACCCGCTTCTCCTGGGACTACCGTCCCCAGTCGAAACCAATCAGCCCCTCTTGAGTTGTGCTTCCATCATAGGGCCCAACGCCGACACGTTCACTCGCATTCCGGGGGCGGACCGAAGATGCGGCAGCCGTTCTCCCAGCAGACCGCGCGCAGCCACTGCTCCCCGAGGTCGAGGCGTTCGAGGCTCTCGATCTGGTGGGCGTAGGGATAGGGGATGGTCGGGAAGTCGCTGCCGAGCAGCACCTTGTCCTGCAGCGCGACCAGTCGCGGAAGCAGCTCGCGAGGGTACGGCGCGGCGTCCTCGAAGAAGTCGGTGAAGACCATCGTGGTGTCCAGACAGGTGCGTTCGAACCGGTCGGCAAGGTCGAGGAAGTCGGCATACTCCGGCGCCCCCAGGTGGGCGATGACCACCGCCAGCCGGGGAAACCGGTCGAGCACCCGGCGCAGTGGCTCCGGCCCGGTGAAGGCGTTGCCCACCGGCCCGCTTCCGGCGTGTACGACGACCGGCGTGCCGGCCTCCTCGATCACGGCCCACACGTCGTCGAGCAACGGGTCGTCAAGGTGGAACTCCCCGACCTGCACGTGGACCTTGAAGACCTGGACGCCGCCCTCCACGAGCGTCTGGACGTAACCGGCAACGCCCGGCTCGGGGAAGAAGGTCGCCGACCACAGGCAGTCGGGCACCTGGCCGGAGAAGGCACGCGCCCAGTCGTTGAGGTAGGTCGCGATCCCGGGCCGGTGGGCGTAGGGCAGCGAGCTGAACCGCCGGACGCCGAGGGCACGCAGCTGTCCGACGCGCTCCTCGTGGCTGCCCCGGTACCTGATCGGCCACGGCCGACCGATCTTCGGCCCGGCCTGGTCGAACTGTGCGAAGACCTTGCGCTGCACGGGTTCGGGAAGGAAGTGGGTGTGCACGTCGTACAGGCCGGGCAACCCGAGGGCCTGCCACCACGCGGTGACCTCGTCGTCGATCACTCCATGCCCTTGAGGCGGCGACCGACCTCCTGCTGCTTCTCCCTGTCGTCCTGCCGCTCGCGGAGGGCCTGGCGCTTGTCCCAGGACTTCTTGCCCTTGGCGAGGGCTATCTCGACCTTTGCGCGGCCGTCCTTGAAGTAGAGCGAGAGCGGCACGATCGTGTAGCCCTTCTCGGTGGACTTGCGCTCGATCTTGTCGATCTCCGCCCGGTTGAGCAGCAGCTTGCGCTTGCGGCGCGCGGCATGGTTGGTCCAGGTGCCCTGGGCGTACTCCGGGATGTGCACCGACAGCAGCCACGCCTCGCCGTGCTCGATCTCGACGAAGCCGTCAGTCAGCGAGGCCCGGCCGGCACGCAGCGACTTCACCTCGGTCCCGGTCAGCACCAGGCCGGCCTCGTAGGTGTCCTCGACGTGGTAGTCGTGGCGCGCCTTGCGGTTCTGCGCGATCAGCTTGCGCCCCCTCTCCCTGGCCATGGAAGGGATTGTGTCAGGCGCTCTCAACCGGTTTGCAGGTCACATGTAGTTCATCGGGTTGACCGCGACCCCGTTGACCATCACGGTGAAGTGCAGGTGGCAGCCGGTCGACCATCCGGTGGTGCCTTCGTAGGCGACCGTCTCCCCGCGGCGCACGTGGGCTCCGGTGCCGACGCGGTAGCGGGCGATGTGGTTGTAGATCACGGTCATGTTCTTGCCGTTGACCTGGCCCAGGTCGAGGTAGAGGCGGTGCCCCCAGACCGGGGAGTAGTACTCGGAGATCACGCGACCGGTGCCGGCGGCGCGCTCTGGGGTGCCGCAGGGCGACGCGAGGTCGACACCGTCGTGCAGTCCCCAGTAGTGGTAGATCGGATTGATCCGCCAGCCGAAGGGCGAGGTGATCGGTCCTGGGAGCGGTCGGTAGAGGAACCCGCCGGTGGACCCGCGGTAGCCGCCGTGGGCGCGACGGGCGCGGGCCATGATCTTGCGCTTGATCCGCTCCTCCTGGCTCTTGAGCTGGTGCAGCTGGCGCAGGTCGTGCGCCCGCACCTGGCTGGCGTGCAGCCGCGCGGACCGTCGCGACGCCACCAGCTGAGCGACCTGCGCGCGCTCGCTCTGGGCCTGCTCCTCCAGGCGCTTGCGGCGAGCGAGGTTCGCGGCCGCCGCGGCCCGCTGCACGGCCACCTTCTGCCTGGCGTCTGCGACCTGCCGCTCGTGGACGACGAGCAGCGCCTTGGCAGCCCTGAGGGTGTCGAGCGCGTTGGACTCCCGGTTCATCAGGTTGCCGACGGTGTTGAGCTGGGTGATCACGTCCACGGGCTGTTGCGCGTCGAGCAGCGCGGAGATCCCCATCAGCGACGGGCTTCCGCCCTGGTAGCTCGCCACCGCGATCCGGCCGATGTCGGCCTTCTTCGTCACGATGTCCGCCTTGCCGGCGGCCACCTCCTGCCGGGCAGCGTCGAGCGCGCGCTGGGCCGCCTCGAGCCGAGCCTGCATCTGGGCGTCGAGGATCCTCGCGGCGGTCACCCTGCCGCGGGTGTGGGCCAGGTGCCGCTGGGCACCCGCCAGCTGGGCCTGGGACGCATCGAGCCGTGCGGTCGCCTGCCGGAGGGCACTGCTCGACTCGTCCAGCTGCGCATGTGCGTGCCGGACATGCCGGTGGACCTGGTGCTTGCGGTGCTTGAGGCCGTCGGCGGACGCGTGCGGGATCGCGATCGGGACCGCAGCGATGAGCAGCGCTGCGCTCGCCGCCAGTGCCCGGCGCAGGGTGACACGGGGGAAGGAGCGGATCACCGGTCTGCCTGTTCGTAAAGGGGAAGTCGAACGGCTCGACGGTAACCCGGTGAGATCAGACTTTGAGGGATTTGCGGGTCATCACGAGTGTCGTCACCAGGGTGAGCACGAGACCCAGGGCCGTGATGCCACCGAACGCGCGGACGGCGTCGGTCCAGTCGATCCACTCAACGATGTGGATGTGGCCGCGGAGGTAGCCGTAGACGACCACCTCCACGAACCCGGCGATCGCGCCGCACGAGAGCGCCACCCCGACCAGCGCCGCGAGCAGCGTCTCCATCAGGAACGGCAGCGAGATGTAGAGGTTGGAGGCGCCCACCAGGCGCATGATGCCGATCTCGCGCCTCCGGGCGACGGCCGCCAGCCGGATGGTGTTGCCGATCTCGAGGATGGCGGCGATGAGCAGGAAGATCGCGGTCCCGAACGCTCCCCACTTCAGGTAGGCGAGGCCGTTGTAGAGCGGCTTGAGGATCTTGTGCAGGTCGGTGACGTGGTCGACGCCCTCCATCCCGCTCACGGCGGACTCGACGCCGCGGAACTGTTGCGGGTTCTTCAGTGTCACCCAGTAGGACTCCTGCATGTCCGACGGCTTCACCGTCGAGTAGATGTCCTGCTCGGCCTTGTTGCGCGAGACGAAGATCTTCTTCCACTTCTGGTAGGCCTGAGCCTTGGTCTGCAGACGGAAGGACTTCACCTCCGGATGAGTGCTGAGCACCTTGCGGACCGCCGCCTTCTGAGGGCCGGTCACCTCACCGGAGACGCAGTGCGGTCCGCGGGAGTTCTGGTTGCACAGGAAGACCGAGATCTGCAGCTCGCTGCCGTAGTAGTCCTCGGCCTTGTGGGCCTGCGAGTTGAGCAGCAGCGCCATCCCCATCAGGGTCAGCGAGACGGTGATCGTCAGGATCAACGCCACGGACATCGACACGTGCCGTCGCAGGCCCGTGCCGGTCTCGGAGAAGACGTACCTCAGCTGCATGGATTCCTCAGGAGTCTGTTCAGTGCTGGTAGCCGTAGACGCCGCGGGCCTGGTCGCGCACGACGCGCCCCTCGGACAGCTCGATCACGCGCTTGCGCATCTGGTCGACGATGCCGGCGTCGTGGGTGGCCATCACCACGGTCGTGCCCGTGCGGTTGATCCGGTCGAGCAGCTTCATGATGCCCACCGACGTGTTCGGGTCCAGGTTGCCTGTCGGCTCGTCGGCGATCAGGATCATCGGCCGATTGACGAACGCCCGCGCGATCGCCACCCGCTGCTGCTCCCCACCGGAGAGCTCGTCGGGCATCCGCTGGCCCTTGCCCTCGAGGCCGACCAGCTCGAGGGTCTCGGGCACCACCTTGTTGATCTGGTTCTTCGGCTTGCCGATGACCTGCAGTGCGAAGGCGACGTTCTCCGAGACGGTCTTGTTGGGCAGCAGCCGGAAGTCCTGGAAGACGGTGCCGATCTGGCGGCGCAGCGCCGGGACCTTCCAGCCGGCGAGCCGGTTGATCTCCTTGCCGGCGACGTAGACCCTGCCCCGGTCGGGCCGGGCCTCGCGCAGCACCAGGCGCAGGAAGGTGGACTTGCCCGACCCCGAGGCGCCGACCAGGAAGACGAACTCGCCCTTGTCCACGTCGACGGTGACGTCCGTCAGCGCCGGTCGGGTCTGACCGGCATACGTCGCCGAGACGTTCTCGAATCTGATCACAGGGATGGGCGGCCGGGTTCGGGGACATGAGGGGCATGCGGGCGACAGCGGGTCCGGCCGAGGTCTGAGTCTAGGCGAGGACCCAAGCGGGTGGCCGCAGGCCCTCCCTGCCGGTGTTTCGCATAGGTTTGGGCCATGTTGCGCGGACCCGGAGCCGTCCCGGCGCTGGTCGCCACGGCGATGGTGCTCCTCCTCGGCGCTCTCAGCGGCTGCTCAGCAGGATCACCGCAGCCGACCGCCCCCTCCCCCGCGCCGCCGACCCCGATCGCCCGTCTCAACACCGCCCAGCTGGACCTGCACCGGATTCCCTTCTGCGACCTCGTCCCCGGCACCGCTGTGATCGACGCCCTTGGCCAGCGGGCCACCAGCCGCGACTCCTGGGGCATGGGTGATCCCGCCTCGTTCCTGCCCGGCCGGGGTGACCGGGTGCAGGAGCTCGGCTGCCGCTTCGGCGCGGGTTCGTCGGCGGCTGCAGCGTGGGTCTTCGCCTCCCCGGTGCAGCCCGGCTTCGCCCGCAACGTCGTCGCCGACTCGGCCAGCCGGAACGGGTGCCGAGAGGAGCCCGCGGCGACGTTCGGGAAGCCGAGCGAGCTGCAGGACTGCCGGCTGGCCGGCGGCGTCGTCCGGGTGCGCCACGCCGGCCTCTTCGGCCAGACCTGGCTGACCTGCCAGGTCTCCGCGGCGCTGCCGGTGGCCGACGTGACCCGGCGCGCCGACGCCTGGTGCGTGCAGGTCGCGAACGTCCTCAACAGCAACCATTGATCCGGCCGCTGACCCCGCCGCTGGCCCGGCCGCTGACCCGGGCCTGCGCCGTCAGTTGCGCGCGGCCGTCTCCGCGCCCCGACGCCAGCGGATGCCGGCCTCGAGGAACCCGTCGATCTCCCCGTCGAAGACCGCCTGGGGGTTGCCGACCTCGAACTCGGTCCGCAGGTCCTTGACCATCTGGTAGGGGTTCAGCACGTAGGAGCGCATCTGGTCGCCCCAGCTGGCCTGCACGTCGCCGCGGAGCTCGTCGAGCTGGGCCCGCTCCTCCGCCTTCTTCAGCGCCAGCAGCTTGGCCTTCAGGATCACCATCGCCGAGGCCTTGTTCTGCAGCTGGGACTTCTCGTTCTGGCAGCTGACCACCGGCCCGGTCGGGAGGGGCGACAGCCGGACCGCGGACTCGTTGGTGTTGACCGACTGTCCGCCCGGACCGCCCGACCGGTAGACGTC
>JAICXL010000072.1 GCA_025980475.1 Nocardioidaceae bacterium | reverse complement strand
GGGGCCGTGGTGCTCCCCGCGTCGTCCTACGGGGCCTTCGGCCGGTTCGTGGAGTGGCTGCCGTCAGGTGCGTTGGGCATCATGATGAGGAGAGCGCTGATCGACGACCGGATCGCGTGGGTGTCCCTGCTGGTGCTGCTCGGCTGGGCAGCGCTCGGCACCGTGTTGACTGCGAGGACCTTCAAGTGGGAATGACAACCCAGCTGCCCACCGCCACGGCGGACGCGTCGGTGCCCGCCAGGCGCGTGTGGGCCGAGCGCTGGATCTGGCCACTGGGCTGGGCGTCCCTGGTCATGAACGCAGTGCTCGTGGTCACCGGCGGCGCCGTCCGGCTGACCGACTCCGGGCTCGGCTGCCCGACCTGGCCGCACTGCACCACGGGCTCGTTCACCCCGCACAGCGCGATGGGGATCCACTCGGCGATCGAGTTCGGCAACCGGCTGCTCACCTTCGTGCTCGCCGCCGTCGCGGTGGCGACGTTCGTCGCCGCCTGGCGGTACATGCGGCTGCACGGCCGGCGTGACCTGATGTGGCTGGCGCTCGCGATGGGACTGTTCATCCCCGCGCAGGCGGTGATCGGCGGCATCGCCGTGCTCACCGAGCTCAACCCGTGGGTGGTCTCGCTGCACCTGCTCTCGTCGATGGCGATCATCGGCATCGCCGTGCTCTTCCTCTTCCGCCTCCGCCGGAGCGCGGTCGCCCCCACGTCACGGGGTCCCCTCGAGTGGCTGGCGTGGGCGACCTTCGCTGCCGCCTGGGCAGTGCTCTACGTCGGCACGGTGGTCACCGGCTCCGGCCCGCACGCCGGCGACGCCAGGGCCCCCCGCAACGGGCTGGACCCGCTGGAGGTCAGCCAGCTGCACGCCGACCTGGTCTTCCTCTTCGTCGGCCTGACGGTGGGGCTGCTGTTCACCCTGCACGCCACCCATGCCGCCCGCACCGCCCGGGTGGCGGTGTGGGTGCTGCTCGGCCTCGAGCTGTCCCAGGGTGCGATCGGCTACGTGCAGTACTTCACCGGCCTGCCCGGCGTGCTCGTCGGCTTCCACATGCTCGGCGCGGCCACGATCTCTGCTGCCGTCACCTGGGCGCTGCTCGAGACGCGCGCGTCAGCCGACGCGCTCAGCGCGTGAGCAGCGGGTCGATCGCGACGGCCACGAACAGCAGCGAGAGGTACATGTTGGACCAGTGGAACAGCCGCATCGGCTTGACCACGGACAGCTCGTTGCTTCCGCGGGCGCGGGCCAACATGAGGTGCGCCTCGGTCAGGAAGAGCGTCCCGAGGACGACCGCGGCGGCCAGGTAGAGCCACCCGGTGTCGGCCACCGGCCACAGCGCCAGCGACGCGGCGACCATCGCCCAGGAGTAGCAGACGATCTGGCGTGCCACCGTCCGGGCGTCGCGCACCACCGGCAGCATCGGCACGTCGACGTTCGCGTAGTCCTCGCGGTAGCGCATCGCCAGCGCCCAGGTGTGCGGCGGCGTCCAGAGGAAGACCACGACGAACAGCACGACGGGCGCCCAGGCGAGCCGGTCGGTCACCGCGGTCCAGCCGATCAGCGTCGGGAAGCAGCCGGCGATGCCGCCCCACACGATGTTCTGGGCGGTACGGCGCTTCAGCAGCATCGTGTAGCCGAAGAGGTAGAACGCGCATGCCGCGAGCGCGAGCCCGGAGGAGAGCCAGTTGACGAAGAAGCCGAGCACCAGCGTCGACAGCACCACGAGGCCGAGCCCGAAGAGCAGCGCCGCACGGGGGGAGACCATGTGGCGGGGCAGCGCCCGCCGACGGGTGCGCCGCATCTGCTCGTCGATGTCGCGGTCGTAGACGCAGTTGAGCGCGTTGGCGGCACCGGCCGAGAGCGTCCCTCCGACGACTGTGGCGACCACCAGCCCCAGCGACGGCACCCCACGGGCGGCGAAGAACATCACCGGCACGGTGGTCAGCAGCAGCAGCTCGATGACGCGCGGCTTCGTCAGCCCGACGTAGGCGCCGGCGATGTCCCGCAGTGACGCGATCGCCGCAGGGCGCCCCTTGACGGGGACCTGGGAGTCGACCGCGGTCACGCAGACCTCGCCTTCGTCGCGTCGGGTGGTGGCCGTGCTTGGCAAACAGGGCAGGAGCCACAGAACCGGCGTCAGTCTATCCGCGGGGTGCGTGGAACCCACTCCCGGAGGGCACTCGGGGGTGTGCAACTGCTCACCCGGCGTGAGTAGTCTCGGAGCGACGGTCGAGCAAGCGCCCCCTGTCGGAAGGAACCCGCGTGAGCAGCAAGCTGGAGTGGACCGATCTGGACAAGCGGGCGGTCGACACCGTCCGCTGCCTGGCCATGGACGCGGTCCAGAAGGTCGGCAACGGCCACCCCGGCACCGCGATGAGCCTGGCGCCGTGCGCCTACCTGCTCTTCCAGAAGGTGATGCGACACAACCCCGCCGACCCGCACTGGGCAGGTCGCGACCGGTTCGTGCTCTCCTGCGGGCACTCGAGTCTGACCCTCTACATCCAGCTGTTCCTCGGTGGCTGGGGACTCGAGCTGGCCGACCTCGAGGCGCTGCGCACCTGGGGCAGCAAGACCCCGGGCCACCCGGAGTACGGCCACACCGCTGGTGTCGAGACCACCACCGGCCCGCTCGGGCAGGGGGTCGGCAACGCCGTCGGCATGGCGATGGCCGCCCGCCGCGAGCGCGGCCTCTTCGACCCCGACACCCCGCGCGGCCAGTCGCCCTTCGACCACCACATCTACGCCATCTGCAGCGACGGCGACCTCGAGGAGGGCGTCAGCGGTGAGGCCTCCTCGATCGCCGGCACCCAGCAGCTGGGCAACCTGACCCTGATCTACGACGACAACAACATCTCCATCGAGGACAACACCGACGTCGCCTTCAACGAGGACGTCTGCAAGCGCTACCAGGCCTACGGCTGGCACGTGCAGGACGTCGAGTGGGCCGGTGGCAACGGCGGCTACGACGAGGACGTGCCTGCCCTCTACGCCGCCATCCGGGCCGCCCAGCAGGTCACCGACCGACCCAGCTTCATCCGGCTGCGCACGATCATCGCCTGGCCCGCGCCCGACGCGCAGAACACCGGCAAGGCCCACGGCTCCGCCCTCGGCGCGGACGAGGTCGCCGCGACCAAGAAGGTGCTGGGCTTCGATCCCGACCGCAGCTTCGTCGTCGAGCCCGAGGTCATCGCGCACACCCGCCGGCTCGTCGAGCGCGGCAAGCAGGCGCAGGCCAGCTGGACCACCGCCTTCGACAAGTGGGCCGAGAGGGACCCAGCGGCCAAGACGCTCTACGACCGGATGCAGACCCGCAGCCTGCCCGAGGGCTGGGCGAAGAAGCTGCCGTCCTTCGACGCCGATGAGAAGGGCATCGCCACCCGGAAGGCCTCCGGAGCGGTGATCAACGCGATCGCCGGCGAGCTGCCCGAGCTGTGGGGAGGCTCGGCCGACCTCGCCGAGTCCAACAACACGACCATCGAGGACGCGACCTCGTTCATCCCCGAGGACCGGTCCACCAAGATGTGGCGGGGAGACCCGGTCACCGGACGGGTGCTGCACTTCGGCATCCGCGAGCACGCCATGGGGGCGATCCTCAACGGCATCACCGTCCACGGCGGCACCCGGGTCTTCGGCGGCACCTTCCTCACCTTCTCCGACTACATGCGTCCGTCGGTCCGGCTCGCGTCGATGATGGGCCTGCCGGTCACCTACGTGTGGACCCACGACTCCATCGGGCTGGGCGAGGACGGGCCCACCCACCAGCCGATCGAGCACCTCGCCGCGCTCCGGGCGATCCCCGGGCTGGACGTCGTACGTCCCGCCGACGCCAACGAGACCGCCGCGTGCTGGCAGGCGATCCTCGAGCACACCGACCGCCCCGCTGGCCTGTGCCTGACCCGGCAGAACGTGCCGACCTTCCCGCGCGGCGCCGAGGGGTTCAGTGACACCTCGAACGTGCACAAGGGCGGCTACGTCCTGCTCGATGTCGACGGCGGCGCCCCCGACGTGGTCCTGATCGGCACCGGGTCGGAGGTCCAGCTCGCGGTGAAGGCCCGGGAGATCCTGGCCGACAAGGGCATCCGCGCCCGCGTGGTGTCGATGCCCTGCCGCGAGTGGTTCGACGAGCAGCCGTCGTCCTACCGCGAGACCGTGGTCCCTCCGACGGTCAAGGCGCGGGTCTCGGTCGAGGCCGGCATCGGGCAGGGCTGGCGCGAGGTGGTCGGTGACCTGGGCCGGATCGTCTCCATCGAGCACTACGGCGCGTCGGCCGCCTACGCCCGCATCTACGCGGAGTTCGACATCACCGCCGAGGCCGTCGCCCGAGCGGCCGAGGACAGCGTCGCCGCCGCGGGGGGCGCCGGCAGCTAGTCCCGCCCGGGCACGAAACCGGCCAACTAGAACCGGCCAACAAGAGAGGAAGGACCCATGTCCGATCGTCTGCAACAGCTCAGCGAGGCAGGTGTCTCCATCTGGCTCGACGACCTGTCCCGGGAGCGCATCGAGACCGGCAACCTGGCCGACCTGATCAAGAACGACCACGTCGTCGGGATCACCACGAACCCCACCATCTTCGCCAACGCGCTGGCTGAGGGCGAGAGGTACGACGACCAGGTCCGCTCCCTCGCCGCCGACGGGGCGGACGTGGACCGCACCGTCTTCGAGCTGACCACCACCGACGTTCGCGACGCCTGCGACATCATGCGGCCGGTGCACGACGACACCAGCGGCTGTGACGGCCGGGTGTCGATCGAGGTCTCTCCCGCGCTCGCCGACGACACCGCGGCGACCGTCGAGGAGGCCAAGCGGCTCTGGGCCGCAGTCGACCGGCCGAACCTCTACATCAAGATCCCCGGCACCACGGCCGGGATCCCCGCGATCAGCGAGGTCCTCGGCGAGGGCATCAGCGTCAACATCACGCTGATCTTCGGCCTCGACCGCTACGCGCAGGTCATGGACGCCTACTTCACCGGCCTCGAGAAGGCCCGCGCGGCCGGCCACGACCTGGCCGGCATCCGCTCGGTCGCGTCCTTCTTCGTCTCGCGGGTCGACACCGAGGTCGACAAGCGGCTCGACGCCCTCGCCGGCGCCCCGGACGCGCTGAAGGGCAAGGCCGGGATCGCCAACGCCCGGATCGCCTACCAGCGCTTCGAGGAGTACTTCAGCGGTGACCGGTGGGAGGGGCTCAAGGCGCAGGGGGCGCACATCCAGAGGCCGCTGTGGGCGTCCACCGGAGTGAAGAACCCCGCCTACCCCGACACGATGTACGTCGACCAGCTGGTCGTGGCCGACACCGTGAACACCATGCCGGAGAAGACACTGCGAGCGGTTGCCGACCACGGTGAGATCGAGGGCGACCAGGTGCACCCCAACTACGACGACGCCGCAGCGGTGCTCGCCGACCTCGCCGAGGCCGGCATCGACTACGACGACGTGATCGCCACCCTCGAGAGTGAGGGCGTGGAGAAGTTCGTGAAGTCGTGGGGGGAGCTGGCCGACACGGTCCAGGACCAGCTCGGCAAGGCCGCCGCCAAGTGAGCCAGCCGGCCCCGGTCGACCCGACCGCGACCTCGGCCTGGACCCGGCTGACCGAGCTCGCGGCCGACTGGAAGCCGGACCTGCGGGGCTGGTTCGCCGACGAGCCGGACCGCGTCGAACGGTTCACGTTCACCGCCGGCGACCTGCTGGTCGACCTGTCGAAGGGCCTGGTCACCGACGACGTGCTGGCCGCGCTGGTGGGGCTCGCCGACGAGGCCGGTCTGGCCGCCCGGCGGGACGCCATGCTCGACGGCGAGCACATCAACGTCACCGAGGACCGCGCGGTGCTGCACACGGCCCTGCGACTGCGGAGGGACGCCAACCTCGTCGTGGACGGCCAGGACGTCGTGAAGGAGGTCCACGACGTCCTCGAGCGCGTCTACGACTTTGCGGAGAAGGTCCGCGGCGGCACCTGGACCGGCGTCACCGGGCGACGCATCACCACCGTGGTCAACATCGGCATCGGCGGCTCCGACCTCGGGCCCGTGATGGCCTACGAGGCGCTGGCGCCGTACCGCCAGGACGGACTCGAGTGTCGTTTCATCAGCAACATCGACCCGACCGACGCCGCGACCACGCTCGCCGGGCTCGACCCGGCCTCGACCCTGTTCATCGTCTCGAGCAAGACCTTCGGCACCCTGGAGACGCTCACCAACGCCCGCGTCTGCCGCGCCTGGCTGCTGGACGGGCTGCGATCTGCGGGCGCGATCGGGGCCGACGACGCCAGCGCGGCCGAGGCGGTGGAGAAGCACTTCGTCGCGGTCTCGACGGCCCTGGACAAGGTCAGGGCCTTCGGCATCGACCCGGCCAACGCCTTCGGCTTCTGGGACTGGGTCGGTGGCCGTTACTCGGTCGACTCCGCCATCGGCACGTCGCTGGTCGTGGCGGTCGGGCCGGAGCGCTTCGCGGAGTTCCTCGCCGGGTTCCACACCATCGACGAGCACTTCCGCACCACCGACCTGGCACACAACGTGCCGGTGCTGATGGGGCTCCTCAACATCTGGTACACCAACTTCCTCGGGGCAGAGAGCCACGCGGTGCTCCCCTACTCGCAGCTGCTGCACCGGTTCCCGGCCTATCTCCAGCAGCTCACGATGGAGTCCAACGGCAAGGGCGTGCGCTGGGACGGCTCGCCGGTGACCACGGACACCGGCGAGGTCTTCTGGGGCGAGCCCGGCACCAACGGGCAGCACGCCTTCTACCAGCTGATCCACCAGGGCACCCGGCTCATCCCCGCGGACTTCATCGGCTTCGCCAACCCGGCCTACCCGACCAGGGACGGCGACACCGACGTGCACGAGCTCCTCCTGGCCAACTTCCTCGCACAGACGCGCGCACTGGCCTTCGGCAAGACAGCCGACGAGGTCCGGGCGGAGGGCACTCCCGAGGAGGTCCTGCCCGCCCGCGTCTTCACCGGCAACCGGCCGACCACCTCGATCTTCGCGGCCGAGCTGACCCCCGCCGTGCTGGGCCAGCTGGTCGCGCTCTACGAGCACATCACGTTCACCGAGGGCGTGGTGTGGGGCATCGACAGCTTCGACCAGTGGGGTGTCGAGCTCGGCAAGCAGCTCGCCCAGCAGGTCGGTCCCGCGCTCGCGGGTGACCAGACCGCCCTGGCTGACCAGGACGCCTCGACCAGGGCGCTGATCGGGCGCTACCGGGCGCTGCGCCGCCGATGAGCGACAACCCGCTGCGCGACCCGCAGGACCGCCGGCTGCCACGGATCGCCGGACCGTGCGGCCTGGTGCTCTTCGGGGTCACCGGTGACCTGTCTCGCCGCAAGGTGATGCCGGCGATCTACGACCTCGCCAACCGGGGCCTGCTGCCACCCGGCTTCAGCCTGGTCGGGTTCGCCCGCCGCGACTGGGCCGAGCAGGACTTCGAGCAGATCGTGCACGACTCGGTCAAGGAGCACGCGCGGACCGAGTTCCGCGAGGAGGTCTGGCGCCAGCTCGCCGCAGGGTTCCGCTTCGTGCCCGGCGACTTCGACGACGACGACGCGTTCGACGCCCTGCGCCGCACGGTGCAGGAGCTCGACGACGTCCGCGGCACCGGCGGCAACTACGCCTTCTACCTGGCGATCCCGCCCGGCTTCTTCGCGAATGTGATCAACCAGCTCAAGCAGCACGGGCTGGCCGACGCCGGACCCGGTTCCTGGCGCCGGGTGGTGGTGGAGAAGCCCTTCGGCCACGACCTGACGTCGGCGCGCGAGCTGAACCAGATGATCGACGAGGTCTTCCCCTCCGGCACCGTGTTCAGGATCGACCACTACCTCGGCAAGGAGACGGTCCAGAACATCCTCGCCATGCGGTTCGCCAACAACCTCTTCGAGCCGGTCTGGAACTCCCACTACGTCGACCACGTGCAGATCACGATGGCCGAGGACATCGGCATCGGCGGACGGGCCGGCTACTACGACGGGATCGGCGCTGCCCGGGACGTCATCCAGAACCACCTGCTGCAGCTGCTGGCCCTGGTGGCGATGGAGGATCCGGTCTCGTTCGACGCCGACAGCCTCCGCCTCGAGAAGCAGAAGGTGCTGGAGAGCGTCGTACTCCCTCGCAGCCTCGACCGGGCCACCGCACGCGGGCAGTACGTCGCGGGCTGGGCCGGCGGCGAGAAGGTGATCGGCTACCTCGACGAGGACGGGATCGACCCCGCCTCCACGACGGAGACCTACGCCGCGGTCAGGCTCGGTGTCGAGACGCGCCGGTGGGCCGGAGTGCCGTTCTACCTGCGGGCCGGGAAGCGGCTCGGCCGCAGGGTCACCGAGGTGGCCGTCGTGTTCAAGCGGGCCCCGCACCTGCCGTTCTCCGCGACAGCCACCGAGGAGCTGACCCAGAACGCGCTGGTGATCCGGGTCCAGCCCGACGAGGGGATGACCATCCGGTTCGGCGCCAAGGTCCCCGGCACCACGATGGAGATCCGTGACGTCAACATGGACTTCGTCTACGGCGGCTCCTTCACCGAGTCCAGCCCGGAGGCCTACGAGCGGCTGATCCTCGACGTCCTGCTCGGCGACCCGCCACTCTTCCCGCGGCACGAGGAGGTCGAGCTGTCCTGGCGGATCCTCGACCCGGTCCTCGACCACTGGGCCCGGAAGGGCACCCCGGAGCCCTACGAGTCCGGTACCTGGGGCCCCGCGTCGGCCGACGCGATGCTGGCCCGCGACGGCCGGGTCTGGAGGCGACCGTGATCCCGTCCGGCGAGACTGCTCGCTGCGCTCGCACTCCCGCGGAGGCCCCGACATGATCGAGCTGATCGACACCAACTCCTCGCAGATCGCCACCGAGCTGGTCCGTGCCCGCGTCCGCGCCGGGAGCCCGGCGATGGGCATGGTGATGACGCTGGTGATCGTGGTCGACGAGGAATCGGCAGCCGGCGCCATGGAGGCGGCCAAGATCGCCGCCCACGAGCACCCGGCGCGACTGCTGGGGGTGATCCTCGGCGACGCGCGCGGGGCCCCCCAGATCAACGCCCAGGTCGGCATCGGCGAGGCCTGGACCGGCGAGATCGCGCTGATCCGGCTGCGGGGGGAGGTGGTCCGGCACTGCGAGTCGGTCGTGCTGCCGCTGCTGCTGCCGGACTCCCCCGTGGTCGTCTGGTGGCCGACCGATGCGCCCGCCGTCCCGGCCGACGACCCGCTGGGCCGCCTCGCCCAACGACGGATCACTGATGCGGCGGCGGCCACGAAGGGCAAGACCCGGGCGCTGGCGACCCAGTGCTCGTCCTACGCCCGTGGCAACACCGACCTGGCCTGGACCCGGATCACCCCCTGGCGCGCCCTGCTGGCGGCCGCACTCGACCAGCAGCCGCTGAAGGTGCGCCGTGCGGTCGTCGCTGCCGAGCGGATCAGTCCGTCGGCGGACCTGCTCGCGGCCTGGCTCTGGAACCGGCTGCGGGTCCCGGTGGAGCGGCAGAGCTCGTCCGGGCCCGGGATCACCGAGGTGTGCCTGGACACCCGCAACGGGCCGATCCGGATCCATCGGGAGGACGGCAAGCTGGCCACCTTCAGCTCACCCGGCCGCCCGGACCGCCCGGTGGCGCTCAAGCGTCGCGAGCTCCCCGAGCTGCTCGCCGAGGAGCTGCGCCGCCTCGACGAGGACAACATCTATGCCGCCGCCGTGCGTCGGCTCGTCACCCTGGGAGAACGATCATGACCGACCCGCGCGCGCTGATCCACGACAGCGCCGACCAGCTCGCCCACGACGTCGCGGGCAGGCTGCTCACCGTCATCACCGCGATGCAGGCCGAGGGACGCATCCCGCAGATCGCCCTGACCGGCGGCACCATCGCCGACAAAATCCATGCCGAGGTCGCCCGGCAGGCCTCCGGGTCACCCGTCCTGTGGGGCCAGGTGGAGTTCTGGTGGGGGGACGAGCGCTTCGTGCCGCGCGAGGACCCTCAGCGCAACGCCCTGCACGCCCGCAACGCGATGCTGGACCACCTGCCGGTCAACCAGTCCCGCGTGCACGAGATCCCCGCCAGCGACGAGGCGGACTCCCCCGATGCTGCCGCGGTGATCTACTCCGACCGGCTCCGCAACTCCGGTGTCGGAGACTTCGACGTGGTGATGCTCGGCCTGGGCCAGAACGGGCACGTGGCCTCGCTGATGCCCCACTCCCCCGCGCTGCACGTGACCGACCGGATAGCCGTCGGCGTGACCGACTCGCCCAAGCCGCCGCCGAACCGGGTCAGCCTGACCTTCGACGCGCTCAACCGCACCCGCGAGGTGTGGTTCGTGGTCGCCGGCGAGGACAAGGCCGAGGCGGTCGCCCGCGCCCTGGCCGAGGAGGGCAGCGTCGAGGAGACGCCGGCGCGCGGCATCCACGGTCGGCTGCGCACGCACTGGTTCATCGACGTGGACGCCGCCCAGAAGATCTGACCGGTCAGCTTTGGCGCGCCTGAACCCGCCGACCGGTCAGCTTTGGCTCGCCTGAACGCGCCGACCGGTCACTTTTGGCTCGGCGCCCACCGGGGGCTCCATCCGCCGAGCGCCTTGCGTGCCCGTCGCAACCCTGCCCGCAGTCGCTCGGGAGCCGAGGGGTTCTGTGCGTAGACGTCCTCCTTGCGGAAGACGTCCACCAGCCAGCCGCGATGCTCGGTCATCCACCGGCGCCGGTCGTCGTCGTGCTCCGCCTGCTCGTCGCCGTGGTACTCCTCGCCGTCGTACTCCGCGGCGTAGCCGAGCTCCGGCAGCGCCAGGTCGAGTCGGTAGAGGTCGACGCCGAAGTCGTCCTGGACCCAGAACTGGAGCTCGGGGGGCGGGAGCATCGCCTCGTGCCAGTGCAGCCTGAGCGCTGACTCGCCGACCGACTCGGAGCGGCCATCGGCGATCGGCAGCAGCAACCTGAGCTGGCAGATGCCGCGGTACCCCTTGTAGCGGTCCATGCCGGCGAGCATCCCTTCCCTGGACACGCCGATGCGCAGGAACCCGTCGAGGGCGGCGAGAGCGTCGAACCGCCAGAGCAGCCTGCCCAGATCCATCGCCGTCCGCAGCGGCGTCGTCACCCGGATGCCGTTCACGACCATGACGTCTTCGGCTCGCAGCGACCGGAGGCCGCCGTGCGCCTGGGGTCGCCGGACTCTCGTGCCGCTGGTCTGGAAGACGTTGATCGGCGGCGGGACGTACGGCGCGCTGCGGGGCAGGATCGACACACCGTGCAGCCAAGCGGCTGTCCGATCGGTCACCACCGCGGACTCCGGGATGACGAGCCCGAGGGCAGCTGTGCGCAGATCGATGTCGTCGGCGGCCTGCACGACCACATAGACGCCCTGCAGCACCCGTCGTACGAAGCCGTCGGCGACCAGCTGTCGCAGCAGGTACCTGGAGACACCCCACTGGTCGGCCATCGCCCCGGTGAACGGCGCGTCGAGCGGGAGCGGGCACCGCTTGTCGAGCAGCGCCTGGTCGGGATCCAGCCAGTCCGGGAGTCGCATCGACGCAGGATGCCGGATCTCGGACCGCGGCGTCCGCGGCATCCACAGGCGGGCTCGCGCGCCCGCCAGAACTGACCGGTCGAGCGCCCGGGGAGTGCCAGAAGTGACCGCTCAGCGCATCAGGGTCACCAAAGTTGACCGGTCAGGGTGCAGGGCGCGCACAAACCTGACCGGTCGTCAGAAGATGATCTCCCCGCGCTTGCGCCGGTCGCGCAGCGTCTGGATCGCCTCGTCGAGGATGTCGGCCGCCTCCTTGTCGGAGCGGCGCTCCTTCACGTAAGCGAGGTGGGTCTTGTAGGGCTCGATCTTCGGCGGCGGCGGCGGATTGTCGGAGTCCAGGCTGGCCGGCAGCCCGCAGCGGGGACAGTCCCAGGAGTCCGGGGCCTGCGCCTCGACCGCGAAGGCGATCATCGTCCGGTGCTGCTGGGAGCAGAAGTAGCTGACCGTCTGCCGAGGCGCCGCATCGCCGCGCTCGGCCTCACCCATCGGACCGGCGCCGACCCGGCTGCCCCGAATGGCGTTCCCTCCGCCTACTGCCACGCTGGTTCTCCTTGCAGATATGGGGGGCTGGGGTCGGGACGCGACCGCTAGCCGCCGGTCTTGAACAGCAGCCCGAGCGCGACGATGCAGACGAACCAGATCACGCCGAGGCCGATCGTGATCCGGTCGAGGTTGCGTTCGGCCACCGATGAGCCGCCCAGGCCGGAGGAGACACCGCCTCCGAACATGTCGGACAGCCCTCCGCCCCTGCCCTTGTGGAGCAGGATCAGCACGATCAGCAGCAGGCTCGTGATGACGAGCACGATCTCGAGGAACAGAACCACGGCGGGAAGCCTAACCGATCGGGTGTGATCTCAGAGGACAGGCATGGCGTAGAAGCGGCAGATCCCGCCGAACTCGTCGGCGTCGAGGCTGGCGCCGCCGACCAGGCAGCCGTCGACGTCGGGCTGTTGCATGATGCCGGCCACGTTGGCGGCCTTCACCGAGCCGCCGTAGAGGATGCGGACACCGGCCGCCGTCTCCGCGCCGTGGGTCGCGTCGATCCGGGCACGGATCGCCGCACAGACCTCCTGCGCGTCCGCCGGGGTTGCCACCTCGCCGGTGCCGATCGCCCAGACCGGCTCGTAGGCGACGACGAGGGCGGCGACCTGCTCGGCGGAGAACCCGTCCAGCGAGCCGTCGACCTGGTCCACGGTGTGCTCGACGTGGCGCTCCTCCTTGCGCACCTCCAGGCCCTCGCCCACGCAGACGATCGGGGTCATCCCCGCCGCGACCGCCTGCCGCGCCTTCGCGTTGACCGTCGCGTCGTCCTCGCCGTGGTGCTCACGACGCTCGGAGTGGCCGACCACGACGTAGGAGCAGCCGAGCTTGGCCAGCATCGCGGCCGAGATCTCGCCGGTGTAGGCGCCGTTGTCGTGGGTCGAGACGTCCTGGGCGCCGTACCTCACCTGCAACCGGTCGCCGTCGACCACGGTCTGCACGCTGCGCAGGTCGGTGAACGGCGGGATCACCGCGACCTCGGCCCTGCCGTAGTCGTGCTTCTTGTCGGCCAGCCCCCAGGCCAGCTTCTGCACCAGGTGGACGGCCTCCTGGTGGTTCAGGTTCATCTTCCAGTTGCCGGCCATCAGCGGCACGCGCGCGTGTTTGGACATGTCTCCCCTGGTTGGCGCTTTCAGTCGAGTACGGCGAGGCCCGGCAGCTGCTTGCCCTCGAGGTACTCGAGGCTGGCCCCTCCCCCGGTGGAGATGTGGCCGAACGCGTCCTCGGCGAAGCCGAGCTTGCGCACCGCGGCCGCCGAGTCGCCGCCGCCGACCACCGAGAGCCCGTCGACCTCGGTCAGCGCCTGGGCCACTGCCCGGGTGCCCGCGGCGAAGGGGTCGAGCTCGAAGACGCCCATCGGCCCGTTCCAGAAGACCGTGCGGCCCCGTCGGATCCGTTCGGCGAACCGCTCGGCGGACTCCGGGCCGATGTCGAGGCCCAGCCGGTCCGCGGGAATCGCGTCGGCGGCGACGACCTGCGTCTCGGCCTCGGCACTGACCTCGGCGGCAACCACGATGTCGCTGGGCAGCACGATCGGCACGCCGCTGCGCCCGGCCCGGTCGAGGTAGGACCGGCACGCGTCGACCTGGTCCTCCTCCAGCAGGCTCCGGCCGACCTCGTGGCCCAGGGCGGCGAGGAAGGTGAACACCATGCCGCCGCCGACGAGGAGCTCGTCGGCCTTGTCCAGGAGGTTGTCGATCACCGCGAGCTTGTCGGACACCTTCGAGCCGCCGAGCACGACGACGTAGGGCCGTGCGGGGTCCTCGGTCAGCCGCCTGAGCACGTCGACCTCGGCAGCGACCAGGCCGCCCATCGCGTGGGGCAGCCGCTGGGCCACGTCGTACACCGACGCCTGCTTGCGGTGCACGACCCCGAAGCCGTCGCTGACGAAGGCATCGCCCAGCGCGGCGAGGCGGTCGGCGAAGGCGCCGCGCTCGGCGTCGTCCTTGCTCGTCTCACCGGGGTTGAAGCGCACGTTCTCCAGCACGGCGACCGCACCGTCCTCGAGGCCGGCGACCGTCTCCTTCGCCGACTCCCCGACCGTGTCGGTCGCGAAGGCAACCGGCTTGCCGAGCAGCTCGCCGAGCCGTCGGGCGACCGGGGCGAGGGAGTAGGCGGGGTCCGGCGCGCCCTTGGGCCGGCCGAGGTGGGCCGTCACCACGACCCGCGCCCCGGCGTCGGCAAGCTGCCGGATGGTGGGGACACTGGCCCGGACGCGGCCGTCGTCGGTGATCACCCGGGCTTCTGCCGGCCCGTCGAGCGGCACGTTGAGGTCCGACCGCACCAGCACGATGCGGCCGCGGACCTCGCCCAGGGCCTCGATGCCGCTGTGCTGATTCCCCTGGGCCACGCTCAGAGGGTCTTGCCGACGTAGTCGATCAGGTCGGCGAGCCGGTTGGAGTAGCCCCACTCGTTGTCGTACCAGCCGAGCACCTTGACCTGGTTGCCGATCACCTTGGTCATCGGCGAGTCGAAGATGCAGGAGGCCGGGTCGGTGACGATGTCGGTGGAGACGAGCGGGTCCTCGCTGTAGCGCAGGATCCGGCCGTCCGCGGCGGCGCGCATCGCGTCGTTGACCTCAGCGACTGTGGTGTCGCGACTGACCGTCACGGTGAGGTCGGTCGCCGAGCCGGTCGGGATCGGCACTCGCAGCGCGTAGCCGTCGAGCTTGCCCTTGAGCTGCGGCAGCACCAGGCC
>JAICXL010000045.1 GCA_025980475.1 Nocardioidaceae bacterium | reverse complement strand
TCCAGGGACTGCCGGCCCGGATCTGCTGGCTGGGGTACGGCGAGCGCCACCTCGCCGGCCTGAAGTTCAACGAGATGGTCGCGTCCGGAGAGCTCAAGGCCCCGATCGTGATCGGCCGTGACCACCTCGACTGCGGCTCGGTCGCGTCGCCCTACCGGGAGACCGAGGCCATGCTCGACGGCTCCGACGCGATCGCGGACTGGGCGATCCTCAACGCGCTGGTCAACACCGCGTCCGGAGCGAGCTGGGTCTCCTTCCACCACGGTGGCGGCGTCGGCATGGGCCGGTCACTGCACGCCGGGCAGGTGTGCGTCGCCGACGGCACCGACCTGGCCGCGCAGAAGATCGAGCGGGTGCTGACCAACGACCCCGGCATGGGTGTCATCCGGCACGTGGACGCCGGCTACGACCGGGCGAGCGAGGTGGCCGCCGAGCGGCAGGTCCGGATCCCGATGCACGAGTCCTGACTAGCG
Organism: Nocardioidaceae bacterium; assembly: GCA_025980475.1. Lineage (GTDB taxonomy): Bacteria > Actinomycetota > Actinomycetes > Propionibacteriales > Nocardioidaceae > Marmoricola. Next base: position 23,757 of record JAICXL010000045.1, on the reverse strand, counting down.
GGGTGTGGGCGAGGCGAACCAGAGGGTCCGCTCGGTCCAGTCGCCGGGGCCCAGGCGGGTGCCGGAGCACACGACGATCGCCAGCTGCGGCCGGCCGGTGGTGCGGTAGTAGCGCCGCCCCGCGGCATCGGCGGGCACCTCGACCCGGTCGGTCACCCGATAGCACAGCCGCTCGCCGTGGCCGCCGCGGACGACGATCCGGTCGCCTTCGTGCAGCCCCGCCAGCAGGTGGTTGCCCAGCGCCGTACCGTCCGGCCAGGTGTGCGCGTTGAGCAGCACGTTCCCGTGGCGCGCGCCGGGCCGGATCCCCGGTGGGCGGTCCCAGGCGAACTCGGTCTTGCCGGTGCTCGTGAGCGGGGGTACGCCGGGCACCCCGGCGGCGTCCCGCGGCAGGGCGAGCACGGGTGCGCCGCTGGTGACCCCGGCGATCGCGATCGACGCCGGGGCGAAGGGAGCGACGTGGCGCTGGCAGGCCGGCTGGTGCCGCGCGACCGGGAGCGCAGCCAGCGTCGAGCCTGCGAGGGTCGGGAACGGGGTGACCGGATCGGGCGTAGCGACCGTCGGGCGCTGCGGGCCGGTCGGCCAGAGCAGCAGGGCCGCGCCGACCACCACTGCCAGCACGACGGCGGCGATGGCACCGGCGAGTCGGGTCATCGGCGGCGGCGCTCCCGCCAGGAAGCCACCTCGGTCTCGACGTCGCGCAACCTGGTGACCACCGGCGGCCCGCCCAGCAGCTGGCGCCGCGCCTCGACGACCCGGCGGTTGAAGTCGACCAGCAGCTCGCGGACGGTCTTCTCCGACCACTCCTTGTCGAGGGTCTCCTCGAGCTGGGCGTCCTCCTTGCGCAGCTGGAGCGCCGGCGGCAGCACCCCGGTGATCTGCTCGCGCTCGATCAGCTTCTTCAGCCACCAGTCGGGGTCGTGCGTCGTCCCGAGGTCCTTGATCGGCTTGCCGGCCCCCGGCAGGTCGTCGAAGTCGCCGCGCGCCATCGCCTGCCGGATCTGCTGGTCGACCCACTGCTCGAGGTTGCGGGCCCGCTCGGCGGCCGCGTCGCGGCCGGTGCGGGGGTCGCGGGCACGCTCCCGGCGGAGCTGGCGGTCCGGCTCCTCGCTCATCCGTTCAGGGTACGGCGCGCGGAGCGCACCCGCAGCGGGCCGACGAGGCGCGGGCCGGCGAGCTTGCCCTCGAGCCGGCGGGCCTCCCGCTTGAGCGGCTGGGCGACGTACTCGCCGAGGATCACGCCGGCCGACAGCGCGATCGCGATCGCCGCGGCGTTGACCATCGAGAGCAGGCCGTGGCTGCCGCCCAGGGTCATCTCCGCCAGGCCGCGGTAGATCGAGAGGCCGGGCAGCAGCGGCACGACCGCGCAGACCACGACCGCCAGCGCGGGCACCCGGAACCGGCCGGCCACGGCGAAGCTGACCAGGCCGACCAGGATCGCGGCCAGCGCGGAGGCCCACGCGATGCCGGCGCCGCTGCTGTAGCCGGCGTAGTAGACGGCCGTGGCCGCGCCGCCGATCACCGCGATCGGCAGCAGCGACCGGCGCGGGGCGTAGGAGGAGAAGGCGAACGCTGCCGCGGTGACCATCCCGCCGACGACCGTGAGCGGCATCGTGCCGAGGGCCGCTGCGCCGGGATTGAGCGTGCCGAGGTCGACGCCGCCCATCTTCGCCACGCTCAGTCCGCCGCTGACGCCGGCGATCACCCCGGCGGTGGCCAGGATCGCCTCGAGGATCCGGGCCCCGGCCGTGAGCGGGAAGCCGGTGAGCGCGTCCTGGATCGCGCCCATGAAGCTGACTCCGGCGAGCAGCAGGATGATGCTGGAGGTGACCACCGTGCCGGGGGCGATGCCGAGGTCGAGCGCGCCGACCCCGACCGCGAGCAGCGTGGCGAACAGGCCCCCGGCGACCTGCTGGTAGAAGGCCGGCAGCCGGCGCCGGGCCATGAATCGCTGGATCCGGTCGACCCCGATCGCCGCGACGAAGGCGATCACCAGCACCAGCCAGCTGCCGCCGAGCATCAGCGCGACGCCGGCGTTCATCACGCCCCAGCCCAGGGTCACCGCCCAGCGGGGCAGGGCGTGGCCGGTGGAGACGATCCGGGCGAGCTGGCCGCGGGCCTCGCGGGGGTCGACGTCACCGTTGATCAGCGCCCGCACCAGGTGGTCGACCTTGGTCAGGTGCTCGTAGTCGGTCTCGCGGTGCCGCACCTGGCGCACCTGGATCATCGCCGGCTCGTCCGGTGAGGGCTGCCAGGTCATCTTCAGCTCGGTGAACGTGATGTCGGCGGTGGCGTTGCGCAACCCGCAGGCGTGCGCGACGTTCAGCATCTGTGCGCCGACGTCGGCAGCGCCGGCCCCGGACGACAGCAGCACCTCCCCGACGCGCAGGGACAGGTCGAGGACCTTCCAGGTCTCGTGGGCTTCGTTCGGCATCGCAGCACCAGTGTGCCGGGGTGCGGCGCATCATGCTCGGGCGGGCTGCGGTCGTCGCTCGGCGCGCGTCCTAGGCTCACCCACAGGCGGATGCCGAGGAGATGAGCAGCTGTGGATGACCTGAGCCCCAAGCCCGGCGATCTCGAGCCGATCGAGACCGCACCGATCGAAGAGCTGCGCGCTCTGCAGCTCGAGCGGCTGCAGTGGTCGCTGCGGCACGCCTACGACAACGTGCCGGCCCATCGGAAGAAGTTCGATGACGCCGGCGTGCACCCCGACGACTGCCGGACGCTGGCCGACCTCGGCCGGTTCCCGTTCACCGCGAAGGCCGACCTGCGCGACAACTACCCCTTCGGGATGTTCGCGGTGCCGACCGAGGAGGTGGTGCGCGTGCACGCGTCGTCGGGGACGACCGGCAAGGCGACCGTGGTCGGCTACACCGCCCGCGACATCGAGACCTGGTCGCACGTGATGGCCCGCAGCATCCGCGCGGCGGGCGGTCGCAAGGGGATGCGGGTGCACGTCGCCTACGGCTACGGGCTGTTCACCGGCGGGCTCGGCGCGCACTACGGCGCGGAGGCGCTGGGCTGCATGACGATCCCGGTCTCCGGTGGGATGACCGAGCGGCAGGTGCAGCTGATCCGCGACTTCGAGCCCGACATCATCATGGTGACGCCGTCCTACATGCTCTCGGTCATCGACGAGATGGAGCGTCAGGGTGTCGACCCCCGCAGCACCTCGCTCAAGGTCGGCATCTTCGGTGCCGAGCCGTGGACCGACGAGATGCGCCGCGAGCTCGAGGAGCGCACCGACATGCACGCGGTCGACATCTACGGCCTGTCGGAGGTGATGGGGCCGGGCGTCGCCAACGAGTGCGTGGAGACCAAGGACGGCCTGCACGTCTGGGAGGACCACTTCTATCCCGAGATCATCGACCCGGTGACCGGTGAGGTGCTGCCCGACGGTGAGGAGGGCGAGCTCGTCTTCACGTCGCTGACCAAGCAGGCGATGCCGGTGGTCCGCTACCGGACCCGCGACCTCACCCGGTTGCTGCCCGGCACCGCGCGGACGATGCGGCGGATGGAGCGGATCACCGGGCGGACCGACGACATGATGATCGTGCGGGGGGTGAACCTCTTCCCCACCCAGCTCGAGGAGCTGATCCTCGCCTCGCCGGCGCTGTCGCCGTACTTCCAGTGCGTGCTCGAGCGCGAGGACCGGCTGGACACGCTGACGGTCAAGGTCGAGCGACGACCCGACGCCTCGCGCGACGACGCGGATGGTGCCGGCGCCGAGCTGCGCCGCCAGGTGAAGGCGCGGATCGGGGTGACGATCGCGGTCGACGTGGTCGAGCCGGACAGCGTGGAGCGGTCGGTGGGCAAGATGAGGCGGATCGTCGACCGGCGCTGACTACCACCGGCCGCGGTGCACGACCTCGTCGGCGGCCTTCCGCGGGCGCCGGGTCGGTGAGCCGGCAGCGCCACCGGGAGCCGGGTGGCCGATGGTGATCGCCCCCACCGGGTCGAAGGCGTGGGGGATGCCGAACGCCTTCTTCAGCGGCGCGACGTGCTCCGGCGGCACCCCGAAGAAGCAGGCGCCGAGGCCCTCGTCGACGGCGGTCTGCAGGATCAGCAGCGAGGCCATCGCGGCGTCCATGTGCCAGAAGGGCACCGGCCAGCGGGCCTCGTCCTGGTCGGTCCAGCCCTTGTCCCCCTCGGCGTAGCGCTGCAGGTAGGCCGCCTTGCTCGAGCACGGCACGACCACCACCGGCGCGCGCATCATCCCGGTCAGCCAGTCGTCGGGGTCGGCCAGGTCGGCCCCGACGGAGGTGGCGGCCCAGAAGCGCCGCACCTCCTCTGCGGTGTCCAGCACCAGGAACCCCCAGCCCTGGCTGAACCCGGCGCTGGGCGCCCGGGTGGCGTTGCGCAGCGCCCGGTCGACGACGACCGGGTCGACCGGCTGGTCGGCGTAGCTGCGGACCATCTTGCGGTGGCGGACGACCTCGGCGAACTCCATGCCCATATCCTTACGTGTCTCGGATCCCAGACGTGAGGGCGGTCACGTGGATTGACCCCGGGACCCTGCTCCGCTGGACTCGGCACATGGACTTCGAGCCCGGGGGCTTCGAGCAGCTGTGGGCGGACCTCGCCCCGCTCGGCCGATCGGCGGCCAGCGGCGGCTACTTCCGCCAGCCCTGGACCGCGGCCGACTCCGAGCTGCGGGCCTGGTTCGTCGAGCAGGCCGAGGCCCGCGGCCTGGCGGTCGAGTCCGACGGGGTCGGCAACCTGGTCGCCTGGTGGGGCGAGGGCGACCACGGGGTGGTGACCGGGTCGCACCTGGACTCGGTGCTCGACGGAGGGGCCTACGACGGCCCGCTGGGCGTGGTCTCGGGGCTGCTGGCCGTCGACCGGCTGCATGCGCGCGGCTTCGAGCCGTCGCGACCGATCGGGGTCAGCGTGTTCGTCGAGGAGGAGGGCTCGCGCTTCGGGCTGGCCTGCCTCGGCTCCCGGCTGGCCACCGGTGCCACCACCTGGGAGCAGGCCAGGCAGCTGCGCGACCGGGACGGGATCGCACTCGCCGACGCGGTGGAGCAGGCCGGCCTGCCCGGGGCCCCCGGCCGGCTCGTCGAGAAGATCGGCTGCTTCGTCGAGCTGCACGTCGAGCAGGGGCGCGACCTGGTCGACCGGGACGCGGCCGTCGGAGTCGGCAGTGCGATCTGGCCGCACGGGCGCTACCGCTTCGACTTCACCGGGCAGGCCAACCACGCCGGCACGACCCGGATGGAGGACCGCCACGACCCGATGCTCAGCTACGCGATGACCGCGCTGGCGGCCAACAAGCAGGCCCGGCTCGCGGGCCAGCGGGCCACCTTCGGTCGTCTCGAGGTCACGCCCAACGGCACCAACGCGATCCCGTCGCGGGTGACCGCCTGGCTGGACGCGCGCTGCGACTCCGACGAGGCGCTGGTCGCGATGGTCGCCGAGATCGAGCGGTTGGCGACCGAGCGTGCGGGCCGTGACGGCACGCAGCTGGCGGTGACCCCCGAGTCGGTCTCTGGTGCTGTGCACTTCGACGACGCGCTCGCCACCCGGCTCGCGGAGGTGCTCGGCGGTGCTCCGGTCATCCCCACCGGAGCCGGCCACGACGCCGGCATCCTCGCTGCCGCAGGGGTCCGGACCGCGATGCTCTTCGTGCGCAACCCGACCGGCATCTCGCACAGCCCCGAGGAGCAGGCCTCGACCGCGGACTGCCTCGCCGGCGTCGAGGCACTGGCCGACACGCTCGAGGAGCTCGCCCGATGACGAGCCTGCTGCTCGAGCACGCCCTCGTCGACGGGGTGGTGAGCGACGACGTGCTCGTCGAGATCGAGGACGGCCGCCTCAGCGTCGTACGACCCGGCGCCGACAGCGGGACCCGCGTCCCCGGCCTCACCGTTCCCGGCCTGGCCAACTGTCACTCCCACGCCTTCCACCGGGCGCTGCGCGGGCACACCCAGGCCGAGCGCGGCTCCTTCTGGACCTGGCGCGACCAGATGTACGGCGTCGCCGACCGCCTCGACCCGGACTCCTACAAGGTGCTGGCCACGGCGGTGTTCAAGGAGATGGTCGCGACCGGGATCACCAGCGTCGGGGAGTTCCACTACCTGCACCACCAGCCCGGCGGCAGGCCCTACGACGACCCCAACGCGATGGGCCACGCCCTGCTGGCCGCGGCCGACGAGGCCGGCATCCGGATCCGGCTGCTGGACGCCTGCTACCTCTCCGCCGGCTTCGGCGACGGCGGGATGCTGCCACCGGAAGGCGTGCAGCTGCGCTACTCCGACGGCGACGCCGAGGCCTGGGCCGAGCGGGTGGCCGAGCTGCCGGTGGACCGGACCGGCGTGGCCCTCCACTCGGTGCGGGCGGTGCCGCGCGAGCAGCTGCCGACCGTGGTGTCCGCCGGTGCGGGCCGGCCGCTGCACGTGCACCTCTCGGAGCAGGTGCTGGAGAACGAGGCGTGCCTCGCGGCCCACGGGATCACCCCGACGCGGCTGCTCGCGGAGGCCGGGGCGCTCGGGCCGATGACCAGCGCCGTGCACGCCACCCACCTGACCGACGGCGACACAGGGCTGCTCGGCCGGTCGCGCAGCTTCGCCTGCTTCTGCCCCACGACCGAGCGCGACCTCGCCGACGGGATCGGCCCGTCGGTCGCCCTGGCCCGGGCCGGCTCGCGACTCACCCTCGGCTCGGACAGCCACGCGGTCATCGACCTCTTCGAGGAGATGCGTGCGGTCGAGATGCACGAGAGGCTGGTGACCATGCAGCGCGGGCACTGGTCGGCCGCCGAGCTGCTCACCGCCGCCACCGCCGACGGCCACGCCAGCCTCGGCTTCGACGACGTGGGCAGGATCGCGGTGGGCCAGCGGGCAGACCTGGTCACCCTCGACCTCGAGAGCCCGCGCACGGCCGGTGCCGGGACGTCCTGCGAGTCGGTCGTCTTCGCAGCCGCGTCGCCGGACGTGCGGCGGGTCGTCGTCGACGGGCGCTTGGTCTACGACGGCGACGCCGGCGCGGTCGGGCGCGCGCTCGCCGAGGCGATCGAGGCCGTCTCATGAGCTCGCTGCTGCTCACCGGCATCGGCCAGCTGGTCACCAACGACCCCGGCGTCGGCGACGGCTCCCCGCTCGGCCTGCTGCCCGACGCCGCGCTGGTCATCGAAGGCGGCCGGCTGGCCTGGCTGGGGCCGGCGGCGGAGGCCCCGGAGGCCGACCAGGCCCGCGACGTCGGTGGCCGGGCGGTCGTCCCCGGCTTCGTGGACAGCCACTCCCACCTGGTCTTCGCGGGCGACCGCTCCGCGGAGTTCGCGGCCCGGATGGCGGGTCAGGCCTACGAGGCCGGCGGCATCGCCACGACGGTCGCGGCGACCCGGGCCGCCCCCGACGAGGCCCTGGCCGCCGGTGTCGCCCGGCACGTGGAGGAGATGCGTCGGCAGGGCACCACGACCGTCGAGATCAAGAGCGGCTACGGGCTGACCCGGCTCGACGAGGCCCGCTCGCTGGCGGTCGCGCGGCAGTTCACCGAGGAGACCACCTTCCTCGGCGCCCACGTGGTGCCACCGGAGTACGCCGACGACCCGGCCGGCTACGTCGCCCTGGTCACCGGCCCGATGCTGGAGGCCTGTGCTCCCTTCGCCCGCTGGATCGACGTCTTCTGCGAGCGCGGTGCGTTCGACGCCGACCAGGCCCGGACCATCCTGGCCGCGGGCCGGGCCGCCGGGCTCGGCGGACGGCTGCACGCCAACCAGCTCGGCCCCGGCCCCGGCGTCCAGCTGGCCTGCGAGCTCGGGCTGGTCGCAGTCGACCACTGCACGCACCTGTCCGGCGAGGACGTCTCTGCGCTGCGCGAGTCCGGCACGGTCGCCACCCTCCTGCCCGGTGTGGAGTTCAGCACCAGGTCGTCCTACCCCGACGCCCGCGGCCTGGTCGACGCGGGTGTGACCGTGGCCCTGGCCACCGACTGCAACCCGGGCTCGTGCTACACCAGCTCGATGCCGCTGTGCATCGCCCTGGCGGTGAGGGAGATGCACCTGACCCCTGCCGAGGCGCTCTGGTCGGCCACCGCCGGGGGGGCCCGCGCACTGGGGCGCGACGACCTCGGCAGGCTCGCCCCCGGCGGCCGCGCGGACGTGATCGTGCTCGACGCCCCCTCCTACGTGCACCTGGCCTACCGGCCCGGGGTGCCGCTGGTCATCGAGGTCCTCGGTCCGGCCGGAGGAGGAGGCTTCCCGACAGGAGTCTGAGATCTTCCGGGCACCCGACCGGGGATGACCAGAAGAGTGGCAGGATTCAACGTCGCCACCTCGTGGTGTACGTCACGTGAATGCTCTGAGAGGAATCAAGAACATGCGTCGATCGATGCTCATGGCGGGTCTTGCGGCCGCCTCCCTGGCCCTCGCCGGCTGCGGGTCAGGCTCGCTCTCGGGCGGGCCAGCGCACAAGGGGGCCAGTGTCAGTGTCAGCGTCGACAAGGCGGCTGCCGCCAAGGTGCCCGCGTCGCTGAAGAAGAAGGGCACCCTGGCCGTCGGCAGCGACGCCAGCTATGCGCCGAGCGAGTTCCTCGCCGGGGACGGAAAGACCGTGGAGGGCTTCGACGTCGACCTCTTCAAGGCCGTTGCCGAGAAGCTCGGCCTGAAGGCGAACTTCCAGAACGCCAGCTTCGACACGATCATCACCGGGGTCACCGGTGGCAAGTACGACATCGGCGTCTCCAGCTTCACCATCAACCCCGACCGGATGAAGCAGGCGGACATGGTCAGCTACTTCAATGCCGGCACCCAGTGGGCCGCCCAGCCCAGCGAGGCCGGCAAGGTGAACCCCCAGAAGCCGTGCGGCCTCAACGTCGCCGTCCAGAAGGGCACCACCCAGCTGCAGGACGACCTGCCGGCGAAGATCAGGGCGTGCAAGGCCGCCGGCAAGCCCATCCACGTGCTCGTCTACGACAAGCAGGACCAGGCCACGGCTGCGGTCGTCGCCGGCAAGGCCGACGCCATGCTCGCCGACTCGCCGGTGATCGCCTACGCGGTCAAGCAGTCCAGCGGCAAGCTCAAGGCGGTCGGCAGCATCTACGCGGCCGCGCCGTACGGCTACGTGATCCCGAAGAACGACGGCCAGTTCGGCCAGGCGCTCGTGATGGCGCTGACCGACCTGCAGAAGAACGGTGACTACCAGAAGATCCTGAAGAGCTGGGGTGTGGACCAGGGCGCGATCAGCAAGTTCGCGGTGAACCCGTGACCGCTGGCGCCGTCACGGGCAGCGGGCTGGAGCCGACCGGGGAGCGGCCGGGGCGGATCGACGCCGTCCCGGTCCGCCACCCCGGGCGCTGGGTCGCGGTGGCGGTCGTCGCCGTCATCGCGGCACTGATCATCAACCTGCTGGTCACCAACGCGGCGTTCAACTGGTCCTTCGTCTTCCAGGCGATGGTCCAGTCGCCGGTCCTGCACGGCCTGATCTGGGGCACGATCCTCGGCACCGTCTTCTCGATGGTCTTCGGCGTGGTCCTCGGGGTGGTCCTCGCGGTGATGAGGCTGTCGGAGAACCCGGTGCTGAGGGCCGCCGCGTTCGTCTACACGTGGTTCTTCCGGGCGGTGCCGCGGCTGGTGCTGCTCTCGATCATGGGCACCCTCGGCATCCTCTGGCAGCACGGCCTCGGGTTCGGGGTCCCCGAGACGTTCGCTCGCTGGTTCGGCTCCAGCAACGCCGCGCTCAGCTTTGCGACCATCAACGCAAACGACGTCTTCGTCGGCCTGATCGGCGGCGTCGTCGGCCTCGGCCTCACCGAGGCCGCCTACATGGCCGAGATCGCCCGCGCGGGGATCCTGTCGGTGGACGCCGGGCAGACGGAGGCGGCCTCGGCACTCGGCATGTCCCGCGGCAAGACGATGCGTCGCATCGTGCTGCCCCAGGCGATGCGGGTGATCGTGCCGCCGACGGGCAACGAGACGATCGCGATGGTCAAGGACACCTCGCTGATGCTCGCGGTGCCCGTGAGCGCCGAGATGTTCTTCCAGCTGCAGGCGATCGGCTCGCGGACCTTCCAGACCTTCCCGGCCGAGATCGCCGCGGTCGTCTGGTACCTCGTCATCGGCACCGTGCTGATGATCGTCCAGGCACAGCTCGAGCGCCGCTTCGGCAAGGGCTTCGGGGCGATGACGGGCACCCAGCAGGGCACGATCGCGCGGCTGCTGAGCTTCAGGGGAGGCATGAGTTGACCGCGATGCCACTGGTGCACGCGGTGAACGTGCACAAGTCCTTCCACCACAACGAGGTGCTCAAGGGCATCGACCTCGACGTCGAGTCCGGCGAGGTGGTCTGCCTGCTCGGCCCGTCAGGATCGGGCAAGACGACCTTCCTGCGCTGCATCAACCAGCTGGAGACCATCGACGGCGGCCGGATCTGGGTCGACGGCGACCTGGCGGGTTTCGTCGAGAGGGGCGACCGGTTGCACCGGCTGCCTGACAAGGCCATCAGCACCCAGCGCCGCGAGATCGGCATGGTCTTCCAGCGGTTCAACCTCTTCCCGCACATGACCGCTCTCGAGAACGTCATGGAGGCACCTGTGCGGGTGCGCGGCCGTGGCAAGCGGGAGGCCCGCCATCGCGGCCTGCAACTCCTCGAGCGGGTGGGCCTCGGGGACCACTGCGACCACTACCCGGCCCACCTTTCCGGTGGCCAGCAGCAGCGCGTGGCGATCGCCCGTGCCCTGGCGATGGACCCCAAGCTGATGCTCTTCGACGAGCCGACCTCGGCGCTGGACCCCGAGCTGGTCGGCGAGGTGCTCACCGTGATGCGCGAGCTGGCCGAGCAGGGCATGACGATGATCGTGGTCACCCACGAGATGGGCTTCGCCCGCGGGGTCGCCGACCGGGTGGTCTTCATGGACGGCGGCGTCGTGGTCGAGCAGGGCGAGCCGAAGCACGTGATCGACAACCCCCAGCACGAGCGGACCAGGTCGTTCCTCTCCCGGATCAAGGCCGAGCACGACGAGCACGCCCGGGCGATCCAGGAGGGTCTCCAGGTCGAGCGGGGCTGATCAGAGGGCCTGGTGCCTGGGTCGGTAGTACTTCTTGTACATCGTGTGCCGGAAGACCACCCCGCCGAGCGGGCCGAGCCAGCGCAGCACGGCGCGCATGTGCTTGTTGTCGATCAGCTCGATCAGGTTGCCGTCGGGATCCTTGACGAAGAAGAACGTGTGCCCGTGCGGCGACTTCTCCGGCGGCGAGACGATCTCGACGCCCTTGCCGACCAGGTAGTCGTGCCACTTGCGGGTGTCGTGGACGTTGAAGGAGATGTGCGTGGTGCCCAGCCGGTTCCAGACCACCTCGAGCGGGGGCTGCTGGGGCTGGAACTCGAAGATCTCGATGGTGGCCCCGCCCGGGACCCGCACCCAGCCGATCTTGCAGCTGGGGGCGGCCGCGTCGACGCCGAAGAACTCCCGGACGCGCTCGGGCGGGGTGTCGGAGACACCGACGACCGGTGCCCCGAACACGTCCCAGTAGAAGCGCACGGCCTCGTTGAAGTCGGAGACGGTGATGGCGACGTGGCTGAAGGAGCGGACGCGCAAGGGATCCTCTTCTCGGTTAGTTGAGCACCTGCTGGGTGACGTGGTCGGCCACCCGCAGCGCCTGGGCGATGATGGTCAGCCCCGGATTGACCGCCGCGGACGACGGGAAGAACGAGGCGTCGACGACGAAGAGGTTCTCGACGTCGTGGGTGCGGCAGAAGGTGTCGAGCACCGACGTGCGGGGATCGGTCCCGAAGACGAGCGTGCCGCACTGGTGGGTGGTGTTCTGCACCTTGAAGGAGTGCCGGATCACCTGCCAGTACCCCAGCCGCTTGAGCATCCGCGTGGCCTCCCGGACCAGCTGGGCGTGCGGCACCTGGTTGGTAGGCCGGTAGGTCAGCCGGATCCGGCCGCCGGCCTCGAGGGTCACCCGGTTGGACTCCCGGGGGAGGTCCTCCGACATCGCCAGCCAGTCGACGCCCCGGGCGACGACCCGGTCGCACGCCCACCGCGGCAGGAACGGGGCCACCGCCTGGACGATGGCGCCATGGGCCCGCCCCTGCGACTGGATGTTGCCCAGCGGATAGGCGTGCCGGTCGCCCGCGCGGTAGAAGTCGTTGATCGAGACGGTCTTCTGGAAGACGGTCGGGTTCAGGTCGAAGGGGTGGAACGCCTCGATCATCGTCGAGAGGTGCGCCATGTAGCGACGGCCGACCAGGCCCGAGCTGTTGGCCAGGCCACGGGGGTGGTGGTGGTCGGCCGACCGCAGCAGCAGCGCCGCGGAGTTGACCGCTCCGCACGAGACGACGAACGTCGAGGCGGTGACCCGGACCTGCTGGCCGTCACGCACCACGTCGGCGGCCACGACCCGTTTCCCGGTGCTGTCGGTGACCAGCCGGTCCGCCCGGGCTCCGGTCCACATGGTGAGGGTCGGGGAGGCCAGGGCCGGCTCGACGCACATCGTGTCGGCGTCGCTCTTGGCGCGGATCCGGCAGGGGAAGGAGTTGCAGGTGCTGCACAGGATGCAGCCGCCGGGCTCGCCGGGGGAGACCAGCCCCAGCGGCAGGTGGGCGGGGTGCAACCCGTCCTCGCGCAGCCGCTCCACGAGCTCGAGGATCCGCGGCTCGTGCGGGACGGCGGGATAGGGGAACGGACCCCGCTCCGCGTCGGTGGGGTCCGAGCCCTGCTCGCCGTGGACCTGGTAGAGCCGCTCGGCCCGGTCGTACCACGGCGCCAGCGTGTCGTAGTCGATCGGCCAGGCCGGCGAGGTCCCGTCGAGGTGCTCGACGGCGTCGAAGTCGTCGCGACGCAACCGGTAGAGCGCGCTGCCCCAGAACTTGGTGTTGCCGCCGACGACGTAGTGCACGAACGGCAGGAACGACCGGCCCCGGCCGTCGAGCCACAGCTCGTCGGGTCGGTAGCGCTTATCGCCCCACACGGCCTTCGGGTCCCAGTTCTCGGCCTCCTGCGGCACGGCTTGGCCGCGCTCGAGCAGCAGGATCCGCGCACCGGTCGACGACAGTGCGTGGGCCATCGTCCCGCCCCCGGCGCCGCTGCCGACGATGACGACGTCGAAGTGCTCGGTCGCGCGCTCCACGTCAGCCACGGACCGCCACCTGCTCCATCAGGGCATGGTCGGCCCAGGCGCGCTCGAGGTCCATCTCGGGTGAGCCGCCCTCGCGGACGGCGCGGCCGAAGTCGAGGTACATCGCGCGGTAACCACGGATGTCGGCGTAGCCCGGGGTGATCACCCGCGGCAGGCGCCGGCCGGGGGCGAACACCACCCCGCCGTTGGACTCGAAGGTGATCACGCCCCTGCGCCCGAACAGCTTCGACCAGCGCAGCCCCCGCAGCAGCGACGGGACCTCGCGGGAGTAGTAGAGCGCGCCGACGCCTCCGGCGTCGTACTCGAAGGCGACCAGCATGCTCCTGGCCCGCACGTCGGCCTGCCCGGCTGCCGTGGCCGGCTGCGGCCGGTAGCCCTCGATCCGGGTGATCCTGGGGCCGAGGCTCCCGGCGAGGTGCAGCCAGTGGATGCCCTCCTCGAAGAACGCGTCCCCACCGGCCAGGGCCTCGTCGTTGCGCCAGTCGTCGCGCGGCTTGGGCCGGTCCGCGACCGTGGCGAACTGCGCGAGCACGAGGTCGCCGATCGCGCCCTCGGCCAGCAACCGGCGCAAGGTCACCGCCAGCGGCTTGTAGTGGTCGTTCTCACCGACGCAGACCACCCGCCCGGCCTCGTCCCGGGCGGCCCGCACGGCCTCGTAGTCGGCGCGGTGGGGGAAGGCCGGCTTCTCCACCAGCACGTGCTTGCCGGCCCGCAGCGCCGCCAGGGTCAGCTCCAGGTGGAACCTCGGGGGTACGGCGACCACCACCGCGTCGACCTCCGGGTCGGCGAGGGCGTCGGCGTAGTCGCCGTAGGACCGCGCACCGCCGAACCGGCGCCGGTAGTCCTCGGCGCGTCCGGCGTCCCGGCTGGCGTAGCTGCACACGAACCCGGGGAGCTTGCCGAGGTGGCGGCTGTGCACCGAAGTGATGAAGCCACAACCGAGGAAGGCCACCTGCAGGACACTCGTCGACGGCGTGGCGCTTGACACTGCGCGACTGTAACAGCGCCCGGGGCACGGCCCCGCGGCCGTGGGCTGGGATCCGGGAACGGCTCCGGTCGGCGTGGTCCCGCGCAGTAGGGTGGCCCGGTGCCGTCCCCCTTCCCGGACCGTTGAGCACCCTCCCGGTTGTCATCGCCATCGTGAGCGCGGTGACCTTCGCCGGCTCGACATCGGTGCAGCACCACGCGGCACACGGCGCTCCGCCGGCCCTGCGGACCATCGTCGCGTTCGTGCGCTACCTCGTCGGCCACCCGGTCTGGCTGGCCGGCCAGGTCCTGGCCGTGGTCGGGCTGGCGCTGCACGCGACGGCGCTGCACCTGGGCACGATCGCGGTGGTGCAACCGATCGTGATCAGCGGGGTGGTCCTGGCGGTGCCGTTTCGGTCGGCGCTGAGCGGGCGCTGGCCCTGGCCCCGGGAGATACTGGCTGTGGGGATCGCCGCGGTCGGGCTGACGGTGTTCCTGGTCGCCTCCCAGCCCACCAGCGGGAACCGCGCGCCCTACATGCTGCCCGCCGCGCTCGTCTGCGGGGGCTGCGTGGTGCTGACCGTCGCGGCGGCAGGGGCCTCCCGGCTGGTCCGCAAGGCGAACCACCGGGCGCTGCTGCTCGGGGTCGCCGCCGGCGTCCTCTTCGGCGCCGTCGCGGGGCTGATGAAGTCGGTGCTCTACGACGCCACCCACGGCAACCCGCTGCTGCTGCTGACGTCATGGACGGCCTGGGCCCTGATCGTGCTGGGCCTCAGCGCCGTGGTGCTCAACCAGGTGGCCTACCGGGCCGCGCCGTTGTCGGCCTCGATGCCGGTGCTCAACGTCGTCGACGGCGTGGTCGCGCTCCTGTTCGGCCTCGTGGCCTTCGACGAGATCCCCCGCCACTCCCCGCTCCAGCTGACGGTCGAGGTGCTCGCCTTCGCCGCGATCGCTGCAGGGCTGTGGCTGGTCGCCCGGCTGGAGCACGATGAGGCACCGACCCCCTCGGCCGACCCGTCGGTCGAGGACGAGGTGCGCACGCCGGGCGACTGAGGTAGCCCTGAGGCACCACGGCGCGCAACAACAGGGCACTCTCCCGATGTCCGGGCCTACCTCAGCCGGCGAGGCTTCTTGCAACAACCAGAGCTGCCCGGTCCGACCGGGCACCAGCAAGGAGCACCACCATGTACAACCGCGACATCGTCCGGGCCGAGACGGCCTACCGCCAGGAGCAGATCGCCAGGATGTGGCGGCCCATCCGGGCCCGCCGGCTGGGCCGGCGCGGGCGCGCGGCCTGACCGGCCCCGATCCGGCAACGAACCCACCGGCAAACGGCACTGCCATGACCACGGCCACCACCGGTTCGGCCATCATGGAAGACGTGTCCCTGCCCAGCCCCGTCGAGGGGCGCGTCCTGGTCGGCCGCGACGCCGAGCTCGAGCAGCTCTGCGAGCTGCTCGGCATCCGCGCGGCCGGCCGTGGGGCCGCGCGTGCCGTGCTGCTCGGCGGGGACGCCGGGGTGGGCAAGACCCGGCTGCTCACGGAGCTGCGCGACCTCGCGACCGTCGCCGGCTGGCGAGTGGTCGCGGGGCACTGCCTCGACTTCGGCGACAGCGCCCTGCCCTACCTTCCCTTCTCCGAGGTGCTGGGCCGGCTCGCCACCGACCTCCCCGAGACGGTCGGGGAGGTCGCAGCGTCGTACCCGACCCTGGCGAAGCTGCAGCCCGGCCGCCGCACGATGGGCGGCGCCGACGCCGACGACACCGCGGCCGTGGGCCGTGCAGAGCTGCTCGACGCCGTGCACGCCCTGCTCGAGGCGGTCGCCGGCCGCGGCCCGCTGCTGCTGGTCATCGAGGACGCGCACTGGGCCGACACCTCCACCCGCGACATGGTCCGCTTCCTGCTGTCGCGGGTCTTCGAGGGCCCGGTCGGCATCGTGGTGTCCTACCGCAGCGACGACCTGCACCGCCGGCACCCGCTCCGCCGCGCGGTCACCGAGTGGGCGCGGATCCCCGGCGTCGAGCGGGTCCAGCTCGAGCCGCTGCGGCCGCGTGACGTGCGCGTCCTCGTCCACCACCTCCACCCAGGGCCGATGCGCGAGAGCGACATCGCCGGCATCGTCACCCGCGCCGAGGGCAACGCCTTCTTCGTCGAGGAGCTCGTCGGTGCCGCCGTGGCCCCGGGCCAGGCGATGCCCGACAACCTCGCTGAGCTGCTGCTGGTCCGCCTCGACCGGCTGGACGAGGACGCCCAGCAGGTCGTCCGCGCCGCCTCCGCGTCCGGCCGACGGGTCTCGCACGCGCTGCTGACCCACGTCGCCGGCGTCTCCGGCGCCGCCCTCGACCAGGCCCTGCGCGAGGCCGTCGAGCTCAACGTGCTGGTCCCGACCCGCGCCGACTCCTACCTCTTCCGGCACGCGCTGCTGGCCGAAGCGGTCTACGACGACCTGCTGCCCGGGGAGCGCGTCCGTCTGCACAAGGCCTACGTCGCCGCGCTGCTCGCCCCCGACTCGGCCGGCACGGCCGCCGAGCTCGCCCGGCACGCCCTGGCAGCGCGCGACCTCGGCACCGCGATCGAGGCCAGCATCCGGGCCGGTGACGAGGCGATGGCCATCGGCGGCCCCGACGACGCCGCCCACCACTACCAGACTGCTCTCGAGCTCGTCGGCGATCCGGGGGCGCCGGGCGAGGTCCCCGTGGACCTCGGTCTCCTCGGCTCCAAGACCGCCCGGGCGCTGATCGCCTCCGGCCGGCCGGCCCGCGCGCTGTCGCTGCTGCAGGAGCAGCTGACCCACCTGGCCGACGACGCGCCTGCCGAGTGGCGGGCCCGGCTGCTCGCCGAGGTCGCCCAGACCATCCCGCTGACCGAGAACAACCTGGACCCGCTGCTCTTCACCGACGAGGCGATGGTGCTCGTCCCGGACACCCCCTCCCCGATGCGGGCCCGCGTCCTGGCGGCACACGCACGGGCGCACGCGTTCCGGCGCCACCGTGACGAGGCCCGCGCCGCCGGGACCGAGGCGCTGGCGATGGCCGAGAGCCAGGACCTCCCCCGACTGGCCACCGACGTGCTGACCACGCTCGCGGCGCTCGGCTCGGCGGACTCCGACGAGGTCCGCGAGGCCCTCGAGGACGCCACCCGGCAGGCCGCGGCGACCGGCGCCACCGGGGCCGAGTTGCGTTCCCTCTACTTCCTGGGCAACTGGCACCACGACCGGGCCCAGTTCGCCGAGGCCGCCGAGGCCTATGCGCGAGCGGCGGCCCGGGGCGAGGAGCTCGGCCAGCCGTGGGCGCCGTACGCCTTCGACTCCCGCTTCATGCAGGGGCTGGTCTCGGTCGCCGCCGGCCGGCTCGACGAGGCGCTG
This sequence comes from Nocardioidaceae bacterium, assembly GCA_025980475.1. Classification (GTDB taxonomy): domain Bacteria; phylum Actinomycetota; class Actinomycetes; order Propionibacteriales; family Nocardioidaceae; genus Marmoricola. The sequence continues at coordinate 6,349 of JAICXL010000045.1, read as the reverse complement.
CGACTGGCCGACGTGACCGGGCAGGCGCCCCCGGCGGTGTCGGAGAGCCTGCTGGCGGCGCTGGAGCTCGCGGTCTACGCCATCCGCGGGCAGACCGCCGGGCTCAGGTACGCCCCCGAGCTGCGCCAGCACTGGTCGCGCGAGGGCCTGCTGCCGATCACCGCTGGGCCCGCGGCGATCGAGCTCTACCGGCTGCGCGGCGACGCGGAGAAGGTGGTCGAGGAGCACGACGCGGTGGTCGTCGAGGCGGCCCAGCTGTGGCGCCGGCTCTTCCACGCCCGCGTGCGGCTCGGCGCAGTCACGCTCGGCGCCCTCGCGTCGCTGGTCGGCGACCGGTCGTCGGCCGAGCGCGCCGCGATCGTCGAGACCGGCGAGCGGATCCACGACGGTGCCATGCGCACGCTGGAGGCCCAGCTCCAGGAGGAGGCCAGTCGCTGGGGGCTCGAGGGGCAGGCCTGGGGCGCCCGCCTCACCGCCGAGCACCTGCGGCTGCGGTGGCTGGCCGGCGTCGACGCGCCGTCCGAGGCAGACCTCGTGGAGGCGTGGCGTGCCGCCCTGGTGCGCTTCGAGGCCTACGGGCACGTCTTCGAGCTGGCTCGCACCCAGGCCCGGCTCGGCGCCGTGCTGCACGCCGCGGGCGAGTCCCCCGAGGCCCGCGAGCTCGTCCAGCCTGCCCGGGCGACCGCGCTCCGGCTCGGCGCCCAGCCGCTGCTCGAGGAGCTCCGCGCGATCGACGGCCAGGCGTCGCGCCGCCCCGTGCCCGCGACCCGGCGACCCGTCGGCCCCGGCATCCCGGCCCTCACCGCCCGTGAGCGGGAGATCCTCGCCCTGGTCGCGGCCGGCCGCACCAACGGCGAGATCGGCAAGCAGCTCTTCATCGCCACCAAGACAGCCAGCGTGCACGTCTCCAACATCCTGGCCAAGCTCGGCGCCTCGTCGCGCACCGAGGCCGCCGCGATCGCTCGCCGCGACGGCCTCCTCGACTGATCCATCTCCCCCTCGCGGCCCGTTCACTTGGGCCTCCCGGCCCGTTGACTTGGGTCTTGCGGCCCGTTGACTTGGGTCTTGCGGCCCGTTGAGTTCCGGGTTGTGGCCCGCTGTTGACATACCGCTAGTATGAGAAGCCTCCGCACAGCCAGGAGGTCGCCGATGACCACCACCGCCGAGCGCTTCGAGCGGATGCGGCCGGTGTCCCGCACCCGGACGGCCCCGATCCGCCCCGAGGACCTGCCGCCCGGCCCGCGCTGGCCGGCGCTGGTGCAGAGCGTGGCGCTGTTGCGCTTCCGGCACCAGTTCATCCCCGCGATGCACAAGCGGTACGGCGACGTCTTCTCCCTCGACATCCTCCCCGAGGGCCGATTCCTGGTCATCTTCCAGCGTCCGGAGCACGTCAAGGAGATCTTCGCCGGCGACCCGGAGACCTTCCACGCCGGCAAGGCGAACGCGATCCTCGGCCCGGTGATGGGCGAGCACTCGCTGCTGCTGGTCGACGGCGCCACCCACAAGCGCGCCCGCAAGCTGCTGATGCCGGCCTTCAACCGCCAGGCGCTGCACGACTACGAGGCGGTGGTGACCGCGATCGCCAAGGCCGAGGTGGGCCAGTGGCAGCCGGGCGTCCCCTTCCGGTCGCTGGACCGGATGAACGCGCTCACGCTCGAGGTGATCCTCCGCGTCGTCTTCGGGGTGACCAGCGAGAGCCGGCTCGCCCGGCTGCGGCCGCTGGTCAACCGCACCGTCAACGTCAGCCCGGCCGTCTTCCTCGGCTGGAGCTTCCCGCGCCTGCAGCAGCACGGCCCGTGGCGCCGGGCCTTCGAGAACCAGGTCGCGCTCGACGAGGTGATCTACGCCGAGATCGGCGAGCGCCGCCGGGCCACCGACCTCGAGAGCCGCAGCGACGTCCTCTCCCGGCTGCTGCAGGTCACCGATGCCGGCCCGGGCGAGGGCGGCCTCTCCGACGACGAGCTGCGCGACCAGCTCGTCACGCTGCTGCTGGCCGGCCACGAGACGACCGCGACTGCGCTGTCCTGGGCGCTCCACGAGCTCGGCCGCGACCCAGCACAGCTGACCCGTGCCCGTGACGCGGCGCTGTCCGGCGACGACGACTACCTGGAGGCCGTGCTCAAGGAGGCGATGCGGCTGCACCCGGTGATCCCGATGGTGGTCCGCCACCTGATGGCGCCGGCGACGATCGGCGGCCTCGACCTGCCAGCCGGCGCGACCGTCGGGGCTTCGATCATCCTGGCCCACGCCGACCCGCGGAACCATCCCGAGCCCGACCGGTTCCGACCCGAGCGCTTCGCCGGCGGCACGATGCCGGCCAACACCTGGCTGCCCTTCGGTGGCGGCGTCCGGCGTTGCATCGGGGCGGGCTTCTCACTGATGGAAGGGGTCGCCGTGCTGCGCGAGGTGTTGTCGTCGTACGACGTCTCACTCCCGGCCGGCAGGGCGGAGAAGCCCAAGGTCCGCAACATCACCAGCGTGCCCAGGCACGGTTCCCGGATCGTGGTCGGCCGCCGCTAAACCGGTCGCGCGGCGCAGCGCCCGGTGCGAGGATCGCCGCCCATGGGCATCGGCGACCGGATCCGCGCGCTGTCCCGGGCCGTGCGGATGGACACCTCGCCGCTGCGCGAGTCCCGCGACTTCCGGGTGCTCTTCACCGCCGGCACGGTCTTCTACCTCGGCGGCTTCATGAGCTACGTCGCGGTGCCGTTCCAGCTCTACCACCTGACCGGGTCGAACTTCGCGGTCGGCGCCGTCGGCCTGGTGGAGCTGGTGCCGCTGGTCGTGTTCGGGCTGTACGGCGGCGCCCTCGCCGACCATGCCGACCGCCGGAGGATCCTGATCGCCTGCGGCGCGGCCCAGCTCGTGCTCACCGCTGCGCTGGCCGCCAACGCCTTCCGTTCCCGGCCCGACGTCTGGGTGATCTACCTCGTCGCCGGACTGCTCGCGTCGGCCCAGGCGCTGCAGCGGCCGTCGAAGGAGGCGCTGCTGCCCCGCACCGTCGGGCACGACCAGATCACCGCGGCCAACGCCCTGGACAGCTTCGGGATGCAGGGCGGCGTGCTCATCGGCCCGGCGATCGGCGGCGTGCTCATCGCCCACGTCGGTGCGCAGTGGTGCTTCACGGTCAACTGCGTGGCGCTGGCCGCCGCGACCGGCCTCTTCCTGCTGCTGCGGCCCTACCCGCACGCGGGCGAGACCGAGCCGCCGAGCCTGCGCGGCATCCGCGAGGGGCTGACCTACGCCCTGGGTCGCCGTGACCTGCTCGGCACCTACCTGGTGGACATCGCGGCGATGCTGCTGGCGATGCCGGTGGTGATCTTCCCGGCCCTGGCCACCGCGGTGTTCCACCGACCGGAGCTGCTCGGCCTGCTCTACAGCGCCGAGACCGTGGGTGCGGTGCTTGCGACCGCCACCAGCGGCTGGACCGGGCGCGTCCACCACCACGGCCGGGCGATCGTGCTGGCTGCCGCCTGCTACGGCGGGTTCATCGCGCTCGCCGGGTTCGCCGGCAACATCTGGCTGGCGATGGGCGCCCTCGCGCTGGCCGGCGCCGCCGACATGGTCAGCGGCGTCTTCCGCGGCACGGTGTGGAACCAGACCATCCCCGACACGATGCGCGGCCGGCTCGCCGGCATCGAGATGCTGTCCTACTCCCTGGGGCCGATGGGCGGCGACGTCCGGGCCGGGTTCGTCGCCGACGCCTGGAACGTGCGCGGCTCGATCGTCAGCGGCGGCCTGGCCTGTGTCGGTGGTGTGGCGGTGACCGCCGCCCTGCTGCGCGACTTCTGGGGGTACGACGCCCGCACCGACCGCCATGCCGTCCGCGAGCGGGAGGCGCGTGCGAGCGCCGAGAGGTCGCTGCCTACGCTGGAGCAGTGAAGTTCGAACGCAAGCATGCCTGGTTCCTGCTCGCCGTCGCCGCCTGGAACGTGCTGACCTACGCCCGCTTCACCAAGGCGCTGGCCGACGACGACAGCGGGCGGCCGACGAGCTACTTCGTCGCGCACGGCTTCCTGATCGCAGTCAACGTCGTGATCGCGGCGGTCCTCGGCAGCTGGGGCTGGAAGGCGCTGCGGACCTCTCGACGCGAGGGCTGACGCGGCCCTGTGGACAAGCCGGTCGCGGTCCTCGGAACTGTCGGCCCTGGGTGCCACGGTCGTCGGACCCAACCACCGACTCGGGAGGTCCGATGCACACCGAAGACCCGATGCTCGCCAAGGTCCGCAAGCTGCTCGCCCAGGCCGAGGACCAGGCCGCCACACCCGACGAGGCAGCGGCGTTCACCGCGAAGGCGACGCGGCTGATCGCCGACTACGGGATCGACCGGGCGCTGCTCGACGAGGGGCAGCCGGGCCGCGACCCGGTCGGCGACGCGGTGATCGACGTCGACGCGCCCTACGCCAACGAGAAGGCCACCCTCGCCTCGGTCGTGGCCGACGGACTGCGCTGCCGCGCGGTGGTCCGCAGGGGCAGGTCCAGCGACGGCTCGTCCTTCTCGGTGCACCTCTTCGGCAGGGAGTCCGACCTGGCCTGTGTCGAGATGCTGTTCACCAGCCTGCTGCTCCAGGGCACCCGCGACCAGCTGGCGACACCGGTGCCGCCCTGGGAGCACAAGGCGGCCTTCCGCCGCACCTGGTGGCTGGGCTTCGCCGGCGCGATCGGCAACCGGCTCACCGAGTCGGAGCGACAGGCTGCTCGCGAGGCGGAGGGCCGCTTCGCCGCCGCCGGCACCTCCGCGGCGCTCGTGCTGGCCGACCACGCCCGCGAGGCCGACGAGGCCATGCGCGCCGCCTACCCGCGGTTGCGGGTGGCCGCCTCGCGACGGCTCACCGGCGGCGGCATGGTCGACGGCTGGGCCAGCGGGCAGCAGGCCGACCTCGGCACCGGCGTGGCGGCGGGCCTCGGCGGTCACGGGCGCACCGCGGCGATCACCGACTCCGCGTAGGACTCCAGGTGCCCGACCTTCGTCTCCAGCGGCTCGGCTGGGGGGTGCGGGCCGTTGCCTGGCCGTGGCTACGATCGTTGGGCGAGTCAGACCGCAGTGACCTCACGACGGAGGACGGAACGCCATGGACGACCACCGGGGGCCCAGCCAGCTCCAGACGGTGATGCTCAAGGGCGCCGCCGTGCTCGTGGGGGTCTGCGTGGTCATCGCGATCGGCACACTGATCATGGTCAAGGCGCTCGGGCTCGACGGCGGCGGCGGCGGCAGGAGCGCGACGACGGCCGCGCTGGAGCCGCAGCCGGTGTCCCCGCTGCCCACGACGGCGCTGCCGGTGCCCGGCCGGTCCGACCAGCCCGCCGCCGACAAGTCCGGCAAGTCCGGCCACCACCACGCCGCGGCCAGGCACGACCACCGGACCCGGCGCGACCACAGCGGCGCCAAGGGCTTCCGCCTGACCGCGACGCCGGTCGTCGTCAAGCCGATGGAGCGGATCAACCTGACCGGGAGCTACCCGCGCCACGACAACATGGACATCGAGGTGCAGCGCTTCGAGGGCGGCCAGTGGTCGACCTTCGCCGGCGTCAGCGCCTCGGTGGACCTGGGCACGTTCCAGACCTACGTGATGACCGGCCGGTCCGGCGCCAACCGGTTCCGGATGTTCGACCCCGCGTCGGGCAAGGCCTCCAACGCCGTCACGGTGACCGTCGACTGAGGGAACATCCGCGCGTCGTCCTGCGTTGAGCCGGGTGAGTCAACTTGAGTTGAATCGACTCAACTTGTTTGACACAATCCAGGCAGTGCCGCAACCATCCCGGGGACAGGCCCCGGAGAGGCATGCGGACGAGCATGCGCCCGGCACTCGACAAGCGGAGGTAGGAACAACATGGCACGAGCGGTCGGAATCGACCTGGGCACGACGAACTCCGTCGTGGCCGTCCTCGAGGGCGGCGAGCCCACCGTCATCGCCAACGCCGAGGGCTCCCGGACGACCCCGTCCGTGGTGGCCTTCGCGAAGTCGTCGGAGGTCCTCGTCGGCGAGGTCGCCAAGCGGCAGGCCGTCACCAACGTCGACCGGACCATCAAGTCGGTCAAGCGCCACATGGGCACCGACTGGAAGGTCGACATCGACGGCAAGGACTTCACCGCGCAGCAGATCAGCGCCTTCGTCCTGCAGAAGCTCAAGCGGGATGCCGAGGCCTACCTCGGCGAGACCGTGACCGACGCGGTGATCACCGTGCCGGCCTACTTCTCCGACGCCCAGCGCCAGGCCACCAAGGAGGCCGGCGAGATCGCGGGCCTCACCGTGAGCCGGATCGTCAACGAGCCGACCGCGGCCGCGCTCGCCTACGGGCTCGACAAGGGCGAGACCGACCAGACCATCCTGGTCTTCGACCTCGGTGG
>JAICXL010000046.1 GCA_025980475.1 Nocardioidaceae bacterium | reverse complement strand
CGCCCTTGACGACCTCGATGACGGTCCCGGTGACGATGCCGTCCTCGTCCTTGATCTTCTCGATCGTGCCCCAGGCGCGCTCATACTGCGCGCGCTTCTTGGACAGGATGAGGCGGCCTTCCTTGTCCTCCTTCTGGAGGACAAGGGCCTCGACCTTGTCGCCGACCTCGACGACCTGGCTGGGGTCGACGTCGTGCTTGATGGACAGCTCGCGCGAGGGGATGACGCCCTCGGTCTTGTAGCCGATGTCGAGCAGGACCTCGTCGCGGTCCACCTTGACGATGGTGCCGTCGACGATGTCGCCGTCGTTGAAGTACTTGATGGTCTCGTCGATCGCGGCGAGGAAGTCCTCCTCGGAGCCGATGTCGTTGACAGCGACCTGCGGCGCAACGGCCGTGGATCCGTGGAGTGTGGGAGTGCTCGTCATACGGAAGTGGTGTCCTCGTGGTGGATGGATGTAGATGTGGGCACGCACAGGAGCCGGTTTCACCATCACGAACGTGTCCTGCTCATTCGCTGCCCGGAGACTCCGGGCTCGACAGCGAGCGAGAGCCTGCTCCGTCTGAGACTCAGACAGACTCCTGGCGCGTAGCTCAGGATATCGGGTCGTCCCACCTCGAGTCCAACCGGCGGCCACCCCGAGGTCCCGGTGTTGCGTGCAGGTCGCCCGTCCGGGCCACGGCGAGCAGCAGCTGGTGGGCCCGGGCTGCGACCGGGTTCTGCTCCCGTCGGGTCGCCAGCTCGACGAGCGCGAAGAGATCGGCGGCCCGGGCACGGTCCAGCAGGTCGTCGGGCAGCCACGGCATGAAGGCGGCGTACGCCGTCAGGACCGCCTCCACCAGCCGGGGGTCCCGCTCGAAGCGGAGCAGGTTGCCGAGGTCGGCGTAGGGCGAGCCGGCGTGTGCGAACTCCCAGTCCACGAGCCCGGTGACCTCGAGCGTTGCGGGGTCGACGAGCAGGTTCTTGGGGTTGAAGTCGCTGTGCACCAGGCAGGCCCGGTCGGACTCGTCGAGCATCGCCTGGGCCTCGGCGGCGACCGCGTGCAGGCCGGCGAGCTCGTCCTCCGGCCACCCGAGGACGCCCGCGTGGTGCCCCACGTACGCGGAGAGGTCGGTGGCCTCCTCCGGCATCGGCGCAAGCGTCAGCTCCGGGTCGGCGAACGTCCCCGCGCGGGGCATCGCCACGTGGCCCAGCCGCCCGAGGAGCGTGCCCAGCGCGGCACCGACGGCTTCCAGCTGGTCGGTCCCGAGGTCGGGGAGCAACAGGTCGAGCCGTTCGCCGGGGAGGCGGCCGGTGAGGAGTAGCCCGGGCAGGTCGGCCAGTGGGTCGGGTCGTCGTACCTCCAGGACTGGTGCGACCGGCAGCAGGCCGCGACCCAGCCCGAGAACGGCGGCGTCGATCTCCGGGGCGAGCGGGCCGCGCCAGGACGACCTGGGGCCGTAGATGCGCAGGATCGTCTGCTCCCCCGCGACCTCGGCGAGGAACGTCTCGCCGCTGTGCCCGCCGGGGAGGGGCGTGAGCGTCGTCGGAAGCTGCACGGGCACCACCCTGTCACGGCGTACTACCCTTCCCGGCATGTCACATGGCGTCCGTCCGGAGCGCCGCCCGGTCGACGAGGCCGAGTCCCTGCGGGCCAACCGCGCCGACTGGGACGCCTACGCCGACGAGTACCAGTCCACCCACGGTGACTTCCTCGGGGACAGCGGTTTCCTCTGGGGGCCGGAGGGCGTGCGCGAGGACGACGTGCTCGCCCTCGGCACCGTCAGCGGACGCGACGTCCTCGAGATCGGGTGCGGCGCCGGCCAGTGCTCCCGCTGGGTGCTGGCCCGGGGCGGCCGGCCGATCGGCATCGACGTGTCGATGCGCCAGCTCCAGCACAGCCGCCGCATCGACCTCGAGCACGGCGTGCAGGTCCCGGTGCTCTGCGCGGGCGCGGCCGGGTTGCCGTTCGGCGACGCTTCGTTCGACGTGGTGTTCTCCGCCTTCGGCGCACTGCAGTTCGTCGCGGACGCCGACGCCCTCGTCGCCGACATCGCCCGGGTACTGCGGCCGGGCGGCCGGTTCAGCTTCTCCGTCACCCACCCGACCCGCTGGATGTTCCCCGACGACCCGGGTGAGGAAGGGCTCGTCGCGAGCCAGTCCTACTGGGACCGGACGCCGTACGTGGAGGTGGACGACGAGACCGGCGAGACCCGGTACGTCGAGCACCACCGCACCGTCGGCGACTGGGTGCACGCACTGTCGACGAACCGCTTCCGGCTCGTCGAGCTGCTCGAGCCGCAGTGGCCCGAGCACCACGACCGAGTGTGGGGCGGATGGTCACGCGTGCGCGGTCTGCTCACGCCCGGCACCGCGATCTTCGTCGCTGACCTGGCCGGAGACCCGTCCCTGCGGCGTTCTCCCGCAAGGTGACGAGGGGCGCCGCCAGTGGCGGCGCCCCTCCCCTGCGTGGATCAGGCCAGCCGGCGCCGCAGTGCGAAGGCTCCCGCGCCGAGCCCGAGCACCGCCAGCGCGGCGACGCCGCGGGTCCAGTTCCGGCCGCCTTCGCCGTCGTCACCCTTCATGGTGAAGGAGTACGCCGTGAGGCCCTGCGCGCCCTTGGGAGCACCGAACGCCATGCTGTGGGTGTGGGCCCGCTCGGCGCCGGCCTGCATCACGGCGTACATCTGGCCGTAGTCCTGCGCGGTCGACTCGCCGGCCTTGATGAGCTTGCCCATCCCCTGGCTCGCCAGCTGCTGCGCACCGTCGACCAGCTGCGGCGCGCCGCCGGTAGCCACCCGGAGGCCGTCCGCGATCTGGCCGGAACCGTCAGCCGCCGTACCCAGTCCGTCGGAGAGCTGCTTCGCACCGTCGGCAAGCTGGGTCGAGCCGTCGTTGGCCGTGGCGGTGCCAGCCGCGAGGTCACCCGCGCCTGTGTTCAGCTTGCTTGCCCCTGCGGACAGGTCTCCAGCGCCCGAGTCGATCTGGCCGAGACCGGTGGTCAGGGCGCCGGCTCCGCCCGCGAGTTGCTGCCCGCCCGTGTTCAGCTTCGCAAGGCCCGTGGCCAGGTCGCTGATGCCCCCGGAGAGCTGCTGGCCGCCGGCCTGAAGCGCCATTGCCGCACAGAGGAGGGTCTGCGTCGGGTCACAGCCCTGCGCCCCGTCGCCCACGCTGGCGAGCAACTGTCCCTGAATGCTCTGGGTGAGTTGCGCGACCAGCTGGGGGATTCCAGCGCGCAACGCCATCGCAACCTGCTGGATCCCGCACTGCTGGGCTGAGCCCTGGAGTTGCGCGCACTTGCTCGGGTCCGAGTAGGGGTTGGAAAGACCGAGCTCGAGACGGGTGAGCCCTCCAGACTGGGGATCACTGGTCGGTTGCCCGGTGATGCCGTAATCGACCTTCTGGTAAACGCCCTTGAGCGCCGCACCCGCTGCAGCTGCCTGGGTTCGGAGACCGGGACTCGTCGTCGACGGGCTGAAGAGCGCGAAGTAGACCGTCGACAGGAGCTCGCACGGGGTTGCCGGTTGAGCCGGAGGGGGGGTGAACGCGCCACAGCCCAGTCCGGCGGCGAGGCCGGTCAGAACAGGCTTCAGCTGGTCCAGGCTGCTGGCCCCAGCCGTGAGTTGCGACGAGATCAGCTCCACTACGTCCATCGCTCCACAGTTCTGCGGCGTTTCGCCCCGCAGCGCGAGCGAGCAGTCGGGCCTACCGCCGGCGCGCAATCCGTGCCGGACGCTCTCGAGCCCCTGGTAGAGCGGCCCGGTCGGATCGGTTGCCGCGACGACGCCATCAAGTGCGCCAAGGGCGCTGAGGTACTCCTGGTTGCCGGGATGCTCCGGCGTGCCGTCGCCTTCCAGCTCGAGCTTGACCTGGGCGGGCAGGCCCTCGACACCGCTCCGCAGCTGCTGGAGACCGGCCGTCATCAGTTCCTGGTTGCCAGCCAGCAGGGCGGCACCGGAGTCGAGTTTGGTTCCGCCGTCGTTGGCGAGGGCCAGCTTGCTGCTCAGCTTGGCTGCGCCCTTGCGCAGCGTCCTGCTGCCGGTGAACGCGACATCCGCGCCCGCCGACAGCCGGCGGGCGCCGTCGGCGAGCTGGCCCGATCCGCCCGCCAGCTGCCGAGCTCCGTCGTTGATCTTGCCGACGCCGCTGTGCAGGTCGCCGGCTCCGTCGGCCAGCTTCTTGGCGCCGGGCACCGCCGTGTCGGCCAGGCCCGTGTGCAGCTGGTCCGCACCGTTGCGCAGCTTGATGAGGCCGGCCAGCAGGGTGGCGGCACCGTCGCGCAGCTTGAGCAGGTTGGCGTCGATCTGCCCGGCACCGTCGACCAGCTGCGCGCCGGTGTCTGCCCCGCCCTTGTAGCTGTTGGCCGCCGACTTGAAGGTCGGGCTGGCCATCGGGTCCACCGGCAGCATGTTGACGTCGACGTCCGGGACGACGCCGTTGGTGATGTCCGCGGTGTAACCGAAGCGAGCGGTTGTGCTGCCGATCGGCGGGAACAGCGTCATCGTGTAGGACATCGTGGTGCCACCGGTGCCGTCGCCCGCGGTGTTCGCGCCACCGGGGACGACATGGGTGAAGCTCGCCGGCAGGTCGGTGCTCAACGAGCCGACCATCGGCACAGGCACGTCGACGGTGCTCGTGGCCGTGCCGCCGTGGCCGTCGGGGTAGCTGACCTGTTGCTTCTGCGTGGTCAGGTTCTTCACCGTGAACTCGACGCGCAGCGAGCCACTCTTGCCCACGACGTCGCCGGGGTTCACCCGCTCGCCGTTGAGGTAGTACGCGGGCGAGATCGAGACGGGCAGGTCACCGTCGTAGTTGCTCACGGAGCGGAAGTGCCGGGTGCCGTCGACCGAAGTCTTGACGATCTGGTCGTTGCCCTTGACGTCGAACCCGCCGAAGCCGTCGAGGTTGCGCAGACCGTCGGTCGAGACGGGGTTCGCGAAGTCGACGTCGCCGTGGCCGGTCAGCGCCAGCTGCTCGTAGACCCGCTTGCTCTGCACGTCGCCCTTGGCGTCGAGATAGACCTGCACGGTCTCGGTGTTGACGACGTGCACGCCGGCTCCGGTGCTGGACCCGTCGGCGAAACCGGGGGCAGCGGCAAGGAAGCCGACCAACCCGGTCGCCGCGGCCACCGCCGTGAAGCGCCGCGCCGTCGCGGTCTTGCGGGGGTTCACTTCGCGGGCTCCTTCATGAGGTCATCCAGGTGCGCTGCACCTGAGACGGAGTGGTCCTGGGGAGGCGTTCGGCGACCGGGGCGGGGCAGCGCAGCCTTGGCGTCCGCTCCTCCGGCAGGGGCGAAGAAGGCGGCGGCCAGGAAACCCACCGCAACGTTGAATGCCATCGTCGTGGCGGTGCTCAGCGAGGTGGACAGGATCTCCGGCGGCGCCTGGTTGTAGGTGAACTCGTAGGCGCCGGCGAATGCCCCGGCCCCGAGCAGCACGCTCCACAGCGCGAGTCGGCTGCGGCCTGCGGCAGTCAAGCCGACACACAGGAGTACGACGAAGCCGACCGCGACCGCCCGACCGCCCGCGGTGTCCGGCATCAGCTGGGCCCGGAAGAGATAGCCCACCCAGGCCACGACGAAGCCGATGGCGAATCCGCCGAGGCGAGCGCCCGGCGTGCGATCCGGCACCAAAGCGACGACCGCGCCCATGGCGGCCCCGAGGAGTGCCACGGCCTCCAGGTCGAGGTTCAGGGCCGATCCGATGACCACGACGAGCATCGCGGCCACGGCCAGTACCAGCCCAGCCAGCAGTGATTTGCGCATGCGCGCGCCTTCCCTCCGAGTGACCCGCAGCAGCTCCCTGATGCCGCGACACCGCCCGACGCGCTCCCAAGCGTCATGCGGGGCAGCACGCATCCTAGACGTACTCGCGAGTAACGCGCACTGGGCGAGGCAAGGTCGGGACCTTGGTCCCTCTACGATGCGCCCCATGAGGTCCCCCCAGCGCGTCGATGCAGCTGGACGCACAGACGCCCGCGGGGGCGGCGCCATCGCGGTGGCCATGGGCTTGATGAACGTGGCGACCTACGGCTACACCATGATCGCCGCCCGGTGGCTGGGGCCACGGAACTACGGCGCCTTCGCTGCGCTGATGGGCCTCTTGCTGGTCGTCGGCGTGCTGCAGCTGGGGCTCCAGGCCACCGGGGCCCGTCGTATTGCAGCCTCGCCGGGTGACGTCGGCGAGATCGAGCGCTCGGTGCTGCGGGTCAGTCACGGCTCCGCCCTCGTGCTCGGCGCGCTCTGCCTGGCCTTCGCTCCGGTGATCAACGGCACCCTGCGCCTGGACAACATCCCCACCGCTCTGCTGGTCGGCATCAGCGCCGTGCCGATGACCGTGATGGGTGGTCAGGCCGGCGTCCTCCAGGGGGAGCGCCGCTGGACCGAGCTGGCGTTGGTCTACCTCGCCAACGGTCTCCCCCGGCTCGCGATCGGCACAGCGCTGATCCTCTGGCACCCGACCGAGTTCGCCGCGATGCTCGGCGTCACGATCGGTCAGCTCGCCCCGGTCGCGGTCGGCTGGCTGGCGCTGCGCAAGGGGCGTGGGCCCGTCGAAGGGCGCCGTCGTTCGGGTGGTCACGGTGACCGGGCGGTCCTCGTGGAGGTGGCGCACAACTCGCACGCTCTGCTCGCCTTCTTCGCTCTGTCGAACATCGACGTGCTCGTCGCCCGCAGCGTGCTCGACGCCCATGAGGCCGGGCTCTATGCCGCCGGGGTGATCGTGGTCAAAGCCGTTCTCTTCCTGCCCCAGTTCGTCGTCGTGATGGCCTTCCCGTCCATGTCCTCGGACTCCGAGCGCCGGCACGTGCTCCTCGGCAGCCTCGGGATGGTCGCCGCCATCGGGGCGATCTGCGCCGCGGGGGCGGCAGCGCTGTCGAGCCTTGCGCTGCTGTTCGTCGGTGGCCACGACTACACCCAGGTGCGTGGCGACCTGTGGGTCTTCGCTGTGCTGGGCACGCTGCTGTCGATGCTCCAGCTGCTGGTCTACAGCGTGCTGGCCCGGCAGGCCAGGTATGCCGTCTACGCCGTCTGGGCCGCCTTGCTCGCAGTCCTGCTCGTCGGGCGACTCAGCGGCAGCTACCGCGAGCTCGTCGACCTGGTCGTGCTGGTCGACGGCTGCCTCTTCGCCGTGCTGCTCGCGGTCAGCCTGTGGAGCCTGCGCCGGGCCGCCGAGGCCACCGGCGCCTCCTCCTAGTGAGCGGCGTCGTGCCAGCTGCGGCCGGTGCCCACCGACACGTCCAGGGGCACCGTCAGGTCGGCGGCGCCGGCCATCTGCTCGCGGACCAGCTGCTCGACCGGGTCGTGCTCGGCGGGGGCCACCTCCAGCACCAGCTCGTCGTGCACCTGCAGCAGCATCCGTGACCGCAGCCCGGCCTTCGCCAGCGCACTGTCGACGTTGAGCATGGCGACCTTGATGATGTCGGCGGCCGAGCCCTGGATCGGCGCGTTGAGCGCCATCCGCTCGGCCATCTCGCGACGCTGCCGGTTGTCGCTGGTCAGGTCGGGCAGGTAGCGACGCCGGCCGAGGATGGTCTCGGTGAAGCCGCACCTGCGGGCCTCCTCGACGACCCCGGCCAGGTAGTCGCGCACGCCGCCGAAGGTCAGGAAGTACTCCTCCATCAGCTCCCGGGCCTCCCCGGTGGAGATGCGCAGCTGCTGGGACAGCCCGAACGCGGAGAGGCCGTAGGCGAGGCCGTAGTTCATCGCCTTGATCTTGGCCCGCATCTCGGGGGTCACCTCACGGGCATCGACGCCGAAGACCCCCGAGGCCGTCACCGAGTGGAAGTCGCGACCGGAGCGGAACGCCTCGATCAGTCGGGCGTCCTCGGAGAGGTGGGCCATGATCCGCATCTCGATCTGGCTGTAGTCGACGGTCATCAGCTCGGCGTAGCCGTCACCGACCACGAACGCCTCGCGGATGCGGCGGCCGGCCTCGGTGCGAATGGGGATGTTCTGCAGGTTCGGGTCGGTGCTCGACAGGCGCCCGGTGGCAGCGATCGTCTGGTTGAAGGTGGTGTGGATCCGGCCGTCCTCGGCGACGGTCTTGAGCAAGCCCTCGACGGTCTGCCGCAGCCGGCTCGCGTCCCGGTGCCGGAGCAGGTGCTGCAGGAAGGGGTGCTCGGTCTTCTCGTAGAGGCCCTGGAGCGCGTCGGCGTCGGTGGTGTAGCCGGTCTTGGTGCGTTTGGTCTTCGGCATGTCCAGCTCGTCGAACAGCACGACCTGCAGCTGCTTGGGCGAGCCGAGGTTGATCTCCTGGCCGATCACGGAGTAGGCCTCCTGCGCGGCATCGCGGACCGCGTCAGCGAACTCGGACTCCAGGCCGGTCAGCAGGTCGTCGTCGACAGCGATGCCAACCTGCTGCATGCGAACGAGGACGTCGACGAGCGGCAGCTCGACGTCGCCGAGGAGGCGGGTCCCGCCCCGGTCCTGCAGCTCGGCATCCAGCGCTGCAGCCAGGTCAAGCACGGCCCGGGCCGCCAACATCGAGGTCTCGCCCTCGCTCTGGTCCCCGACACCGTCCAGGCTCAGCTGGCCCTGGTCGCCGTCGCCGGGCTCGGTGCGCAGCTCGCGCTTGAGGTAGCGCACCGTCAGGTCCGCGAGGTCGTAGGACCGCTGGTCGGGACGGGCGAGGTAGGCAGACAGGGCGGTGTCGCGCTCGAGGGCTGCCAGGGGCCAACCTCGCGCCGACAGGGCCAGCATCGGCCCGTTGGCGTCGTGCAGCACCTTCGGGATCGACGCGTCGCCGAGCCAGCCGGCCAGCGCGGCGTCGTCGTCAGGGCCGATTGCCTCGGTCGTCAACCAGGCGGCCTGCCCGTCTGCGCTTGCCAGCGCCACGCCGAGCACCTCACCGGTGCCGCCTCGCCACGAGCCCTCGACCTGCACCCCCACCCGCTCGCCGTCGCGGGTGTGCTCGGCCAGCCAACCGGCGACCTGGCCGTCCTCCAGGCGGGACATGTGCACCTCGAAACCGGAGTCGTCGATCTCCTCCTCGGACTCGAGGGTGTCGAAGAGCCGGTCGCGCAGCACCCGAAACTCGAGGCTGTCGAAGAGCGTGTGCACCTCGTGGCGGTCCCACGGCTGGACGGCGAGCTCGTCGACGCGCTTGTCCAGCGCCAGGTCGCAGACCAAGGCGTTGAGCCGCCGGTTGCGGACGACGTCGGCCAGGTGCTCGCGGAAGCTCTCGCCGGCCTTGCCCTTGATCTCATCGGCATGGGTCACCACGTTGTCGAGGCCGTCGTACTGGTTGATCCACTTCGCGGCGGTCTTCGGGCCGACGCCGGGGACACCGGGCAGGTTGTCGGAGTCCTCCCCGACCAGTGCGGCGAGGTCGGGATAGCGGTGCGGCGGCAACCCATAGCGCTCCCGGACGGCGGCGGGGGTCATCCGGGCCAGCTCGGAGACACCGCGCTTGGGGTAGAGGACGGTCGCGTGCTCGCCGACCAGCTGGAAGGAGTCGCGGTCGCCGCTGCAGATGAGCACGTCGAACCCCTGACCGAGCGCCTGGGTGGTGAGCGTGCCGATCACGTCGTCGGCCTCGAAGCCGTCCTTCTCCACCGTGGCGACGTGCAGCGCGGCCAGCACTTCCTTGATCAGCGAGACCTGGCCCTGGAACTCGTCGGGCGACTTCGACCGGTTGGCCTTGTAGTCGGAGTACTCCTCGCTGCGGAAGGTCTGCCGGGAGACGTCGAAGGCCACGCCGATGTGGGTGGGCTGCTCGTCGCGCAGCACATTGATCAGCATCGCGGTGAAGCCGTAGACGGCGTTGGTGTGCTGACCGGTCGTGGTGGAGAAGTTCTCCACCGGCAGCGCGTAGAACGCGCGGTAGGCCAGCGAGTGGCCGTCGAGCAGCAGCAGCCGGGGACGCTCGTTCGGGGCCGTCGGGTTCGCAGGCACGCGCCGACTCTAGCCCGGCCCGGGGACGCTCCGAGGCTCCGGCCCGGGCCCCTGCCGACGCCGCATCGAGCGCCGGTGTGCGACGACCTTGTCCTGGTGCCGCCCGGACGGGCTGAGGCCGCGGGGGCTCCTCCGGCTCAGCGCCATCCGCAGCGTGGCCGTGGGGGCGATCCGGATGGTGGCAACGGTGCCGAGGCCGAGCCGAGCCAGGAAGCGGTTGCACTCCCGCGAGCTGCTGTCGACGAACGCGCTGACATGGGCGATGTCCTTCTCCTCGGCCCAGGCGACGGCGCTCTCGAGCAGGGACCTGGCGAAGCCGTGCCTGCGGAAGGCCGGCAGCACGATCAGGTGGGTGGTGTGCACCGCGGACTCGGTGGTCAGCGGGCCGATCGGTCCGCGGCGCATGTGCAGGGCGGCAACCAGCTGGCCCTCGACCTCCCCGACGACAAGACGTTCGTCGGGGTCGGCGACGAGCTGCGCCAGCGCCGCGGCCGCCTCCCGATGGCCCGCTGGGCTGGCATCGATCCCCCGGTCGACGTCGGCCCAGAGGGCGATCAGCCCTGCGGCGTCATCCGGCGACGCCTCGCGAACAGTGAGCGCCTGGCGCGACACTGCTTCCTCCCTCCACCCCGCGAGATCCAACCCCAAGACCCGGGCAGAGTAACCTCCCGGGGCGGACGAGCAGAAGGGACCCGGGACGAGATGGTGTTTGCCGGCTTCGGCACGCTGGTGAACGCCGCCACCGTCGCCACCGGATCGACGATCGGTGTGCTCGCCGACCACCGGTTCCCCGAGCGGACCCGGAAGGTCGTGACCGACGCGCTCGGACTGGTCACACTGCTGATCGCCGCCGACGCCGCGATGCAGGTCGGCGACCGGGCACTGGTCGACGCCGTGGGCAGCTCCGCCCCGGTCCTCATCGTGCTCGCCGCGCTGCTCATCGGAGGGATCATCGGCTCGCTCCTGCGCATCGAGGACCGTCTGGAGGGCTTCGCCGGCGTCCTGCAGAGGACCACCGCGCGGCGCCGAGGCCAGAGCGAGACCGGCGACGAGGGGGAGGGTCGCGCGGCACGCGAGCGGTTCATCGAGGGCTACGTCACCAGCTCGCTGATCTTCTGCGTCGGCCCGTTGACCATCCTGGGGTCGATCTCCGAGGGCCTCGGCGACGGGCCCCAGCAGCTGCTGCTCAAGGCGGCCCTCGACGGCTTCGCCTCGATCGCGTTCGCGGCATCCTTCGGCTGGGGAGTGTCGGCCAGCGTGATCTCGATCCTCGTCGTCCAGGGCGGCCTCACCGCCCTCGGCGCCCTTCTCGGCAGCTTCCTGCCCCACGCCCATGTCGCCGCCCTGACCGCCACCGGGGGACTCATCCTGGTGGGCGTCGCCCTGCGGCTGCTGGACGTGCGCCAGCTCAAGGTCGGCGACCTGCTCCCGGCGCTCGTGGTCGCGCCGTTGGTCACCGAGCTGGTCGCGGTGCTGCGCTGAGAGACGGCAGGGCCCGAGCAGAACCGTGAGCATCTCGTTACCGCGGGAACGGCGCCCGAGACCCTGGATCGGCCTAGAGTTCTGACGGCGACAGAGCCGGGGGCGGACGAGACGGTGTGACCGCGGTCACACCGTGCTCTATAGTCCCGCGAGACGATTCCTCCGAGAGGCGACCCGACCCGATGCTGACTGCTACCAGGCGGATCACAAACCTCCTGCTGGGAGCCCTCGGCACCGCCGTGTTGGCGACACTGGTGCTCGTCGGCGCCGGCAGTCCCGCGCAGGCGGCAGCCACCCCGGTCTCCGCGACCGCGCAGCTGTGTGCGAAGCCACCGGGGCACAAGGACGACACGATCCACATCCAGGGCTGCTTGAAGGACCAGCGGGTCACCCCACCGAAGCCGGTCCCGGACGTCAAGATCACCATCGACGACTCGTCAGGCCACCCGGTCGGCAAGGGCACCAGCAACGCCAGCGGCGTCTTCGACATCGCGCTGCCCGGAAAGCCCATCGACATCCTGGGCCACAGCTACACGGTCAAGATCGACTCCTCGACCCTGCCGAAGCACGCAGCACTGCGCGACCCGCGGCAGAAGTCGCTCAAGGTTCTGCTCCGCCTCGACAGCGACGTCTTCGTCACCTTCCCGATCGCCGACGCCCCCACCGAGGAGAGCCAGTTCGCGCAGGGCCTGCAACTCGCCGTCGGCGGGCTGGTCTTCGCGTTCCTGCTGGCGATGGCATCGCTCGGCCTGTCCTTGATCTTCGGGACCACCGGGCTGGTCAACTTCGCCCACGGGGAGCTGATCACGTTCGGTGCGCTCGCGGCCTTCGCCATCGACCAGCTCCCCGGAGACGTCTCCCTCGGCGGGGTCAACGTCACCATGGTCGCCGGGATCATCACCGCCATCGTGCTGTCCACCCTCTTCGGCTGGTTGCAGGACAAGCTGTTGTGGGCACCGCTGCGACGCAAGGGTGTGGGCCTGATCGCGGCCATGATCGTCTCGATCGGCCTGTCGATCTTCCTGCGCAACATCTACCAGTACTTCGCCGGAGCAGCGAGCCACAACTACACGCAGTGGACCAGCCCGGCGCCATGGCACCTGGGCTCGGTGGACATCACCCCCAAGGAGGTCGGGGTCATCCTCTTCTCGGCCCTGGTGCTGGTCATCGTCTGCTCCGCCATCCAGTTCACGCGGATCGGCAAGGCCACCCGGGCCGTCTCGGACAACCCGGCGCTGGCGGCGTCGTCCGGCATCAACGTCGACCGGGTGATCTCGGTGGTCTGGTCCGTGGGGGCCGGGCTCGCAGGCCTGTCGGGAGTGCTGCTCGGCATGACGCAGGGCTTCGACTACCAGGTGGGCTTCAAGATCCTGCTCCTCGTCTTTGCCGCAGTGGTCCTGGGCGGGCTCGGCAGCGTCTGGGGTGCGCTGCTCGGATCCTTCGTCATCGGCATCTTCATCGAGGTGTCCACGTTGTTCGTCCCCGCCGAGCTCAAGTTCGTGGGTGCGCTCGTCGTGCTCATCGTGGTGCTCCTGTTCCGCCCGCAAGGGTTGCTCGGGCGCGCGGAGCGAGTGGGCTGAGGAGGAGAACACATGGACTGGGGAACTGTTTTCAGCCAGGCGCTGCAGTCGGGTCTCGGACCGACCGCGGTGGTCTACGCGCTGGCCGCCATCGGCCTCAACGTCAACTTCGGCTACACCGGCCTGCTGAACTTCGGTGAAGCCGGCTTCATGGCGATCGGCGGGTACTTCTTCGCCGCCTTCATCGCCACCTGGAACCTGCCCTTCTGGCTGGCGATCGCGGCCGGCCTCTTCTTCACCGTGATCCTGGCCCTGATCCTGGGGGTCCCGACACTGCGGCTGCGTGCGGACTACCTCGCCATCGTCACCATCGCTGCGTCAGAGATCATCCGTTTCACGCTCGGCTCGGTGACCCTGCTGAAGTGGTTCGGTGGACAGGACGGCCTGATCCACTTCGAGGGCGCCTTCGCCAACGCCAACCCCTTCCACAACTCCGTCGACCTCGGCATCGTGGCCTGGCGGCCCTATGACTTCTGGGTCCTCTTCCTCGGCTGGATCGTGGTGGCCCTCGGCTGCATCCTTGTCTTCCTGGCGATGCGCAGCCCCTGGGGCCGTGTGATGAAGGGCATCCGCGAGGACGAGGACGCCGTCCGCAGCCTGGGCAAGAACGTCTATCTCTACAAGATGCAGTCGCTGGTCATCGGCGGCCTCTTCGGTGCGGTGGCCGGGTTCTTCGTCGCACTGCAGCACACCAACATGAACCCGACCTGGGTGGCCACCGACACGACGTTCTTCGCCTACACGGTGCTGCTGCTCGGCGGCGCCGCCCGGGTGCTCGGCCCGGTGGTCGGTTCGATCATCTTCTGGTTCCTGATCCAGTTCCTCGACGTGATGTTCGGCCAGATGACCAGCGGGTCGCACCCGATCATGCCCACATGGCTGATGAACACCGACCAAGCGAGCCTGATGCGCCTCATCATCATGGGACTCGCCCTGATGCTGTTGATGATCTTCCGACCACAGGGGATCTTCGGCGACCGGAGGGAGCTGGCGATCGATGCTCGCTGACGACGCACCCAAGACGAGCAGTGGAGCCCGCGACCAGCTGCGCGGCGTCTCCCCCGAACCCGGTGCCCCGAAACCGGACCCCATCGTGGTCGCCGACCACGTCGTCCGGCAGTTCGGAGGCCTCACCGCGGTCGACGTCGAGCACGTGGAGATCCAGCGGGGTGTCATCACCGCGCTGATCGGCCCCAACGGTGCCGGCAAGACGACGTTCTTCAACCTGCTGACCGGCTTCGACAAGCCGCAGTCCGGCGAGTGGTCCTTCAACGGCCGGTCCCTGGCGGGAGTGCCGGCCTACCGGGTCGCCCGGTTGGGCATGATCCGCACCTTCCAGCTGACCAAGGTGCTGGGCAAGCTGACCGTGCTGGAGAACATGCGGCTGGGAGCCACGAAGCAGAGGGGCGAGCGGTTCCTCGGCGGCCTCCTCGGCATCTGGCGGGCCCAGGAGCAGGAGATCACCGAGAAGGCCGACTCCCTCCTCGAGCGCTTCCTGCTGATCAAGAAGCGGACCGACCTCGCCGGTGAGCTCAGCGGCGGCCAGCGCAAGCTGCTGGAGATGGCCCGGGCGCTGATGGCCGACCCCGAGCTGGTGATGCTCGACGAGCCCATGGCCGGCGTGAACCCGGCGCTGAAGCAGTCCCTGCTGGGCCACGTGAAGTCGCTGCGCGACGAGGGTCGGACCGTGCTCTTCGTCGAGCACGACATGGACATGGTGCGCGACATCTCCGACTGGGTGATCGTGATGGCGCAGGGGAAGGTGATCGCCGAGGGGCCACCCGACTCGGTGATGGGTGACACGCGCGTCATCGACGCCTACCTCGGCTCCCACCACGACCAGGACCTCAGCGAGGACCTCTCCGACGAGATCCACTCACAGGCGACCGAGGAGGTCGAGCGCGAGGAGCGCGGGACCCCCGAGACGGACGGAGCAACCCGATGACCGAGACCCAGGCGACGTCGTCGGCTCCGGGCCGGGAAGCGCACCTGGCCGCGGCGGATGGCGCTGTGCTCCGGGCCGACGACCTGGTGGCCGGCTACCTGCCCGGCGTCAACATCCTCAACGGCTCGGACCTCTACTGCCAGCCCGGCGAGCTGGTGGGCATCATCGGCCCCAACGGAGCCGGCAAGTCGACGTTGCTGAAGGCCCTCTTCGGGCTGGTGAAGGTCCGCTCCGGTTCGGTGAAGCTGCACGGCGACGACATCACCAACCAGCGGGCCGATGCGCTGGTCACCAAGGGCATCGGCTTCGTCCCGCAGAGCAACAACGTCTTCCCGTCCCTGACGATCCAGGAGAACCTGGAGATGGGCTCCTTCCAGCGCCCGAAGGCCTTCCGGAAGCGCTTCGAGTTCGTGGGCAACCTCTTTCCCGCGCTGATCGACCGACGCAGCCAGCGAGCCGGGTCGCTTTCCGGTGGTGAACGACAGATGGTGGCGATGGGCCGCGCCCTGATGATGGAGCCGTCGGTGCTGCTCCTCGACGAGCCCTCCGCAGGGCTGTCGCCGGTCATGCAGGACGAGGTGTTCGTGCAGACGCGCACGATCAACCGCGCCGGAGTCTCGGTGATCATGGTCGAGCAGAACGCCCGCCGCTGCCTGCAGATCTGCGACCGTGGCTACGTGCTCGACCAGGGCCGCAACGCCTACACCGCGTCCGGCCGGGAGCTGGCCAACGACCCCAAGGTCATCCAGCTCTACCTGGGCACCCTGGCCAAGCACGGCTGAGCACGGAGCCCCTGATCAGGGACAGCGAACAAGGACGCGGAAGGGGCCCGATCTCTCGATCGGGCCCCTTCGCCGTGCCAGGTGCTGTGTCGCCGGCTCAGATCACGCCGGTGACGTACTTGAGCGGGTGGTAGGTGTTGTCGGGGCCGTACTGGAAGATGCCGATGGTCGCCTTGGTCGGGCTGCCGGTGTCACCGAGGTCCACGGGGCCGGAGACACCGTCGTAGTCGATGTCCTTGCCCTGCTTCAGCAGCGCGTCGCACTGCTTGTAGGTCGTGCACTTCTCGCCGTCCTTGGAGACCTTGATGATCCACGGAGCGTACTTCGTCGGGACGTCGCTCTTGGCCGCCTCGACCGCAAGCGCGGTCAGCACGGTGGCGTCGTACGACTCGGGCCCGTAGGTGAAGTCGGTCAGCTTCGGGTTGGTCTTGAGCAGCACCTTCTTGAAGCTGCCGGTGAGCTCCGCACCCGGGTAGGTCGCCTTGACGCCGGTCAGGGTGCCCTTCGGGAAGTCCTTGGAGTAGTCAGCGGTGTTGCCGTCCACGAAGTAGACCTGCTGCTTCTGCGGACCGATGCCCTTGCCGATCATCGTGGGGATGATCTTGGTGGTCTCGTTGAACGCGATCAGCGCGATCGCGTCGGGGTGCGTCGCCGCCACCTTGGTCACCTCGGCGGTGAAGTTGGTGGCGTCGGCGGAGTAGAGCACCTTCGCGGTCACGTTGCCGCCACCGGCCTTGATGCCCTTCTCGACCTGGTTGGCCAGCAGCTCGCCGTAGGAGTCCTGGCGGGCCAGGATGGCGACGTTGTTGTGGCCGTCCTCGAGGATCGTGTTGGCCAGCACCGCTCCCTGGAGCACGTCGGAGGGCGCCGTGCGGAAGTAGAGGCTGTGCGGGTCGGTCTTCGGGTCGTCGAAGGCCGGCGAGGTGTTGGCCGGGGAGAACTCCACGACGCCTGCGTCGGTGATCTTGTTGATGACCGACAGCGAGACGCCCGAGGCAGCCGCGCCCAGGATCACGTCTGCGTTGCCGGCGAGCAGCGAGTCCACCGAGGAGCCCGCGATGTCCGGCGTGCCGTCGCCCGAGTCCGCCTTGACCTGCGTCACCGGCTTGCCCAGCACGCCGCCGGCCGCGTTGATGTCGTGGACCGCCGCGTCGACACCGGCGAACTCCGGCGGGCCGAGGAAGGCGAGGTCACCGGTCTGCGGCAGGAGGGTGCCGACGACCAGCTGGCCGTCGCCCTGGTTCTGCCCGCTCGAGCCGCTGGAGCTGCCCGTGGTGGCGCTGGGGCTGTCACCGCCGGACGCCTTGGGGGCGTTGCTGCCGTTGCTGCCACACCCGGCGAGGGCAAGGGCCGCGACGCCCAGCACTGCGGCCGAGCGGACGATGCCTTTCTGGCGGATCATTGAGCCTCCACATGGAGAGAGTGAGTGCGCGCGGCCAGCCGAGCTGTGGCAGAACGCTTGTCTTTGAAGTGCACAGCAACCTAGCCTGCGGCTGGTCCTCCTGAAGCGAGCCTCCACGAATGAGGTCAGGTCGTTAGCCATTCGTGACCTTGTGGCGCACACCACTCCGGCCGACCGTCCCACTGGTCACTCTGGCACGTCCTCAGCTGGGCCCGGTGACGTATCCCGTGTCGTGGTGGTCGTTGCTCGAGGCGTACCGGACGAGCGTGATGGTCGCCTCGTCCGGAGTGCCGGAATCGTCGAGGTCGACCGGGCCGGACTCACCGTCATAGTCGATGTCCTTGCCCTGCTTGAGCAGTGCGCTGCAGTTTGCGAAGGTGGTGCACTTCTCGCCGCCGCGGGAAACCTTGATGATCTGCGGCGAGTACTTCGCCGGCGCATCCGATCGGGCCGCCTCGACGGCAAGGGCGGTCAGGATGGTGGCGTCGTACGACTCAGGTGCGTAGGTGAAGTCGGTCAGCCGCGGGTCGATCCGCAACAGCTTGTCCTTGAAGGCAGTGCTCAGCTTCGCCCCGGGGTGCATCCCCTCCACGCCGGTCATCGTGCCGGCCGGGAAGTACGACGAGTAGTCGCTGGAGTTGCCGTCGACGAGGTAGATCTGCACGTTGCGCGGGCCGATGCCCTCGTCGGCCAGCGCCGGGATGATCCGCCTGGTCTCGTCGAAGCCGATGACCACGATTGCGTCCGGACGGGTGCTGCGGATCTCCACGGCCTGCGAGGTGAAGCTGCTCGTGTCGGGGCGGTACTCCAGCTTCGTGGTCAGGTCGCCGCCGCCGGCCACGATGTCCTTCTCGAGCTCGTCGGCGAGCAGCTTGCCGTAGGAGTCGCGGCGGGCCAGCACCGCAACGTGGCGGTGGCCGGCCTGCAGGATCTCGTTGGCCAGCACCGATCCCTGGAGCACGTCCGAGGGAGCCGTGCGGAAGTAGAGGTCATGCGGGTCCGTCCCCGGCTCGTCGAACTTCGGCGAGGTGTTGGACGGGGAGAACTCCACGACACCGGCGTCGGCGATCTGCTTCGACACGGCCAGGGACACGGCGGATGAGGCCGCGCCGATGACCACGTCCGCGTGCCGCGCCAGCAGCTTGCGGACCGAGACGCCGGCGATGTTCGTGGTCTCGTCGCCGGAGTCGGCCTTGACCAGCCCGACCGGCCGGCCCAGCACCCCGCCGGCGGCGTTGATGTCATCGACCGCCGCCTCGACCCCGGCCGACTCGGGCGGCCCGAGCGAGGCCAGGTCGCCGGTCTCCGGAAGCAGGGCGCCCACGACCAGCTGGCCGTCGCCGACGTCACGGGGCACGGAGTGAGCGGCCTCCCTCGCCACCGGATGGGGCTCGGCTCCGGTCCCGGCACAGCCCGCGGCGGTGAGCGCGACGGTGCCCAGGAGGGCGGCCGCGCGGCAGGCAGGAGAGGCGTGGGGCACGTCCAGCAAGTGCCACGAACCGGCCCGGCTCATTCCCCCTCGGTGCTGCCGAGTGCCTCCGGCCCGTGCTCGACGACGCCCTCCGCGACCTGCCGCATCGACAGCCGCAGGTCCATCGCCGTCTTCTGGATCCACCGGAAGGCGTCCGGCTCGCTCAGCCCGAGCCTGCCCTGCAGAACCCCCTTGGCGCGGTCGATGGCCTTGCGGGTCTCCAGCCGCTCGCTCAGGTCGGCGACCTCCTCCTGGAGGTGCTGCCGCTCGGCGAACCGACTCATCGCCATCTCGATCGCCGGAACCAGGTCCGCCTGAGTGAAGGGCTTGACCAGGTAGGCCATCGCGCCGGCGTCACGGGCGCGCTCGACGAGGTCGCGCTGGCTGAACGCGGTCAGGATCACCACCGGCGCGAGGCCCTGCTCTGCGATCCGCTCCGCAGCCGCGATGCCGTCCAGCCGCGGCATCTTCACGTCGAGGACGACCAGGTCCGGACGGAGCTCCTCGGCCAGCTCGACCGCGCGCTCACCGTCGCCGGCCTCCCCCACGACCTGGTAGCCCTCCTCCCCCAGCATCTCCACCAGGTCGAGCCGGATCAGCGCCTCGTCCTCGGCGACGACCACACGGCGCCGCGGTCCGCTCGGGGTTGCGCTCACGGGCGAAGGTTACCGGGGGCTGCGGGAAGGTCCTGCCTGCGCGGGACGGGACGCCGGCTTCCGGTAGCGTTTGGGGCTGTTCGCCCCGGTAGCCCAATCGGCAGAGGCAACGGTCTCAAACACCGTCCAGTGTGGGTTCGAGTCCCACCCGGGGCACCCGCCTCCCGCAGGGAAGTGCCTCCGCCCGATCTCAGCCGAGCCGGCGGTAGGCCGGCGCCACCTCGTTGATGGCATCGCCCATCCGGTGGATGCGGAGCGCGTTGGTGGAGCCGGGGATGCCGGGCGGACTCCCGGCGATGATCACCACGAGGTCCCCCTCCTGAACCCGGCCGATCTCCAGCAGCTGGTCGTCGACCTGGCGCACCATCTCGTCGGTGTGCTCGACCGAGCTGGTGCGGAAGGTCTCCACCCCCCAGGTCATCGACAGCTGCGAGCGCACCTGGTTCTCCGGGGTGAACGCCAGCACCGGGATGGTGCTGCGGTACCGGGCGAGCCGGCGGGCGGAGTCGCCGCTCTGGGTGAAGGCCACGAGGTACTTCGCGCCGACCGCCTCGGCCACCTCGGCGGCGGCCTTGGCGATCACGCCGCCGCGGGTGATCGGCCGCCACTCCCGGGCGGCCATCGTGGCCAGCTCGGCATCCTCGGTGGAGTCGATGATCCGCGCCATCGTCTGCACCGTCTCGATGGGGTACTTCCCGACGCTGGTCTCACCGGACAGCATCACCGCGTCGGCACCGTCGAGCACGGCGTTGGCGACGTCGGACGCCTCGGCCCGGGTCGGCGCCGGGCTGCTGATCATCGACTCGAGCATCTGGGTGGCCACGATCACCGGCTTGGCGTTGCGGCGCGCCCGGTCGATGACCCGCTTCTGCAGGATCGGCACGTCCTCGAGGGGGCACTCCACGCCGAGGTCGCCGCGCGCCACCATGAAGGCGTCGAAGGCATCGATCACCTCGTCGAGGTTGTCGATCGCCTGGGGCTTCTCGATCTTGGCTATCACCGGGAGCAGCACGCCCTCCTCGCGCATGACCGAGCGGACGTCCTCGGCGTCCTTCGCTGAGCGGACGAACGACAGCGCGATGTAGTCGACGGTCAGGTGCAGGGCCCAGCGGAGGTCCGCGATGTCCTTCTCCGACATCGCCGGCACGCTGACCGGGACCCCGGGGAGGTTGATGCCCTTGTGGTCACTGACCCGGCCACCGACGACGACCTCGGTGTGCACGTCGGGGCCCTCGACCTCGACGACCCGCAGCCGCACCTTGCCGTCGTCGATCAGCACCTGGTCGCCCGCCGAGACATCACCGGGGAGGCCGGCGTAGGTGGTGCACGCGCAGTCGGCGTCGCCGGGCATTTCGCGGGTCGTGATCGTGAACCGCTGGCCACGCTCGAGGAGCTCGCTGCCGCGCTCGAAGTTGCCGAGCCGGATCTTCGGGCCCTGGAGGTCGACGAAGATGCCGACGCCGTGCCCGGCCTCGTCGGAGGCCTCACGCACCAGCCGGTAGACCTCCGCGTGCTCGGCGTAGGTGCCGTGGCTGAGGTTCATCCGGGCCACGTCCATGCCCGCCTCGACCAGGGCCCGGATCTGCTCCTTGCTGGAAGTGGCCGGGCCGAGGGTGCAGACGATCTTCGCTCTACGCACCCGGCCGACCCTACTCGCCGCGACTTGAACGATCCAAGCGCCGCTCCGCGGGCGGGCCGATCGGTGGCTCCTGCAGGCACCCGGGCGGACGGCCTGTCGAGGACCGACTGCAACGTTTCGGACACCGGCCGTGTCCGTGTCGCTGGAACGCACTGCTGAGAGACGCAACCGTCCGCAGCGGGAACGGGACCGGTGCCGGGACCGGCGTCCGCTCACACGGTGAGCGGACGCTCCGTCGGCGGGATCGGCGCCGGCAGCGTCGTGCCTCCCGTCAGCCAGGCGTCCACCGCAGCCGCCGCCGCACGGCCCTCCGCGATCGCCCACACGATCAGGGACTGGCCACGACCGGCGTCCCCGGCGACGAAGACGCCGTCCACGGAGGTGGCGTAGGACGCGTCCCGCGCGACGTTGCCGCGCTGGTCGAGCTCGACCCCCAGCTGCTCGACCAGCCCCTCGCGCTGCGGGCCGCTGAAGCCCATCGCGAGCAGCACGAGCTCGGCCGGGATCTCCCGCTCGGTGCCCTCGTGCTCCACCAGCCGGCCGTCCTGGAAGGCAACCTCCACGAGACGGAGCGCCCGGACGTTGCCCTGGTCGTCGCCCAAAAACGCGCTCGTCGACACCGCGTAGACGCGCTCGCCGCCCTCCTCGTGCGCCGACGAGACCCGGAAGACCATGGGGTACGTCGGCCACGGCTGGCTGGGCGGTCGCTCGTCCGCCGGACGGGGCAGGATCTCCAGCTGGGTGATCGAGGCCGCACCCTGTCGGGTCGCGGTGCCCAGGCAGTCCGCGCCGGTGTCGCCGCCGCCGATGATCACCACGTGCTTGCCGTCGGCGCGGATCTGGCCGTCGACCGGCTCGCCGAGGGAGGCGCGGTTGGACTGCGGGAGGTATTCCATCGCCTGGTGGATGCCGTCGAGCTCCCGGCCCGGCACCGGCAGGTCCCGCGGGACGGTCGATCCGATCGCGAGCACGACCGCGTCGTACCGCTCCCGCAGGTGCTTCCCGGTCAGCTGCCGGCCCACGTCCGCTCCGGCACGGAAGACCGTGCCCTCCCGCTTCATCAGGGTCAGCCGGCGGTCCAGCACGGCCTTCTCCATCTTGAACTCCGGGATGCCGTAGCGGAGCAGACCGCCGATCTTGTCGGCCCGCTCGTAGACCGCGACCGTGTGGCCCGCGCGGGTCAGCTGCTGCGCGGCCGCGAGGCCGGCCGGCCCCGACCCGACGACGGCGACGGTCCGCCCGGTCAGCCACTCCGGCGGCTGCGGGCGGACGTTGCCGTCCTCGAAGGCGCGCTCGATGATCGAGACCTCGACGTTCTTGATCGTCACCGGTTCCTGGTTGATGCCGAGCACGCAGGCGGTCTCGCACGGCGCCGGGCACAGCCGGCCGGTGAGCTCGGGGAAGTTGTTGGTCGCGTGCAGCCGCTCGATCGCGCCGGCCCAGTCGTCGCGCCAGACCAGGTCGTTCCACTCCGGGATGATGTTGCCCAGCGGGCAGCCCTGGTGGCAGAAGGGGATGCCGCAGTCCATGCAGCGGCCGGCCTGGGCGGAGATGATCGGCAGCAGCGCCCTCCCCGGCCCGCCGGGGTAGACCTCCTGCCAGTCCCGCACCCGCTCCTCGACCGGTCGCCTGGGGGCGACCTCGCGACCGCTGCGGAGGAAGCCTCTCGGGTCAGCCATGCAGCACCTCCATGATCCGCGCGGCGGCCTGATCCTCGTCCAGGCCCTCCTCGATCGCCTCGTCGCGTGCCTCAAGCACCCTCTTGTAGTCGCTGGGCATCACCTCGGTGAAGCGCACGACGGCGGCGTCCCAGTCGGCCAGCAGCTCCTCGGCGACGGTCGAACCGGTCTCCTCGAGGTGCCGCTCGACCAGCCCCCGCAGGGTGTCGACGGCAGCACCCTCGACGGCTGCCTGCTCGACGAGCTCGGGGTTGACCCGGCCCTCGACCAGGTCCAGGACGTAGGCCGCACCGCCGCTCATGCCCGCGGCGAAGTTGCGCCCGGTCGGCCCGAGCACGACCACGGTCCCCCCGGTCATGTACTCGCAGCCGTGGTCGCCGACTCCCTCGACGACGGCGGTGGCCCCGGAGTTGCGCACGGCGAAGCGCTCCCCCACCAGGCCGCGGAGGTAGATCTCACCGGACGTGGCGCCGTAGCCGATCACGTTCCCGGCCACGACCTGGCGGCTGGCGTCGAACGTCGCCGACCGGTCCGGGCGTACGACGACCCTCCCGCCGGACAGCCCCTTCGCCACGTAGTCGTTGGCGTCGCCCTCGAGGCGCAGGGTGATGCCGCGCGGCACGAAGGCACCGAACGACTGCCCCGCCGAGCCGGTGAAGGTCAGGTCGATGGTGCCGTCGGGCAGCCCCTCACCCCGCTGACGCCTGGTGACCTCGTGGCCCAGGAGCGTGCCGACGGTGCGGTTGACGTTGCGGATGGGCAGCCGCGCGCGCACGGGCTCACCCCGCTCCAGCGCCGGGGCGCACAGCTCGAGCAGCTGGTTGTCCAGCGCCTTGTCGAGGCCATGGTCCTGACTGGCGGTGCGGTGCAGCGCCGCCCCCTCCGGCAGCGCCGGCACGTGGAAGACCGGGCTGATGTCCAGGCCGGTCGCCTTCCAGTGGTCCACCGCGCGCCGGGCATCGAGGACCTCGGCGTGGCCGACCGCCTCCTCGAGGGTGCGGAAGCCCAGCTCGGCGAGCAGCTCGCGGACCTCCTGGGCGATGTAGGTGAAGAAATTGACGACGTACTCGGCCTTGCCGTTGAACCGCTCGCGCAGGACCGGGTTCTGCGTGGCGACCCCCACCGGGCACGTGTCGAGGTGGCAGACCCGCATCATGACGCAGCCGGAGACCACCAGCGGCGCGGTCGCGAAGCCGTACTCCTCCGCGCCGAGCAGCGCAGCCACCACGACGTCACGACCGTTCTTGAGCTGGCGGTCGGTGTGCACCACGATCG
>JAICXL010000008.1 GCA_025980475.1 Nocardioidaceae bacterium | reverse complement strand
CCCGTCGGGCGTGGCTCGAGCAGACCCAGTCCGAGGTCCGTCACGGCTTCCTGACCCAGCTGCAGAAGGGCCAGATCCGCAAGGGCGTCGTTTCCTCGATCGTCAACTTCGGTGCGTTCGTCGACCTCGGTGGCGTCGACGGCCTGGTGCACGTCTCGGAGCTCTCCTGGAAGCACATCGACCACCCCAGCGAGGTCGTCTCCGTCGGCGACGAGGTCACCGTCGAGGTGCTCGACGTCGACATGGAGCGCGAGCGCGTCTCCTTGTCCCTGAAGGCGACCCAGGAGGACCCCTGGCAGCACTTCGCCCGCACCCACCAGATCGGCCAGATCGTGCCGGGCAAGGTCACCAAGCTGGTCCCCTTCGGCTCCTTCGTCCGAGTCGAGGAGGGCATCGAGGGCCTGGTGCACATCTCCGAGCTGGCCGAGCGCCACGTGGAGATCCCCGAGCAGGTGGTCCAGGTCGGTGACGCGGTGATGGTCAAGATCATCGACATCGACCTCGAGCGCCGTCGCATCTCCCTGTCGCTCAAGCAGGCCAACGAGACGGCCGCGGCCGCCGGCGCGGAGGACTTCGACCCGACGCTCTACGGCATGACCGCGTCCTACGACGACCAGGGCAACTACATCTACCCCGAGGGTTTCGACTCGGAGACCGGCGAGTGGCTCGAGGGCTACGACGACCAGCGCAAGACCTGGGAGGAGCAGTACGCCAAGGCGCACGCTCGTTGGGAGGCCCACGTCAAGCAGCAGGCCGAGGCCAAGAAGGCCGAGGTCGAGGCCGGCGAGGCGACGTCCTACTCCTCGGAGGCCCCGGCCCCCGACAGCGGCTCGCTCGCGTCCGACGAGGCGCTGCAGGCCCTGCGCGAGAAGCTCACCGGCGGCCAGTGACCCGCTGAGCACCAGCGAGAGGCCCGGTCCCCCGGGACCGGGCTCCTTCGCGTTCGGTTCAGGCCGCCCGGTCGAACGGGGTGGGCTCGTCCGGATGGCTGCGCGGTGCCGGCCGGACGCCGTACCCGTCGCTCCTCACGGTCTCCCACAGGGCGACCGCCACCCAGGCGAGCGCAGCGGAAGCAAGGACGGCGATGACCAGGATCAGCGGTGCGTTCATGGCAAGAATTCTGCGCCGGACGGTTTCCTGCCACCAGTGGCAGATATGCCCACTCCCATTGATTTCCTGCCAACCAGCGGTGCATGCTGGGCCGGTGAGCATCGAGAAGGTGGCGGTCGTGGTCCAGGACGGCGTCGAGCCCTTCGGGCTGGGCGCCATCTGCGAGGTGTGGGCCGAGCCCTACCACGCCGACGACGGCAACCCGGTGTTCGAGTTCGTGGTCTGCGCGCCGCGGCCCGGCCGGGTCCGCGGGGCGTCCGGCTTCGACCTGTACGTCGACCACGGCCTCGAGGCCCTGGAAGGGGCCGACCTCGTGTGCGTGGCGCCGAAGCGGGACTTCACCACTCCGTCCCCGGCGGTGGCCTCGGCGCTGCGCAGCGCCCACGAGGCCGGAGCCACGATCTTCGCCCACTGCACCGGCGCCTTCGCCCTGGGCGAGGCGGGCCTGCTCGATGGCCGCCGCTGCACCACCCACTGGCGTCACGCCGACGAGCTGGCCCGGCTCTACCCGGAGGCGCTCCTCGACCCGGACGTGCTCTACGTCCAGGACGGCCGGGTGCTCACCGGCGCCGGCAGCGCTGCCGGCATCGACGCCGCGCTGCACCTACTGCGCATCACCTTCGGTGGCAGGGTGGCGGCCGCCACCGCCCGGCGGATGGTGGTCACCCCGCACCGCGACGGTGGCCAGGCGCAGTTCATCAGGGCCGCGGTCCCGGAGTGCGACGGCGACACCCTGGCGCCCGTGCTGGCCTGGATCCCCGAGCACCTCGACGACGACCTCAGCGTGGAGGCGCTGGCCCGGCGGGCGATGGTGTCCGCCCGCACCTTCGCCCGCCGCTTCCGCGAGGAGACCGGCACCACCCCGCACGCCTGGGTTACCCACCAGCGGGTGCTCGCGGCCGAGCAGCTGCTCGAGGAGACCAGCCTGGGCATCGACCAGGTCGCCGCGCGGGTCGGCTTCTCCAACGCGGCGGCGCTGCGGCACCACTTCACCAGGGCGCGCCGGGTCAGCCCGCAGCGGTACCGCCAGACCTTCAGCTGCGCGGAGGATCCGATGGCGCAGGCAGCCGGCTGAGCTCGCGGCGCAACACCTTGCCGGTCGTCGTGCGGGGGAGGGCGTCCAGGCGGTGCACCTCCTTGGGCCGCTTGGCCGGCGCCAGGTGCTCGCGGGCATGGGCCACCACCTCCTCCGGAGAAGCGCTGCCGACGTAGGCCGCACAGACCCGCTGCCCCCACCGCTCGTCCGGCATCCCGTAGACCGCGACGTCGTCCACGCCGTCGACCGCGCAGAGCAGGTCCTCGACCTCGGCGGGATAGACGTTGACCCCACCGCTGATGATCAGGTCCTCGCGCCGACCGTCGAGCCAGACGTAGCCCTCATCGTCGACGCGGCCCAGGTCGCCGACCGTGAACGCCGGACCGGCCGGCGTGTCCCGCCAGGCAGCGGCGGTCTTCTCCGGGTCACGGAAGTACTCGAAGCGCGCGTGCGGCGGCACCACGCACCACAGCACGCCGTCCTCGTCGGCGCTCATCGTCCGGCCCGGACGGGCCCGGCCCAGCGTGCCCGGGCGGCGCAGCCACTCCTCGCTGCGACAGGCGGTGAACTGGCCCTCGGTCGAGCCGTAGAACTCCCACGTCGACCCGTGCGGGAACCGCTCGATCAGCTCGCGCTTGACGTGGCCGGGGCAGGGCGCGCCGGCGTGCGCGACCAGTCGGAAGCAGGAGAGGTCGGGCGCGCCGTGCCGCTCCCAGTGGGTGAACAACCGCTGCAGGTGTGCCGGCACGCAGAACATCGACGTGGGCCGCTCCCGGTCGATGGCCTTGGAGACCACCGCGGGGTCGAACGGGCCGGGTACGACGACGCGACCTCCGGCAAGCAGGGTGCCGATGGCGAAGCGCAGCGGCGCCGAGTGGTGCAGCGGGCTCAGCACGAGGTCGACGTCCTCGGCGCAGAAGCCCCACAGCTCTTGCTCCTCCGCGACCAGCGCGGCCGCCTCGTCTTCGGACAGCAGGCCGCTGTAGACGCCCTTGGGTCGGCCGGTGGTGCCGCTGGTGACGTGCATCGGCCGGCAGCGCGGCAGCGCCCGGCGGAAGCGCTCCGGGATGGTCGCGACCATCTCGCGCAGGCGCTGCTCGCTGTCCACCACGAGGTGCGGGTCGACGTCGTCGAGGACGCGGGCGCGTTCGGTCGCGGTCAGCTTCGGGTCCAGCGGCACCGGGAAGGTCCCGGCCGCCAGCAGCGAGATCACCAGCTCGACATAGTCCACCGACCCGGGCACCAGCAGGGCGATCCGTGACCCCTCGCTCTGCCCGGCGTGCGTCACGTCGTCCTCCTCGCCCACCCGTCCATCTTGGCAGCCCAAGGCCCGTCGCTACGCTGACCCGATGACCCCGGAGGCCTATCTCGCCCTCGTGCTCGTCGTCTCCGTGGTCGCGCAGTGGCTGGCCTGGCAGGTCAAGCTGCCCTCGATCCTGCTGCTGCTGCTGATCGGCTTCGGGCTCGGCCGCCTGGTGGACCCCGAGCAGGTCCTCGGGCGGGAGGTGCTCTTCGGCGGGGTGTCGATCGCGGTCGGGATCATCCTGTTCGAGGGGTCGATGTCGCTGCGGCTGACGCACGTGCGCGATCTCGGCAGACCGGTGATCCGACTGTGCACGGTGACCGTGGGCATCGCCTGGGTGCTGATCACGCTCTGTGCCTGGCTGATCGGCTTCCAGCTGCAGGTCGCGCTGCTGATCGGCGCCATCCTGGTGGTCACCGGCCCGACGGTGCTGGCGCCGATCCTGCGCCAGCTGCGGCCGACCAGGCGGGTCTCCTCGCTGCTGCGCTGGGAGGGCATCGTCGTCGACCCGATCGGTGCCCTCCTCGCCGTGCTGGTCTTCCAGGGCGTGCTGATCGGCGGCGTCGGCGAGGCGCTGCCGCAGCTGGTGCTGGCGGTGCTCAAGACCGTGGTGATCGCTTTCGGCATCGCGCTGGCCGTCGGGGTGCTGCTCGAGTTCGCGATGCGCCGGCACCTCATCCCGGACTTCCTGCACGGCGTCACCTTCCTCGCGGCGGCGGTCGGTGCGATGGTGGGTGCCAACCTGCTCCAGGACCAGAGCGGGCTGGTCACGGTCACGGTCCTCGGCATCTTCGTCGGCAACCGCCCGGAGCTGCACGTCGAGCACGTGGCCGAGTTCAAGGAGCACCTGCAGGTGCTCTTCGTCGGTGGCCTCTTCGTCGTGCTCGCCAGCCGCATCCACCCCGACGCCCTGGCCGCGGTGGCGCCGCGGTCGCTGCTGTTCGTCCTGCTGCTGGTCGTCGTGGTCCGCCCGGTCAGCGTCCTGATCGGGCTCTGGGGCACGAAGGTGACCCGCCAGGAACGCGTGCTGCTGGCCTGCATGGCCCCGCGGGGGATCGTCGCCGCCGCCGTGAGCAGCGTCTTCGCGCTGTCGTTGGCCAGGAACGCGCGGGAGTCGGGTCGTCCCGAGCTCATCCACCTCGCCGACCAGGCCGCCCAGCTCGCCCCGGTCGTCTTCGTCGTGATCGTCTGCACCGTGGCGGTCTACGGCCTCGGGGTCGGCCGGCTCGCCGAGCGCCTCGGGTTGGCCAGCCCTTCGCCGCAGGGCATCCTCTTCGTCGGCGACGACGACTGGGTCGTGCAGGCCGCCAAGGTGCTCACCGAGTCCCGGATCCAGACGGTCGTGCTGTCCCGTCACTACCGGTCTCTCGCCGGCGCCCGGATGTCCGGGCTGCCGACGGTGACCGCCAACATCCTCAGCGACTACGCGGTCAAGGACATGGACATGGCCGGCATCGGCAGCCTGATCGCGTGCACCAGCGAGGAGGAGGTCAACGCCACCGCCGCACGCGAGTTCGCCCACGTCCTGGGCCGGGCCAACGTCTACCAGCTGCGCCGCGCGCTCGCCGAGGACCCGTCCGCCGACAAGCGCAAGGCCGAGGCCTCCCACCTGACCGCGCGCGCACCGTTCCACCCCGCCCTGTCCTACCCCGAGATGGCCGAGCGGGTCGCACGCGGGATGACGGTCAAGCGCACCAGGCTCACCGAGGAGTTCACGTTGGCGCACTTCATGGAGAGGTACGGCGAGGAGACGGTGCTGCTCTTCGCGATCAAGCAGGAGGGGTCGGTCGACGTGCTGCACGAGGGCATGAAGATCCCGCAGACCGGGGTCAGCGTCGTGGCGCTGGTGCACGACCGGTGAAGCGCGTCGGGCTGACCGGGGGCATCGCCGCCGGCAAGAGCGCGGTGGCGCAGGTCCTGCGCGACCTCGGCGCGGTGGTGATCGACGCCGACCAGCTCGCCCGCGAGGTGGTGGCCCGGGGAACCCCCGGGCTCGACGCGGTGGTCGCCGAGTTCGGTGACGCCCTGCTGACCGCCGACGGCGAGCTCGACCGGCCGGCGATGGCGCGCGTGGTGTTCACCGACGAGGCCGCCCGCCAGCGGCTCGAGGGCATCGTGCACCCGCTGGTCTTCGAGCGGATCGTCGCGCTGGAGCAGGCCGCCCCCGACGACGCGCTGGTGGTGCACGACATCCCGCTGCTCGCCGAGTCGGGCCGGGCCGGCACCTTCGACGCCGTGGTCGTCGTGGACGCACCCACTGACACCCAGGTCGAGCGGATGGTCCGCGACCGCGGCTGGACCGAGGGGGAGGCCCGCTCCCGGATCGGGGCGCAGGCCACCCGCCAGGACCGACGCGCGATCGCCACCCACGTCATCGACAACACCGGGACGCTCGAAGACCTCCGTGAGCGGGTCACGGAGGTCTTCGAGGAGCTGCAACGGTCCTAGGCCACCCCGGTCAGGCAGCAAGGTCCGGGTCAGCGAGCTTGCGGAGCCGGGCGATGGCCTCGCGCTCGAGCTGGCGTACCCGCTCGGCGGAGATGCCGTGGCGCGCTCCGATGTCGGCGAGCTTGTGCTGCCGGCCGTCAACGAGGCCGTAGCGGCTGCGGATGATGTCGGCCGAGCGCTCGTCGAGCAGGTCGACCAGGCTCATCAGCCGGTCGCGCGACTCGGTGTCGAGCACCGTCAGGTCCGGGCCGGGCGTGCTCTCCTGGGCGATCAGGTCGCCCAGGGAGGTGTCCCCGTCCTCGTCGATCGGCGTGTCCAGGCTGACGTGCTCCCGACCCCAGCCGAGCAGGTCGATCACCCGGTCCACGTCCATGTCGAGCTCGGCGGCGATCTCGCCCGGGTCGGGCTCGCGGCCGAGCTGGCGCTCGAGCGTGCGCCGCGCGGAGCCGACCTGGTTGAGCTCCTCCACCACGTGCACCGGCAGCCGGACCACGCGGGCCTGCTGGGCGATGCCACGGGTGATGGCCTGGCGGACCCACCAGGTGGCGTACGTCGAGAACTTGTAGCCCTTGGCGTAGTCGAACTTCTCGACGGCCCGGATCAGCCCGGTGTTGCCCTCCTGGATGAGGTCGAGCATCGGCATCTGGCTGCGGCCGTACTTGCGGGCGATCGAGACGACCAGCCGCAGGTTCGCGTTGATGAAGCGCCGCATGGCGCGCTCGCCCTCTTCGACGAGCCAGCGCAGCTCGTCCTCGGTGGCGTTCTTCGGCGCGCCACCCTTGCGGCGGCCGACCCTGCCCTCCTGGAGCAGCTTCTGCGCGAACAGGCCGGCCTCGATGGCCTTGGAGAGCTCGACCTCGGTCTCGGCGTCGAGCAGCGGCGTGCGCGCGATCTCGTCGAGGTAGAGGCCGACGCTGTCGCGTCCTTCGATCTCGCGCTCGTGGCGACTGGTGGTCACAGCGATGCGCTCCCTTCCTACAGGCGGAAACCGATAACCGGTTCCATTCACCCCAACGCACCGGGACCCCGCAGGATTCCCCCGATTCGTCGGGCCTTCGTCGGTTAGGACGAGTGGCCGGCCGCGGAAGTTGCGCCCGCGACGAGTTCTCAGTGACTTCTCATCCCGGGAGGTACCACGGGCAGACTGATGTCATGCGCATCGACCTCAACGCCGATCTCGCTGAGGGAGTCACCGACGACGCCGGCCTGATCGCGGTGGTCACCAGTGCCAACGTGGCCTGCGGTTTCCACGCCGGCGACGAGCAGACGATGCGGACCGCCTGCGGCCTTGCGGCGGCCCACGACGTGGTGGTCGGTGCCCAGGTCGGCTACCTCGACCGCGAGGGTTTCGGGCGCCGCCGGCTGGACGTGGGCGCCGCGGTCCTCGAGGAGTGGGTCCGCGAGCAGCTGGGCACCTTGCGGCGGCTCGCCGCCGAGGAGGGGACGGTCGTCGGTTACCTCAAGCCGCACGGGGCCCTCTACAACCGGGTGGTCGACGACCTCGGGCAGGCCGGTGCTGTCCTCGCCGCCAGCGACCACCTGCCGGTGCTGGGGCTGCCCGGGTCGGCCATCCTGAGGCTCGCCGCTGCCGCGGGCAGGCGGGTCGTCGCCGAGGGGTTCCCCGACCGGGGCTACACCGACGAGGGCCGGCTGGTGCCGCGGGACCAGCCGGGAGCCCTCGTCGAGGATGCCGGCGAGGTGGCGCAGAACGCCGTACGCCTGGCCCGTGGGCGCACCGTGGAGTCGGTCTGCGTGCACGGCGACTCCCCGGGCGCCGTGGCGACGGCCCGCGCGGTGCGCGGTGCCCTGGAGGCGGTCGGCCTGGAGGTGCGGTCGTGGGCCGGCTGAACGTGCCTCCCCTGACGGCGCTCCGCGTGGGGGAGTCGGCACTGCTGGTCGAGTGCGGCTCAGCCGGCCGGGTGCAGGCGGTGTACGACGCCGCGCGCGGCCTCCTCGACGACGGACGGGCCCGTGACGTCGTGCCGGCGGCGACCACGGTGCTCCTCGACGGGGTGGCCGAGCCGGCAGCGCTGGCGGAGGCGGTGGCGACCTGGTCGCTGCCGGAGGCCACCGGGCCCACCGGTGAGCTGGTCGAGCTGGTGGTGACCTACGACGGCCCGGACCTCGACGATGTCGCCCGGGCGTGGGACTGCAGTCGCGAGGACGTCGCCACGGTGCACGCCGGCATCGAGCACGTCGTGGCCTTCTGCGGCTTCGCCCCGGGCTTCGCCTACTGTCGTGGCCTGCCTGAGCAGCTGTCCGTCCCCCGGCTGCCGAGTCCACGGAGCCGGGTGCCCGCGGGATCACTGGCGGTCGCGGACAGCTGGACCGCGG
This sequence comes from Nocardioidaceae bacterium, assembly GCA_025980475.1. Classification (GTDB taxonomy): domain Bacteria; phylum Actinomycetota; class Actinomycetes; order Propionibacteriales; family Nocardioidaceae; genus Marmoricola. The sequence continues at coordinate 47,646 of JAICXL010000008.1, read as the reverse complement.
TCTACCCGACCGACTCTCCCGGGGGCTGGCGCCTGATCGGCACGGCCGCCGTCGGGACGGTTGGACGGCTCTGGGACCCCGGGGCGGACCCACCGGCGCTGCTGGTGCCGGGGACGAGGGTCAGGTTCCGTGCCGGCTGAGCAGACCCGGTTCCTAGACGTCGTCGACCCGGGGGCGCTGGCCACCGTGCAGGACCTCGGTCGCGTCGGGCTCGCCCACCTGGGGGTGCCCCGGTCCGGCGCCCTCGACGAGCCGGCGCACCGGCTCGCGAACCGGCTGGTCGGCAACCCCGAGGACAGGGCGACCGTCGAGGTGACGCTGAGCGGGGCGACCTTCCGGCTGGACCGCGCCGCCACCGTGGCGGTGACCGGCGCGTGGTGCCCGGTGCACACCGGCCCCGGCCCCGGCAGCGGATCCGGCACCGGATCCGGCACCGGATCCGGGCGCCGGGCGCTGCCCTGGGGCACCGCGGTGACGTTGACGGCAGGCGCGGTGCTCGAGCTCGGGCCGGCCGAGGGCGGCCTGCGCTGCCACCTCGCGGTCGCGGGCGGCGTGGCCGTGCCGCCGGTGCTGGGCTCGCGGTCGACCGACCTGCTCTCCGGGCTGGGGCCGGCACCGCTGCGCGCAGGCGACCGCCTGCCGCTCGGGTCCGTGCAGGGTGCTCCGCGGTCCGTCGAGGCGACCGCCGCGACCCGGCCGGCGCACGAGCTCCGGATCCTTCTCGGGCCGCGCGCCGACTGGTTCGACCCCCTCGCGGTCGCGGGCCTGCACGGGTCGTCGTACGCCGTCTCCAGCGACTCCAACCGGGTGGGCCTCCGGCTGGAGGGACCGGCACTGCGGCGCCGGGTCCGGCGTGAGCTCCCCAGCGAGGGGATCGTGCTCGGCGCGGTGCAGGTGCCGCCGAACGGGCAGCCGGTGGTCCTCCTCGCCGACCACCCCACCACTGGCGGCTACCCGGTCGTCGGCGTGGTGGCGAGCGCCGACCTCCCCGGGTGCGCGCAGCTGCGGCCCGGCGACCGGGTCACCCTGCTGCTGGCCTGAAGGGGTGCAGCTGCGGCTCGTCGGCCGGGAAGGACAGCACCCGGCCGGGCCCGGTGCCGGCGGTCTCGAAGCGCACGGTGACCACGCCGCGGCCGGAGCCCCACACCCAGCCCCGGCCGTGCTCGTCGTGCTCGACGTCGGTCCCGGGGGCCCAGCCGGTCCCGCGCCACAGCGCTGCCGCGGTGGCCTGCTCGACGACCTCGGGATCCGGCGTGGGCTCGTCGGGTTCGTCGTCGGTCCACAGGTCGTCCTGGATCCAGTCGGCCAGGCCGGACACGCCCACGCCCAGCAGCCGCACCCCGCCCGACGTGTCGACCTCGCCGAGCAGTGAGCGGGCCAGCCGGGCGACGGTGCGCTGGTCGTCGGTGGGGCCGGTCAGGGTCGCGGACCGCGTGTGGGTGGAGAAGTCGTGCAGCCGGACCTTCAGCGTCACGGTGCGCCCCGAGAGCCGCGAGCTGCGCAGCCGCTCGGTGACCTTGGCCGCCTGCCGGTCGATCAGGGCCTCGAGCAGCCGCCGGTCGACATGGTCGGTGTCGTAGGTGTCCTCGACGCTGACCGACTTGGCCTCCCGCTCGGCGACCACCGGACGGTCGTCGTCGGCGCGGGCCAGCCGGAAGAGGTTGCGGCCGTGTGCCTGCCCGAGCACCCGGACCAGCTCGTCCTCGCTGAGCTGCTCCAGCTCGGCGACCGTGTGCACGCCGACCCGGCGCAGCCTCTCGGCGGTCGCCGGCCCGACCCCGGGGATCACCGTCACCTGCATCGGCCGCAGCAGGTCGCGCTCCATGCCCGGCGCCACCACCACCAGGCCGTCGGGCTTGTCGAGGTCGCTGGCGATCTTGGCCATCAGCTTCGAGGTGGCGATCCCGACCGACCCGGTGAGCCCACCGGTCACCTCCGCGACCTGCTCCTTCAGCTGCCGGCCGAGTGCGCTCACCGTCGGCACGCCGTGGTCGGGCAGGTCGGCGGCGCCGAGGTCGACGAAGGCCTCGTCGAGCGAGAGCGGCTCCACCAGCGGGCTGATCCCGCGCAGCAGCGTCATCACCGCCTCGCTGGCCGCGCGGTAGGCGTGGAAGCGGCCGGTGAGGAAGGCGGCATTCGGGCACCGGCGGCGCGCCTCGGCGGTCGGCATCGCCGAGTGCACGCCGTAGGTGCGGGCTTCGTACGACGCGGTCGCCACCACACCCCGCACGCCGACCCCACCGACGACGACCGGCTTGCCGCGCAGCGACGGCTTGTCGCGCTGCTCCACGGCGGCGAAGAACGCGTCGAGGTCGACGTGCAGGACGGTCGGCTCGGAGCGCACGCGGGCATCGTGCCACGCCCTGCCGACGGTCGCTGCCGAGAACCCGTTCGGCCTCCACAGCGCCGGCGTCGCGGGCGGTTGTCCACCGGCGGACGGTTCGCCGTACCGCTCCCACGGCGCCGGCGGCAGGTTGGCCGCCATGACCGACGCGACTCCTGGCCGCATCCCGGGGCCCCACCGACCTTCACCGCTCGCACCCCGGCCGACCTGCTGGCGATGGTGCCCTACCTGCTGGGCTTCCATCCCGAGGACTCCCTGGTCGTGCTGACCTTCGGCGCCCCCGCGGGCTGCTTCCACGCGCGCGTCGACCTGCCCGTGGACCTCGCCGACCAGCGGCAGGTCGCCGACGACGTGATGCGCGCGGTCGTGCACCACCAGGTGCCCCGGGTCGCGCTGCTCGCCTACTCCGATGACGCCTCCGCGAGCCAGGCGCAGTGCGAGCTTCTCCTCGAGCGATTGCTGGCTGCCGGCGTCGACGTGGTCGACGTGCTCCGCGCGGACGGCGAGCGCTGGTTCGCCTGCCTTGACCCGGGGGATCCCGGCACGGCCTACGACCTGGCCAGCCACCCCTTCACCGCCGAGCGGGTCTACCAGGGCGACGTCGTGCTCGACAGCCGCCAGCAGCTCGCCGACAGCCTGGTGGCCGCCGCGGACGAGGAGACCACCGTCTCTGTGGTGGCCAACGTCGACCGTCTCCACGCGGCGCTCGGGGCGGCGCCGGACCACGGGTCCGCGCTGCTGCGCACCGAGGCGCGGTGGGTGCAACGTCGGATCCGGCTGCACCTGCGCGACCGCAGGCCGCTGTCGGCCGCCGATGCCGGCAGGCTGCTGGCGCTGGTCGGTCTGACCACCGTGCGCGACGTGGCCTGGTCGGAGATGACCCGCGCGACCGCCGAGGCCCACGTGCACCTGTGGCGCGACCTGGTCCGTCGCTGCCCCGAGGAGGTCCTGCCGCCGGCCGCCTCGCTGCTGGCCTTCGCCGCCTGGCTTCGCGGCGACGGGGCCCTCGCCTGGTGCGCCCTCGACCGGGCGCTGGAGGCCGACCCCGACTACTCCATGGCGCACCGGGTCGCCGAGTGCCTGACCGGTGCGGTGCCGCCCACGGTGTGGACACCGGTGCCCGAGGGCGAGCTTCCCGTCTTCGCCGAGGGGGCCTGAGCCACGGGTAGGGTTCGGCCATGGGGCAGGAGGTCGACGACCAGGAGTTCTCGCGGGCCGACCGCACCCGCCACCGCGAGAAGGTGCGCCGCTGCCTCGACGTGCTCGCGCGGATGCTGCGGGAGTCCCAGTTCGAGGCCGAGCGGCCGATGACCGGTCTCGAGATCGAGTTCAACCTGGTCGACGAGCACGGCCGGCCCGCGCTGAAGAACGCCGAAGCGCTCGACGCGATCGCCAACCCGGCGTTCCAGACCGAGCTCGGCCAGTTCAACGTCGAGATCAACGTGCCGCCTCGCCTGCTGGGTGCCCGCGGCTCCTCCGGCTTCGAGGACGACCTGCGCGCCAGCCTCAACGACGCGGAGTCACGGGCCAGCCGGGTCGGCGCGCACCTGGTCATGATCGGGATCCTGCCGACGCTGGAGGAGGGACACCTCGGCCCCGGCACGCTCAGCCCGAACCCGCGCTACCAGCTGCTCAGTGACCAGATCCTGGCTGCCCGCGGCGAGGACCTCGTCATCGACATCGGCGGCGTCGAGCGGCTGCAGACGACCTCGGGCTCGATCATGCCCGAGGCGGCGTGCACCAGCACCCAGCTGCACATCCAGGTCAGCCCCGAGGACTTCTCGGCCTACTGGAACGCCTCCCAGGCGATCGCCGGCGTCCAGCTCGCTGTCGGCGCGAACTCGCCGTACCTCTTGGGCAAGGAGCTGTGGAGCGAGACCAGGATCCCGCTCTTCGAGCAGGCGACCGACACGCGCAGCGAGGAGCTCAAGGCCCAGGGTGTCCGCCCGCGCGTGTGGTTCGGCGAGCGCTGGATCAACTCGATCTTCGACCTGTTCGAGGAGAACGTGCGCTACTTCCCGGCGCTGCTTCCGATCACCGAGGAGGAGGACCCGGTCGCCGTCCTCGAGGCGGGGAGCACCCCCGCGCTCTCGGAGCTCAAGCTGCACAACGGCACCATCTACCGCTGGAACCGACCTGTCTACGACGTCGTGGACGGCGTGCCGCACCTGCGCGTCGAGAACCGCGTGCTCGCCGCAGGGCCGACCGTGGTCGACACCATGGCCAACGCCGCCTTCTACTTCGGTCTGGCGCGGCGGCTGGCCGAGAGCGAGCGGCCGCTGTGGTCGCAGATGTCCTTCTCGGCGGCGGAGGAGAACTTCCACGTCGCCGCGCAGTTCGGTGCCGACGCCCGGGTCTACTGGCCCGGCGTCGGTGAGGTGCCCGCCACCGAGCTCGTGCTTCGTCGGCTGCTGCCGCTGGCTCGTGAAGGGCTGACGGAGTGGGAGGTCGACGGCGACGAGGCCGACCGGTTGCTGGGCATCATCGAGCAGCGCTGCATCACCGGCCGCAACGGCGCCACCTGGTTCACCGGGCAGGTGCACGACCGGGAGGCGGGCGGCGCCGACCGCGCCGAGGCGCTGCGGGCGACGCTGTGTGACTACCGGGAGCGGATGCACTCCAACGAGCCGGTCCACTCCTGGCGCTAGTCCCGGTAGCGCGCCGGCCGCACGCGGTCCCAGCGGTGCACCTCGCCGGTGAGCAGGTTCGACCAGCCCTGACGGGTGACGACGAAAAAGCCGGGCAGTTCCAGTCCGAAGCGGCCGAAGCTCGACCGGGCTGCGGCGCACCAGTGCAGGTCGGTGTCGTGGGTGTCGTGCCCGCCGGTGCGGGTCACCCAGGGGAGCGCGTGCTCGAAGGCCGCGTCCTCCAGGCCGGCCAGGGCCCGGGCGACCAGCTCGGTGCGCAGGCCCGGGTCCTGCCACGGCTCGACCGGGATGTCGACGTGCTGGCCCTCCGGAGCGCCCACGTGCATCGTGGTGGGCAGCGCGCGGCGCGTGCCCGCCCCGGCGACGAAGTCGCGCATCGCCCGGTGGACACGGCCGGCGAGGGGGAGCGGGACCGGTGCCATCCCAACAGCGTGCCCGGTCGGAGCCGTCGCTGCAGGCCGCGTCCACAGGGCCCCTGCTTCCGATAGCGTGCGGCGCATGGGAACGATCGTGGTCGGCTTCGTGTCGAGGCCGGAAGGGCGTGCGGCGGTGACCCGCGCCATCGCCGAGGCGAAGCTGCGGGGGAGCAGGCTGGTGGTGCTGAACTCGCACCGTGGCGGTCGCGAGTTCGACGCCGGGAAGGCGCGTGAGGTCGAACGCAGCCTCGAGGAGGTGCGCGCCGAGCTCGAGGCCGCGGGCGTCGAGCACGACATCCGCCAGCTGGTGCGCGGGCAGGAGGTCGCCGAGGACGTCGTCGCTGTGGCCGAGGAGACCGGCGCGGACCTGGTCGTGATCGGGCTGCGCCACCGGACACCGGTCGGCAAGCTGCTCCTCGGCAGCAACGCTCAGCGGATCCTGCTCGACGCGCCCTGCGACGTGCTGGCCGTCAAGGTCGGGCACTGAGGCGTTGCGACCCCACTGAGGTCGGCTCGGCCACACCCTGACTTTTCTCAGGCCCTCCTTGGTTTCACTCCGCTCCGTGCCACAATGTCCGTGCGGCTGTTGACAGGTACGGGCCTCGCCGCGCCCACAAGTCCTTTCCATCGAGAGGTTGTTCGTGTCTCCGAGCTCGTCCACCGCGGCCAAGAAGGCTGCTGCCAAGAAGACCACTGGGAAGACCGCAGCCGACAAGAAGACCGCCAAGAAGCCTGCCGCCGCCCCGAGGAAGGCCGCGCCGGTGCAGACCGCCGAGGAGATCCAGGCGGCGACCACGGCACTCGGCCCCGACGGCAAGAAGGTGCTGGTCGACGTCCCCGACGAGCAGTTCGAGGCAGACGTCGCCAACGACCCCACGATCGCGGAGGACGAGAAGCAGGCCAGCTTCGTGGTCTCCGCTGCCGACGAGACAGACGAGCCGGAGCAGCAGGTCACGGTCGCCGGCGCCACCGCGGACCCGGTCAAGGACTACCTCAAGCAGATCGGCAAGGTGCCGCTGCTCAACGCCGAGATGGAGGTCGAGCTCGCCAAGCGCATCGAGGCCGGGCTCTTCTCCGACGAGAAGCTCGCCAAGGGCGGCAAGATCAGCGCGAAGGCGCTCGAGGAGCTCGAGTGGATCGCCGAGGACGGCCGCCGGGCCAAGAACCACCTCCTGGAGGCGAACCTCCGGCTCGTGGTCAGCCTGGCCAAGCGCTACACCGGTCGCGGCATGCTCTTCCTCGATCTGATCCAGGAGGGCAACCTCGGCCTGATCCGCGCCGTGGAGAAGTTCGACTACACCAAGGGCTACAAGTTCTCGACCTACGCCACCTGGTGGATCCGGCAGGCGATCACCCGGGCGATGGCCGACCAGGCGCGCACGATCCGGATCCCGGTGCACATGGTCGAGGTGATCAACAAGCTCGCCCGGGTCCAGCGCCAGATGCTGCAGGACCTCGGCCGCGAGCCCACCCCGGAAGAGCTCGCCAAGGAGCTCGACATGACCCCCGAGAAGGTCGTGGAGGTGCAGAAGTACGGCCGCGAGCCGATCTCGCTCTCCACGCCGCTGGGCGAGGACGGCGACTCCGAGTTCGGGGACCTGATCGAGGACTCCGAGGCGATCGTGCCGGCCGACGCCGTCAGCTTCACGCTGCTGCAGGAGCAGCTCCACTCCGTGCTCGACACGTTGTCCGAGCGTGAGGCGGGCGTGGTCTCGATGCGGTTCGGCCTCACCGACGGCCAGCCGAAGACGCTCGACGAGATCGGCAAGGTCTACGGCGTGACCCGCGAGCGGATCCGCCAGATCGAGTCCAAGACGATGTCGAAGCTCCGGCACCCGAGCCGCTCACAGGTCTTGCGCGACTACCTCGACTGACGTCCGGGTTCCGGTCAGGCCGCGTGCAGCAGCTCGCGGAACTGCCAGCACAGGTCGCACAAGGCCACCTGCCTGAAGAGCACCGAGCGGATGTGGCCGCTTCCGTTCGGGATTGGTTCGCCACAGTCGTGGCAGCAGAACCGGCTCATGAGCGCCTCCAGAGGTCTCCCCTACCTCTCCCATTCCCGGCTGCGGCGGGATCATGCCTGCCGGACTCAGCCGGCGACGACCAGCGTCACGCTGACCGCGCACATCACCAGCCCCAGGGCCTGCGCGCGGTGAACGTGCTCCTTGAGGACTCGCGCGGCGAGCAGCACGGTCGCGGCCGGGTAGAGCGAGGCCAGCACGCCGGTGATCGTCAGATAGCCGCGTTGGGCGGCCAGCAGGAACAGCAGCGTCGCGGCCGCGCCCAGCGGTCCGGTGAGCAGCGCGGGTCGCACGGCCCGGCTGCGCGGGACCCAGCTCGCGCGCAGCATCGTGGCCACCGCGACGAGCGTGGGCACGGTGACCAGCTGGGTCAGGGTCAGCGGCCAGAGCCCGGCGCCGTCGGGGATCTGACCGAGCGCGGCGAGCAGGCCACCCAGCCCGAGACCGGCGAGGACACCGTCGACAGCGCCGGCCGCGAACACGGCACGGCTGCGGCCCACCCGCGATGGCGTCGCGGACACCAGCCAGATCGCCGGCCCGGCGAGCACGATGCCCAGCCAGACCAGCGCCCCGGGACGTTCCCCACCAGCGAACCCGGCCAGCACCGGCACGAACGCCGAGCCCACCGCCGAGATCGGGGCGACCACGGCCATCCGGCCGCTGGAGAAGCCGCGGTAGAGGAACCCCGTGCCGACGCCGGAGCCGATGCCGCCGAGCGCAGCCCAGGCGAAGTCCGCCCCCGACGCCGTCCCCGCGGCGAAGACAGCCGCGACGGCCGTGCAGATCACCGCCGAGGACTGGCCGACGACGGCCACCGCCCACGCCGAGACGCGCCGGGAGACCAACCCGCCGACGAAGTCGGACACGCCGTAGCAGAGCGCACTGAACAGCGCGAGGACGATCGCCATCAGCCGAGCGACACCGCGACGACCCAGGTCGCGGAGGCGAGCAGCGCCGCGACGAACTCGATGAGCATGCCCAGCCCGACGGCCTTCACGGCCGAGACCGTCGCCAGCCAGGCCCGCTGGTGCTCGGCGACGCGGTGCAGCTCGGCCAGGTAGACGCCCAGGACGAAGCCGAGCGGCAGGCCGACGACCGGCACCACGAAGAATCCCACCACGCCCAGGAGCGCACCGGTCACGAGCGTCGCGGTCGCGACGCCGCTGTCACGCAGACGACGACCGGGGACGGCGTACTTGGCCACCGCTCCGGCGAGGACCAGCACACCCGCGGCCGCGAGCACCGTCCAGCCCCCGGGGCTGCACCGGTCGGCCGCCCACACCAGCACACCGAGCAGCACCAGTGCCGAGCCGGGCAGGAACGGGACCACCACACCGATCAGGCCCACCACGACGAGCACGGCGGACACGATCACCACGGGGTCCACGGGCACGGCCTTCCGGATGCGTGGAGCCCCGGTCCAAGGACCGGGGCTCCACGAAGCTCAGGGTGTCGGGGTCTCAGCGCTCCTCGGCGGGGGCGCGGTTCGGCGTGTCGGAAAGCTTGGCGGTCTCGTCGTGCACGTGCGCCGCAACCTCGCGGAGCTTGTCACCGTGCTCGCGGGCATGGTGCGCGCAGAAGAGGAGCTCGCCGCCGGCCTGCAGCTGGACGCGCAGGTAGGCCTGCGCCCCGCAGCGGTCGCAGCGGTCCACCGCGGTCAGCGGTGCCGCGCTCGGGGCTGTTGCTGTGCTCACGTGTCCTCCTCATGAACTCTGTGCCTTGTCCAACGCCCGGGGAGCCCCACGGATTCCCGTGATGACCCTTCCAGGAGGTGGTGCCCGACACGTCCCATCCCATCACACCGGTGCTCGCCTGCTCGGGATATCCACAACCATGAGATGCCCGTTTGCGCGACCTCTCATTCGGAGTGTGGCCCGATCCGGGGCCGATGAACCCCGGAACCGCCACAATCTCAGGAAGTTGTTCCCGCATCGTGACCGGCCCCGGGGCGGCGTGCCGCCCCGGCCGGCCGCCGGCGGGCTCGGTAGATTTGGACCGTCCGGCAGCACCTGCCCTCTCCGAGGAAGAACCATCGACAACACCTACAACGCCCAGCACCTGCTCGTCCTCGAGGGCCTCGAGGCGGTGCGCAAGCGGCCGGGCATGTACATCGGCTCCACCGACACCCGCGGGCTCATGCACTGCCTGTGGGAGATCATCGACAACGCCGTGGACGAAGCGCTCGGCGGTTTCTGCACCCGCGTGGAGGTGACCCTGCACCCGGACGGGTCCGCCGAGGTGCACGACGACGGTCGCGGGATCCCGGTCGACAAGGAGCCCCGCACCGGCCTGTCCGGGGTGGAGGTGGTCTGCACCAAGCTGCATGCCGGCGGCAAGTTCGGCGGGGGCTCGTACGCCGCCACCGGGGGGCTGCACGGGGTCGGCCTCTCCGTGGTCAACGCCGTGTCCTCGCGCCTCGACGTCGAGGTCGACCGGTCGCCGGCGACCCAGGGGATGTCCTTCCAGCGGGGCGTCCCGGGCATCTTCGACGGCGCCGGCCCCGGGGGAGCGTTCGAGCGCCAGTCCGGGCTGCACAAGCGGGGTCGGGTGAAGAAGGGCATCACCGGGACCCGGGTCCGGTTCTGGCCCGACCAGCAGATCTTCACCCGCGATGCCCGGTTCGTCTACGACGACCTGGTCAACAGGGCGCGGCAGACGTCCTTCATCGTCCCGGGCCTGGAGCTGACCATCCGCGACCTGCGGGGCGACGAGCCCGCGGAGGAGAAGTTCCGCCACGACGGGGGCATCACCGAGTTCTGCGACTTCCTCGCCGAGGACGACCCAGTCACCGACGTGCTCAGGCTGCAGGGCACCGACACCTTCAAGGAGACCGTGCCGCTGCTCGACGACAAGGGCCACATGATGCCCCAGGAGGTCGAGCGCGAGCTGGCCGTCGACGTGGCCGTCCGGTGGGGAACCGGCTACGACACCGAGCTGCGCTCGTTCGTGAACGTGATCGCCACACCGAAGGGCGGCACCCACCTGGCCGGCTTCGAGGCGGCGCTGACCCGCACCTTCAACGACGCGATGCGCACCGCCAAGGTGCTCAAGGTCAACGACGCCGACGTGCTCAAGGAGGACGTGCTGGAGGGGCTCACCGGCGTGGTCACGGTGCGGTTGGCCGAGCCGCAGTTCGAGGGCCAGACCAAGGAGGTCCTCGGCACCCCGGCGGCGCGCGGCGTCGTGCGCAAGGTGGTCTCCGGCGAGCTCAAGGCCTTCCTGACCTCGGGCAAGCGGACCGAGAAGGCGCAGGCGCGGCTGGTCATGGACAAGGTCGCCGGCGCCGCGAAGACCCGGATCGCCGCGCGCCAGCACCGCGAGACCCAGCGCCGGAAGAACGCCCTGGAGTCCTCGGCCCTGCCAGCCAAGCTCGCCGACTGCCGGTCCTCCGACGTCGACCGCTCCGAGCTCTTCATCGTCGAGGGTGACTCGGCGCTCGGCACCGCCAAGCTGGCCCGCAACTCGGAGTTCCAGGCGCTGCTGCCGATCCGGGGCAAGATCCTCAACGTGCAGAAGGCGTCGGTGGCCGACGTGCTCAAGAACGCCGAGTGCGCCTCGATCATCCAGGTCGTCGGTGCTGGTTCAGGTCGCACGTTCGACATCGAGGCCGCCCGCTACGGCCGGATCATCTTCATGGCCGACGCCGACTCCGACGGCGCGCACATCCGCTGCCTGCTGGCCACGCTGTTCTTCAGGTACATGCCCGGTCTCGTCGAGGCGGGCAGGGTGTTCACCGCCGTACCCCCCTTGCACCGGATCGAGCTGACCAACCCGAAGAAGGGGATGGACAGGTACCTCTACACCTACTCCGACCCCGAGCTGCAGCGGAAGCTGGCCGAGCTGGCCAAGAAGGGGGTCCGCTGGAAGGACCCCGTGCAGCGCTACAAGGGCCTGGGCGAGATGGACGCCGACCAGCTGGCCGAGACCACGATGGACCCGCGGCAACGCACGTTGCGCAAGCTGACCGTGGACGACGCTGCGGCCGCCGCGGAGGTGTTCGAGCTCCTGATGGGTGCCGAGGTGGCCCCCCGCAAGGACTTCCTCGTCGCCGGTGCCTACGAGGTGGACGCGGAGGCGATCGACGCCTGAGCCGATCTGCTGCCGCCGGTCGCGGTGCCCTCCGAGCGGGTCACGCGAGCCGGTTGAGCCGGCCGGTGTCGACGTCGTAGACGAAGCCGCCGACCGCGACGGTGTCGGGGATCAGGGGGTGGGCGCGCACCTTGTGCACGTCGTCGCGCAGGGTCGCCTCCTGGTCGGTGACCATGCCGAACTCCTGCCAGGCGACGTCCTGGCCGGCTGACTCGCCCACGCGTCGCCGGACCTCCTCGAGGGTGGAGGAGGACATCGCGCACCGCGTGTGCGGGACGACCAGGATGCGCTCGACCTCGAGCAGGTGCACCGCGAGGACCAGGGCCTCCATGGCGTTGTCGGTGATCCGGCCGCCGGGGTTGCGCACGACCTTGACGTCGCCGACCTGCAGGCCGAGGACGGCCAGCGGGTCGATGCGCGAGTCCATGCAGGTCACGACCGCCACGCCCTTGCCCGCCACCCCGGACAGGCCCTCGAGGGAGAAGCCGTCGGCGAATTGCCGGTTGGCGTCGAGGATGTCGTCGAATTCGTTGCTCACCCGTCGAATCTAGCGAGCAGCTTGTCGGGAGTGATCGGCAGGTCCCGGATCCGGATCCCGGTCGCGTGGTGGACCGCGTTGGCCACGGCCGCCGGAGAGCCGACGATGCCGATCTCACCGATCCCGCGGGCGCCCATCGGCGTCACCCGGAAGTCGTCCTCGTCGAGCCAGACGGCCTCGAGGTCGCGCACGTCGGCGTGCGCTGCCACGTGGTAGGTCGCCAGGTCCTGGGTCACCACGTGCCCGTAGCGGGGGTCGCGCCAGGACTCCTCGAGCAGGGCGGCCGACAGCCCCATGGTCATCGCCCCGATGAACTGCGAGCGCGCGGTGACGGGGTTGACCACGCGGCCGGCCGAGAAGACCCCGAGCATGCGGGGGACGCGCACCTCCCCGGTCAGCCGGTGCACGCGGGCCTCGACGAAGTGGGCACCGTAGGAGTGCGTGGCGTAGTGCTCGAGGTCGGAGCTCCGCTCGGCGTCGGCCGTCGTCTCGTCCCCGGGGTGGGGGTCGTCGCCGTGCTCCTTGCGGAACGCGGCCACCGCGCTGGTGATCGCGGTGCCCCAGGAGGCGGTGCCCGACGAGCCGCCGGCGACCGAGGCCTTCGGATAGCTGGTGTCGCCGATGCGCATCTCGACGTCGTCGGGTTCGGCGCCGAGGGCGGCCGCGGCGATCTGGCCGAGCACCGTCCAGGCACCCGTGCCGATGTCGACGGCACCGATCTCCACCACGAACCGGCCCGGCTCCAGCGCCCGGACCGTGGCCCGGTTGCCGGGGAACACGTTGGCCGGGTAGGAGGCCGCCGCCATGCCGAGACCGACCAACCAGTCACCGTCCCTGCTCGCGCCGGGCCGCGCGTCGCGCCGGGACCAGCCGAACCTCTCGGCGCCGAGCCGGAGGCACTCGACCAGCCGGCGGCTGCTGAACGGTTTGCCGCTCTCGGGGTCGGTCTGGGTGTCGTTGCGGATGCGCAGCTCGACGGGGTCGATCCCGAGCACCACGGCCAGCTCGTCCATCGCCGACTCGAGGGCGTAGGCGCCCGGCATCTCACCCGGGGCCCGCATCCAGGACGGCACGGCGACGTCGAGCAGCGCGACGCGGTGGCTGGTTCTCCGACTGCCGGCGGCGTACATGCTCCGGGTGACCAGCGCGCTCTCCTCCACGAACTGCTTGCTGGTCGAGGTCTGCTCGAGCGAGCGGTGGTCGATCGCGGTCAGCCGACCGTCCTGATCGGCACCCAGGCGGACGCGCTGGATCGTTGCGGTGCGGTAGCCCGTCAGCGCGAACATCTGCTGCCGGGTCACTGCCAGCTTCACCGGTCGTCCCCCGGTCGTCCGTGCGGCGAGGACCGCGACGGCGTCGTGGCAGTGCGGCAGGCCCTTGCTGCCGAAGCCGCCGCCGACGTAGCTGGCGACCACGCGGATCTTGCCGGCGTCGATCCCGAGGATGCGGGCCAGCGACGCGGCGACACCGTGCACGCTCTGCGTCGAGGTGCACACAGTGAGCACGTGGCCCTCGTCGCTGTCCGGGTCGCCGTGCCAGTGCGCCAGGGTCGCGTGCGGCTCCATCGGGTTGTTGTGCTCGAAGGGTGTCCGGTAGGTCTGGTCGACGACGTGCGCCGCGTCGGCGAGCGCCGCCTCGACGTCGCCCTGCATGGTGTCGGCGTCGTTGTCCGGGTCCAGCTCGTCCGGGCGGAGGGTCGCGGCCGCCTCGCGGAAGGCCACGTCGGCGGCCTCCTCGTCGTACTCCACCCGGACCAGCTCGGCACCGTGCCGGGCAGCTTCGGGCGTCTCGGCGAGCACGCAGGCGACCACCTGGCCGCGGAACCGCACCCGGTCGCCCTGGAGTACGGCGAGCTCCAGGTCGTCGGTGTCGGCCAGCCGCGGGGCGTTGGTGTGGTCGATGACCGAGACCACGCCGCCGTGCTCCAGGGCCCTGTCGGCGTGCACCGCGGTGACCCGGCCCTTCGCCACCGTTGACTGGACCAGCCAGCCGTGCAGCGGGTCGGCGGTGTGGTGGTCCATCGTGTAGGTGGCCTCACCAGTCACCTTCTGCTGGCCGTCGACGCGCAGCAACGGGCTGCCGACGCTGCTCATCGGGCACCTTCGCCGGCCAGGTCACGCAGCACCAGCCAGGTCACGTTGCGCAGCAGCGCCAGCTTGTAGGCGTTGGCCGGTCCGGCCGCAGCCGCAGCCAGCTCCAGGTCGACCGCTGCGTGCACGGACGCCTCATCCAGCGGTCGTCCGATGAGTGCCTCCTCGGCCTGTCGGGCGCGCCAGGGCTTGTGCGCGACGCCGCCCCAGGCGAGTCGCAGCTCGGTGACGGCGCCACCGTCGAGCCGCAGCACCCCGGCGACCGACGCGAGCGCGAAGGCGAAGGCGGCCCGGTCGCGGACCTTGTGGTAGGCCGAGCGGCTGCCGTCCGGGAGCCACGGCACCTCGACCCCGACGATCAGCTCGCCGTGGGCGAGCGTCGTGTCCCGGTCGGGTCGGTCGCCGGGCAGGCGGTGCAGCTCCTCCACGGGCACGCGCCGCTCCCCGTCGGGCCCGAGCACGACGACGGTCGCGTCCAGCGCGGTCAGGGCCACTGCCATGTCGCCCGGATAGACCGCGACGCAGGACTCCGAGCCGCCCAGCACGGCGTTGTGGTGGCCGTAGCCCTCGCGGGCCGAGCAGCCCGAGCCGGGAGCGCGCTTGTTGCACGCCGTGGTGACGTCCTGGAAGTAGACGCACCGGGTGCGCTGGAGCAGGTTGCCGGCGGTCGTGGCCTGGTTGCGGATCTGGGGGGAGGCGCCGGCGAGGAGCGCGCGCGAGAGCACGGTCAGGTCGGCCTGCACCCGGGGGTGCAGCGCGACGTCGCTGTTGCGCGCGTTGGCGCCGATGCGCACCCCGTCGTCGCCGGCCACGATGCTGGCGAGCGGCAACCTGCTCACGTCGACCACGCGACGCGGTGACGCGACCCCGAGCTTGAGGTGGTCGACGAGGTTGGTGCCCCCGGCGAGGAAGCAGGCGTCGGGATCGGCGGCGACGAGGGCCACGGCCCCCTCCGGGTCCGTCACGGCCTCGTAGGCGAACTCCCTCATCCGGTCCCCTCGCTCCGGGCCACGTCCCGCAGGGCGGCCAGGATGTTGACGTAGGCGCCGCACCGGCACAGGTTGCCGCTCATCCGCTCGCGGATCTCCGCATCGTCGAGGGTGACCTCCTCGGCGGCGGCCTCCGCCAGCATCCCCACAGCGGAGCACACCTGGCCGGGGGTGCAGTAGCCGCACTGCAGCGCGTCGTGGCGGAGGAACGCCTGTTGCACCGGATGCAGGCCGCCACGACCGTGGTCGGGGCCGATGCCGGCGGCGGTCACCACCTCGCGGCCGTCGGCCGCGGCGGCCAGCGTGAGGCAGGTGAGGTGGCGTCGGCCGTCGAGCAGCACCGTGCACGAGCCGCACTGGCCGTGGTCGCACCCCTTCTTCGGCGAGGTCACCCCCAGCCGGTCCCGGAGGGCGTCGAGCAGGGTGCTGCGGGTGTCCACGAGCAGACGACGCTCAGCGCCGTCGACGGTCAGGCCGATCTCGATCTGCAAGCGGGCTCCCACGGTTCTGCCCGCCGTACCCGGGAGGGGGGTGGCTCATGAGCGCGTCGGCGCGCCGCGGAGGAGGCCCGCGGCCAGCAGACCGGCGAGGAGGGCACACCCGGCCGCACCGAGGAAGATCGTCTGGACCTGGGTGATCGCAGCCAGGTCCAGAAGCCGGGAGTAGCGCGGACAGGCGCGGTCGGCGCCGCAGACCTCGGCGATCGCCGGCAGCGCGGCCTGGGCGGTGAAGTAGCGGTGCAGCCCGATGGTGGTCAGCACCGAGATGCCCACCAGCATGCCCACCATCCGGGCCACCACCACCAGGGCGCTGACCAGGCCGTGCACCGCATCGTCGGTGCTGGCCAGCAGGGCCGCGTTGACCGGCGCGAGCGCGAGCCCGAAGCCGAAACCTGCGACCACGAGCGCCACGGTCGCCATCGGCTGGTCCAGGCTCTGCAGCCCCCATCGCGACATCGCGCCGAAGCCGGCCGCCGCGGCGAGCATGCCGACCAGGCACACGCCGCCCGCGGGGTAGCGACGGGTGAGGTAGCCGCCGGCAACGGCGCCGACGGGCAGGGCCACCAGCAGGCGCACGAGCACCAGGGCCGCCCCGAGCTGGGAGTCCGGGTAGCTGGTCAGCCGGGCATAGACCGGGATGTCGACCAGGGCCGCGATCAGGGCCGCGCCGGCGAAGAAGCTGGTGAGCAGGCTTCCCCAGGCGGGCGTACGACGCAGCACCCGGCGGGGCACCAGCGGCCTCCGGGCCCGACGGAGGTGCACCCCGAACAACACCGCGAGCACGGCTGCCGCAGCGAGCAGCCACTCACCGGCCGGTGACAACACCCGCACCGCCGGGTCGGCGGTCGCAAAGGCGAGGATGACGCCTGCGAGGGCGAGCCCGAGCAGCAGCGCGCCGGGCAGGTCGGCTGCCGCGAAGGTCCGGGTCCACCCGCGCAGGTCGACCAGCGGGTGCGCGGCGAGCAGACACCGGACCACCAGCAGCACCGCCAGGACCAGGGTGGCGAGCGTCAGTGGGGCGAGCCACAGGGTGTTGCCGACCAGCGGCACGAAGGGCCAGCCGAGCACGAGGCCGCTGGTCAACCGCTCGGGCCGGGAGAGCAGGAGCACCAGCCCGGCCAGGCACAGGCCGAGCAGGAGCAGTCCGGGCCGGTCCGGCCGGAACCGGGCGGTCCGTGGTCCGGTGCGAGTGGCCAGCGCGCCGGCGAGCACCAGGCCGGCCGCCAGGTTGAGCCAGAAGATCGCCTGCCAGTCGGCGAGCGCGAGGACGAGGGCGCCGTAGAGCGGACCGAGCACGGAGCCGACCTCCTGCACGGCCGACACCACCCCCAGCGGCACCGCCCGGCGCCCGGCGGGGTAGAGGTCGGCCACCAGGGCCAGGGTCGCCGGCACCAGTCCGCCACCTCCCGCGCCCTGGAGGAACCGGCCCACGACCATGGTGCCCAGGTCCGCGGACAGGGCGGTGACCAGTGAGCCCAGGGAGAAGACGACCAGCGAGCCGGTCAGCACTGGAACCCGGCCCCGCAGGTCGGCGACCCGGCCGATCAGCGGCAGCATCGCGACGTAGCCGAGCAGGAAGCCGGAGATGATCGGCGTGGCCCGCTGCAGCTCGTCGACTCCGAGGCCGACCGTCAGCATCATGTCGGGAAGTGCGAGGACCACGACGTAGGTGTCGGCTGCGGCGAACGCGACGGCGGCGGCGGCCAGGGGGAGGAGGCCCCTGGAGCTCATGGGGCCCTGACGGTGCTCTTCGAGCCGTATCCGGTGAAGGAGAAGGTGTAGGTCGTGTCGTCGGCGCTGGGGTAGAAGCTGCCGCTCAGCACCATCGCGACGAGGCGGCCGGCCTTGTCGAGGGTGAAGGTAGCGTCGAAGAGCGCGTTGCGATCTGCGGAGGGCACGATCCGGGCCATCAGCTGGCCGGGCACCTTCGCGCCGATCTCGGTGACCGTGGTCGAGCCGCGGCGCTTGGTGACCGCCTTGCCGACGCCGGTCGCCCCGGTCAGGATCGAGGAGAGGCCGTGGGTGAGGCTCATCAGCCCGGCCGGGTCGGGGGCGTTGTACTGCGTCGGGTCCACCCGCTGCCAGATGCCCAGCTTGGCCCAGGTCTTGCTGCCGACGGCGACGACCGGGACGGTCAGCGACAGGCCGCTCTGCACCACCTTGATCTCGCCCTTGAAGGCCGGCTGGTGGGTGCCAGTGCCGTCGGCTGACAGGAGCCCCGCGACCGAGCGCGGCAGGTCGTGGGTGGCCAGCGAGATCTGGAGCGCCGGCGACCGGTCGAAAGCCCTCTTGGCCGCCGCCAGCCGGTTGGTCGGCGGACGGTCGGCCTGCTGGTCGGAGCCACCACAGCCGGCGGAAGCCAGCAGCAGCACGGCGAGCAGCCCGGCCGCGAGCTTCTTCATGGGCGTCAGCCTGCCACGGAGAACGCCTTCGCCACGGCGGGGAGCGCCGAGACCGGCCCCGAGCACGCCTGGATCGGCTGGCTGGCGGGCACGCCCGAGCCGTCCCGGCGACCGACAGGCTCGGGCAGCTCGACCGGGGCTCCACTGGCCGCCGCGGCGAGCGCCGGCGCCGGCCCTGCCCAGGCCAGGATCAGCTCGTCCTCGCCCTTGAGGAATCGGTGGCAGCGGACGCCGCCGGTGGCCCGGCCCTTGGCGGGGTACTCCGCGAACGGCGTGACCTTCACCGAACCGGGCTCGGTGCCGGGAAGCGCGGTGGCGGAGCCGGAGACGGTCACCACGACCGCGTCGGCCGGCTCCAGGGCTCCGAACCAGACGGTGCGGGCACCAGCAGCCAGCTTCACCCCGGCGATGCCCCCACCGGAGCGGCCCTGCGGCCGCACCTTGTCCGCCCCGAAGTGCAACAGCTGGGCGTCGCTGGTGACGAAGCAGAGCTGCTCCTGCCCGGTGGACAGCTGCACCGCGCCGACGACCGCGTCGTCGTCCTTGAGCCCGACCACCTCCCAGGTGTCCTTGTTGGCCGGGCGCTCCTGGTGGACCCGCTTGACCACGCCGGTGCGCGTGCCGAGGGCGAGACCGGGCGAGTCGGCTGCGAAGGAGATCAGGGCCAGCGGCTGCTCGCCTGCTTCGAAGGTGAGGAACTCGCCGATCGGTGCGCCGCCCTGCAGGTGCGGGTGGTTGGCGGTCACGGGAAGCGTCGGCAGGTCCAGTGCGGAGAGCCTCCGCACCCGGCCGGCCGAGGTGACCACGCCGAAATCTCCGCGGGCCGTCGTCACCACCGCGGAGACGACCACGTCGTGCCGGCTGCGCTGGCCGGCCCCTCCCGGGGGCTCGAGGGTCGTGGTTCGGGCCAGCAGGCCGGAGGAGGAGAGGTAGACCAGGCACGGGTCGTCGGCCACCTCCAGCGGCGTCGCGGTGACCGGACCGGTCTGGCCGGAGGACTCCAGCAGCACCGTGCGCCGAGGGGTGCCGTAGGTCCTGGCCACCTCGGCGAGCTCGTCGCTGACCACGGCTCGCCGGCGATCGTCGTCGGCGAGGATCTCGTCGAGCTCGGCGATGGTGCGACGCAGCTCGGCGGACTCCTTGTCGAGCTCGATCCTGGAGAACTTGGTCAACCGGCGGAGCGGCATGTCGAGGATGTAGTTGGCCTGGACCTCGGTGAGGTCGAAGACGGAGATCAGTCGCTCGCGGGCCTGCTCGGCGTGGTCGCTGGACCTGATCAGCTGGATCACCTCGTCGATGTCGACGATCGCCAGCAACAGGCCCTCCACGAGGTGCAGCCGGTCGGCGGCCCTCCCTCGGCGGAAGGCCGACCGGCGACGCACCACGTCGAGACGGTGCTCGAGGTAGACCTCGAGCAGCTGTTTGAGGCCCAGGGTGCGCGGCTGCCCGTCGACGAGCGCCACCGCGTTGATGCCGAAGGACTCCTCCATCGGCGTGCTGCGATAGAGCTGCTCGAGCAGCGCGTCGGGGTTGAAGCCGTTCTTGACCTCGATGACGAGGTGGAGGCCGTGGTGGCGGTCGGTGAGGTCCTTGACGTCGTTGATGCCCTGCAGCTTCCTGGCCTGGACGAGCTTCTTGATGGCCGCGACGACCCGCTCGGTGCCGACGCCGTAGGGCAGCTCGGTGACCACGATGCCCTTCCGGCGCGCGGTCACCGACTCGATCCGCGCGGTGGCCCGCATCCGGAAGCTGCCTCGGCCGGTGTCGTAGGCGTCGCGGATGCCGTCGAGCCCGATGATCTTGCCGCCGGTGGGCAGATCGGGGCCGGGGACGAAGCGCATCAGGGCGTCGAGATCGGCGTCGGGATGCTTGACGAGGTGGCGCAGCGCCTGCACCACCTCGACGAGGTTGTGCGGTGCCATGTTGGTGGCCATCCCGACCGCGATGCCGGTGGCCCCGTTGACCAGCAGGTGGGGGATCGCCGAGGGCAGCACACCCGGCTCCCGCTCCCGGCCGTCGTAGTTGGGTCGGAAGTCGACGGTGTCCTCGTCGATCGACGTGGTCATCGCGACGGCGGCCGGCGCCATCCGGCACTCGGTGTATCGCATCGCCGCCGGGGAGTCGTCGGGAGACCCGAAATTCCCGTGGCCGTCGACGGTCGGCACCCGCATCGACCACGGCTGGGCCATCCGCACCAGCGCGTCGTAGATCGCGGTGTCGCCATGGGGGTGGAAGCGGCCCATCACCTCGCCGACGACGCGGGAGGACTTCACGTGCCCGCGGTCGGGCCGCAGGCCCATGTCGTGCATCGCATAGAGGATCCGTCGCTGCACCGGCTTGAGGCCGTCGCGCGCGTCGGGCAACGCGCGGGAGTAGATGACCGAGTAGGCGTACTCCAGGAAGCTCGCCCGCATCTCGTCGCCGACGTCGATGTCGACGATGTGCTCCTCGAAGTCGTCGGGGACTGCGGTGGTGATGCGACGAGCCATGGCGGCATTCTCCCAGCGCCCGTCGACATCCCGGCCGGGGGCTCGCCGTCGCGACGGCCGGTAGATTGCCGGTGTGAGCACGACTCCGACCTACCCTGCGCACTGGGAGGCCGATGTGCTGCTCCGGGACGGGCGCACCGCCCACCTGCGGCCGATCGTCCCGGAGGATGCCGACGGCCTCGTGCAGTTCTACGCGCAGGTCTCCGACGAGTCGAAGTACTACCGGTTCTTCGCGCCGATGCCCACGCTGTCGGAGAAGGACGTCCACCGCTTCACCCACGTCGACCACCAGGACCGGGTCGCGTTCGTGCTGACGGTGGCCGAGAGGATCACCGCGGTCGGCCGCTACGACGTCATCGAGCGGGGGGAGGCGGAGGTGGCCTTCCTGGTCCAGGACGGACATCAGGGACGCGGCATGGGCCAGCTGCTGCTGGAGCACCTCGCCCAGGCCGGTCGCGAGCGGGGCGTGCACCGGTTCGTCGCCGAGGTGCTCCCTGACAACCAGCGGATGATCCAGGTCTTCCGCGAGCAGGGCTACCAGGTCACCGGCGGCTGGGACGAGGGGGTCATGCACCTCGAGTTCGACATCGACCCCACCGACACCGCCATCGGCGTGATGCAGGCCCGCGAGCACCGCGCCGAGGCCGCCTCCATCGAGGCGTTCCTCAGTGCCCGCAGCGTGGCCATCATCGGCGCCTCGCGACGCACCGACACCATCGGGTCGGTGCTGGTGCGCAACCTCGTGCTCGGCGACTACGGCGGCAAGGTGTACGTCGTCAACCCCGCGGCCGGCTCCGTGTCGGGGATGCCGGCCTACCCGACGGTGGGGGACATCCCCGACGAGGTCGACGTGGCGATCGTGGCCGTGCCCGCCGACGCGGTGCAGGACGTGGTCCTCGACTGTGCTGCCAAGGGCGTGCAGGGACTGATCGTGATCTCCTCTGGCTTCGCCGAGACCGGTGACGAGGGCCGGCAACGCCAGCGCCGGCTGGTCGGGCTCGCCCGCTCCTACGGGTTGCGGCTGATCGGGCCCAACTGCCTCGGCGTGATCAACACCGCCGCCGACATCTCGTTGAACGCCTCCCTGTCGCCGGTCATGCCGGGGCGTGGCCGGGCCGGCTTCTTCTGCCAGTCGGGTGCGCTGGGAACCGCGATCCTCACCCAGGTGCGCAACCGCGGCCTCGGCCTGTCGACCTTCGTCAGCGCCGGCAACCGGGCCGACGTCTCGGGCAACGACCTGCTGCAGTACTGGGAGGAGGACGACGCCACCGAGGTGATCCTGCTCTACCTCGAGTCCATCGGTAACCCCCGCAAGTTCTCCCGGATCGCCCGCCGGGTCTCCCGCAGCAAGCCGATCATCGCGGTGCGGTCCGGGCGCAGCACCCAGGGTGTGCCGATGGGCCAGATGGTGCACACGATCGCGGCCCCGCAGGAAGCCGTCGACGAGATGTTCCGCCAGGCCGGGGTGATCCAGGTCGACACCCTCGACGAGCTCTTCGACGTCGCCCAGCTGCTAGCCCACCAGCCGCTGCCCGGGGGGTCGCGGGTCGCGGTCGTCGGCAACTCGGACGCGCTCGGCCTGCTGGCGGCGGACGCGGCCACGGCCGCCGGGCTCACCGTCGCCCGGTCGACGTCACTGGGCTCCGACGCCACGGCCGAGGACTTCGAGGACGCGCTCGACGCCGCCATCGACGACGACCTGGTGGACTCGGTGCTGGCGCTCTACATCCCGCCGCTCAACGCCGGCGGCGAGGCCGTCGCCGACGTCTTCGCGGCCGTGGGGGAGCAGTCGGAGAAGCCGCTGGTCTCCACCTTCCTCGGACGTGAGGGGGTCCCCGAGCTGCTGCGCGTGCCCGATCTCGCGGGCAACACGGCCGGCCGGGGCTCGGTGCCGTCGTACTCCTCGGTCGAGGACGCCGTCCGGGCGCTGGCCAGGGTGGTGGGCTACGCAGCCTGGCTGGCCCGCGACGACGACGGTGGACGGTCGCTGGAGGGCATCGACAACGTCGCTGCCGGCCGGATGCTGAACCGGGTGCTGAAGGACTCCCCGGAGGGCCGGGAGCTCACCTTCGAGGAGGTCGGCGAGCTGCTCGGCCACTACGGCATCGAGGTGTGGGACCGGATCCCGGTCGGCTCGCTCGACGAGGCGGTGTCGGCCGCCGAGCGGCTGGGATGGGACGTGGTCCTCAAGGCCACCGCCGAGTCGATGAGGCAGCGCCCCGACCTGGCCCACGTGTGGCGGCAGATCGACGACGCGGAGGAGATGCGCGACGCCTGGGAGTCCTTGACCGAGCTGACCAAGGGCGCCACGGGCGACTTCGTGGTCCAGAAGAACGCCGCTCCTGGCGTCCCCGTGGCCATCGGCGGCATCGAGGACCCGTTCTTCGGGCCGGCGATCTGGTTCAGCGTCTCCGGGCCGCTGACCGACCTCGTCGGTGACCGGGCCTACCGGATCCCGCCGCTGACGGCGTTGGACGCCGCCGAGACCGTGCGCGCGATCAAGGCGGCGCCGTTGCTCTTCGGGCACCGTGGCAGCGAACCGGTGGACGTCGCAGCGGTCGAGGACCTGGTCCGCCGGGTGGCGCAGCTCAAGAACGACCTGATGCAGGTGTGCGCGGTCGACCTCGGCCTCGTCCACGCCACCCGGGACGGGGTCTCGGTGCTCAACGCCACCGCCCGCGTCGAGCCGGTGGTCGATCCCCGGTCTGACTGGTTCGTTCGCCGGCTGAACGCCCCCTCAGAGGTGTGAGGCGGGGTAGGCAGCGTCACCGTCCGGGCACCCTGGCGCCGGATAGGCTTTTGGACAGGCATGTCACTTCTCGAGACCCGGCCGCCCAGCGCTCCCACGGCGCCCGCGTCCGCACCCGCCGGCACGCCGCGCCACGAACCCGCTGCGCGGCGGCTCGGTCGTGCCCTGCTCTCCCTCCCCGGGCTGGTGGTGGCGTTCGCCGTGATCACCGCGCTCGCGATGGAGCCCCTGCACCACGTCGACCTGGCGCTGCAGGCACGGTGGGTGCACCAGGTGCTGCCCGGGTGGGGCCACTTCTTCCAGGCCTACCTGGACCCCATCGCCGGCCAGTCCGTGGACGCGCCGATCCTGGTCCTGGTGGCGCTGCTGGTGGCCCGGCGGCACGGGACCTGGCGACCGCTGCTGGTCGCGGCTGCGGCGGAGGGTGCGTTCTACGCGATCGTGGGCCTGATGAAGATCGCGTTCGCCCGACCGGCGCCGGTCCGCGGCGGCGGGGTGTTCTTCCACGGCGGCCTCTGGCGACAGGGCTGGGAGGGGATCAGCTTCCCCTCCGGCCACACCGCGGAGAGCGTGCTCATCTACGGAGCGATCGTCTACCTGTTGGCGACCTACTCCGGGGTTTCGCGTCGCACCGCGCGGGTGCTGACCGGCCTCGTGGTGGTGGTCGCGCTCAACGCGGCGTTCGTGTCCTTCTTCCTCGGCTGGCACTGGACGACCGACCTCGTCGCCGGCTGGATCGCGGGCGCGATCGCGCTGAGGGTGATCGTCCTGGGAGACCGTTGGCTGAGCCGGCGGCTGGCCGGCATGGGACACTGAGCCCCATGCGCGCGTACACCTCCGATGACCGTGCCGGGGAGCTTGCGGACGCCATCGAGCAGACCGGCTACTACCCGCACGTCGTGAAGGGCGGTGTTGACGCCGCGGTGGCGGGTGAGGACGTGGTCTCCTTCCTGGTGCACCACGAGCCGACCATCGACGGCGACGAGGTCCGGCGACACATCACGGTCGCGGTGCTGACCCCGACCCGGCTGATCCTGTGCCACACCGACGAGCACGCCCCGGACGACCTGCTGCCCCAGCCCTACACGTCCACGTCGACCGAGGCCACGGCGCTGAGCTCGGTCAGCTCGGTGGTGGTCAACCGGATGGTGGCCAACCCGGAGGCATTCCACGGCAGCGGCCTGCCGGTGCCCAGCGAGGTGGTGCTGACCGTCGGCTGGGGAGGGGTGAACCGGATCGACCTGGAACCCGCCGGCTGCTCCGACCCCGACTGCGAGGCGGATCACGGCTACACCGGCGTGCTGGCCTCCGACGACTTCTCCCTCAGGGTGAGCTCCGCGGCCGACGGACAGGAGGCGGTGGACGCTCTGCTCGTGTTCGCGGAGAGCCTGTCCGCCCGCACCCGCGGATGAGCTTCGTCGAGCCGGCCTACCACGACCGGTCCCTGGGTGACCTGCTCCCAGCGGTGGCAGCCGCGCTGGGCGTGGACGCGGCCTTCGGGCCCAGCGGCTGGGAGCTGCCGGAGGCGCCGGCCTACGTCGTCCTCCTCGTCGACGGGCTCGGGCACGAGCTGGTCGCCGAGCATCCCGACGAGGCGCCCTGGTTGTGCTCGCTCCTGGGGGCCCGGCCCCCCGCGACCGCCGGCGTGCCGTCGACCACGGCGACCAGCCTCACCTCGCTGGGCACGGCGCTGACGCCGGGCGAGCACGGCGTGGTCGGGTTCACCTCCCGGGTCCCGGGCACCGACCACCTGCTCAACGCACTGCTCTGGGACAAGTCCGTCGACCCGCTGGAGTGGCAGCCCAACGCGACCGCCTTCACCCGCCTCGGTGCGGTCGGTGTGCACACCACCGTGGTGAGCAAGCGGGAGTTCGCCCGCTCCGGCCTGACCCAGGCCGGCCAACGGGGCGCGGACTACGTCGGCGCCGACCGGGTCGGGGAGCGGCTCGTCGCGGTCGCCTCGGCCACCGCGCACCGGCCCTCGGTGACCTACGTCTACGACGGCGACCTCGACTGGACCGGGCACCGCTACGGAGTCGACTCCCCGCAGTGGCGTGCCCAGCTCGCCGCGACCGACGCGGCGGGTGAGCAGCTCCGGGACTGCCTCGACCCGGCCGTGCGGCTGGTCGTGGTCGCCGACCACGGCATGGTCGACAGCCCTCCGGAGTCCCGGATCGACGTCGACGACCAACCCGAGCTGCGTGACGGCCTGGCGATCTTCGGCGGCGAGGCGAGGTTCCGCCACCTCTACTGCGCCGGCGGGGCGGTCGACGACGTGGTCGCCACCTGGCGCGGGGTGGTCGGCGACCGAGCGCTCGTCCTCACCCGCGACGAGGCGATCTCGCGGGGATGGTTCGGAGCGGTGGCGCCCGCGGTCCGGCCCCGGCTCGGTGACGTGGTCGTCGCCGCGCGTGGCGACTTCGCGGTGATGAGCGCCGCGGACTTCCCCTACGAAGCCCGCCTGGTCGGCCTGCACGGGTCGTTGACTCCGCGCGAGATGCTGATCCCCGTGCTGGTGAGCTGAGGGCTGCATGCTCCGGAGATGGTTCGCGCTGGTCCTGGCCGCGACGGTGGCGTTCGTCGGGGCGGGCTTCGCCGTGTCGGCGGCGAGCTCCCACCCTCCCGTCCGTCCGGTGCACCAGCGGGGCCCCCTGGTCGTGGTCTCGATGCCCGCTCTGAGCTGGGCCGACGTGTCGCCGACGCGGACCCCGACGCTGTGGACCCTTGCCCTGCACGGTGCTGTGGCCGCCCAGACCACCAAGGTGCTGTCCTCACGCAGCTGCGCCAACGTCTCCTGGTTGACGCTCTCGGCCGGCACCCCGACGTCCTTCGGCCGGGCCGAGGACAACACCGGGTCGGAGCCGAGCCAGCCTCCGAAGGAGCCACCGCACTGCTCGAAGCCACTGGTGCCGCACCGGCACGCGGACGGCACCGCAGCCTTCCCCAAATGGGACACGTGGCACCAGACGGCCCGCACCCGGGGGGCGCCGGTCTCCATCGGCAGGGTCGCGACCTCCCTGGCCGCCGCCGGGCAGTGCATCGCCGCGGCCGGTGGCTCGGCCGCGCTCGGCGCTGCCGACGAGCAAGGCGTCGTCGCGCACTACACCCCCAGCGTCGACCACGTGGACCTCGGGACCTGCCCGGTCACGTTCATCGGGCTCACCGGCCCGGACGACGCCTATCTCGGGCGCCTCCTGCGCAGACTTCCGTCCGACGCGACGATCGTGGTCTCGGGGATGGCCGACGAGTCGGGTCCCACGACGCTGCACGCGCTGGTGGTGGCCGGTCCCGGAGTGCCCCACGGTGTGCTGACCTCGCTGTCCACGCGGCAGCCGGGCTTCGTGCAGACCGCGGACCTCTCCGCCCTGGTCGTCGACCGCCTTGGTAGCGCTGCCCCCACCCTGTCCGCCGGCCGTCCGCCGGTCGTGCGGCCGGAGAGCAGCCCCACCGCCCCCATCAGGGAGGTCAGTGGTCTCGCCCGCGCGCTCCAGGTCGAGTACTCGTTCGTGCCGCTCTTCTTCGGGCTCTTCCTCGGCGGTGCCGGGCTGGCCGTGCTGGCCGGCCTGCTCTGGTGGTGGCGCCGGGGTGTCGTCACTCCCCGGCTGCGCCAGTGGTTCGCAGCGGTGGGGGCGATGTCTGCGGCGACACCGGTGGCGACCTTCCTGGCCGGCCTGGTGCCGTGGTGGGGCTCCGCCCATCCGCGGCTGGCCCTCGCCCTGACGGTGCTGGGCACCGCTGCAGCGCTTGGCGCGATAGCCCTGTTCGGCCCTTGGCGGCGCTGGGTGGGCGGCCCGGCCACCTTCCTGATCGCGGTCACCCTCGTCGTCGTCGCCGAGGACGTCGTGCACGGCTCACGCCTGCAGTTCATCTCGATGATGGGCCTGCAGCCGGTCTACGGCGGGCGCTACTACGGGCAGGGCAACGTCGGCTACGCGGTCTTCGCGACGACCGCGCTGCTGCTGGCGGCCCTGCTCGCGGGCCGGCTGATCGACGCCGGGCACCCCCGGACCGCCGCCGTGACCGTAGGGCTGATCGGCATGGCCGCGGTGGTCATCGACGGCTCCCCGTTGTGGGGAGCTGACGGGGGCGGCCCCCTCGCGATGATCCCGGCAGTCGCCTACCTGGCGCTCAACGCGGCTGGGCTGTCGCTGACCTGGAAGCGGATCGCGGTGATCGCCGGCGCGAGCGTCGTGGTGGTCGGCGGCTTCGCGGTGCTCGACTACCTGCGCCCACCGCGCTACCGCACCCACCTCGGGGACTTCGTCGCCAGCCTCCGGCACACCGGCAAGCTGGGCGGTCTGGGCCGCATCTTCTCGGAGAACTGGACGATGCTGACCGCCAACTGGTTGAACATGAGCGTCGCCCTGCTGCTGCTCGCCACGATGCTGGTCCTGCTGGTGCCACGGGTGCTCGGCCGCCCCCTGCAGCCGCTGCTGGACCGGGTCACCCTCCTCGGACACGGGCTGGCAGCCGTCGCGGTGTGCTGGCTGCTCGGCTTCCTGGCGAACGACTCCGGCACGTCCATCCCGCCGACCGGACTGCTGGTGGTGGTGCCGCTGCTGATCCTGCTGGCCGCGTGCACGCACCGGCCGTCGGCGGCCGAGCGGATCGCCCGGATGCAGCTCGGGCACGACCAGAACGTGACCCGCCTCCCGGTCCACCGGGTCAGCTGAACGGCAGCGGCTCCGAGACCATCGACACCGCGCGCGCCCGGGCAGCCGTCATCCGGTGCCGGTGGTGCTGCCGGCAGAGCACCTCGTAGGACACCACTGGCGCCTCGTGCTCGTCGGTGTCACCCACCACCACGACGTCGCCCTCGGTGACCATCTCGCCGTCCTCCGTGCGGGCGTTGTGGGTCGCCCGCCTGCCGCACCAGCACAACGCCTCCACCTGGAGCACGTTCATCCGGTCGGCCAGCTCCACGAGCCTCTGGGAGCCGGCGAAGAGCGCGGTCCGGAAGTCGGTGAGGATCCCGAACGCGAAGACGTCGATCTGCAGCTCGTCGACGACCTTGGCGAGCTGGTCGACCTGGCGCGGGGAGTAGAACTGTGCCTCGTCGCAGATCAGGTAGTCGATCCGGGCGCCGTGGGTCAGCGAGTCGACCACGAACCGCCAGAAGTCGAAGCCGCCGTCCACCTCGATCGCCTCGTGGGTCAGCCCCAGCCGCGAGGACAGGATCGCTGCACCGGCGCGGTCGTGCGCGGTGAAGATCCGGCCGATCCGCCCCCGCACCGCGTGGTTGTGATTGGTCTGCAGCGCAAGGGTGCTCTTCCCGGAGTCCATGGTGCCGGTGAAGAATTGGAGCTCAGCCATCGGGGAGGATCATGCCATGACGAACCCGCTGGTCACTGCCACCGAGCTGCGCGACGTGCTCGGCCCGATCACCGTCCTCGACGTCCGCTACCGCCTCGGCGGACCGGCCGGGCCCGCCGAGTTCGCTTCCGGCCACATGCCCGGAGCGGCCTACGTCGACCTCGACCGCGATCTGGCCGGCCCACCCGGCGACGGCGGCCGGCACCCGCTGCCCGACCCTTCGCGCTTCGCCGCTGCCATGCGTGCCGCTGGCGTCTCGTCCGCCCGGCCGGTCGTGGTGTACGACGACTGGGGCGGCCGGGCCGCCGCCCGCTGCTGGTGGCTGCTGCGCCACCACGGCCACGACGACGTCCGGGTGCTCGACGGCGGCTGGCCGGCCTGGGTCCGTGCGGGCGGAGCAACCGAGACCGGTCAGCCGGCCGTCGTTCCCGGTGACTTCCAGGCTCGTCCCGGGCGGCTGCCGGTCCTGTCGGCAGAGGACGTCCCGTCCTTCCCGGGCGTGCTCGTCGACGCCCGGGCGCCCGAGCGGTTCCGCGGCGAGGCCGAACCCGTGGACCCGGTGGCCGGGCACATCCCCGGCGCCGTCAACGTGCCCACCGAGGCCAACCTGGGTCCGGACGGCCGGTTCCTCCCTGCCGAGGAGCTGCGC
Organism: Nocardioidaceae bacterium; assembly: GCA_025980475.1. Taxonomy (GTDB): domain Bacteria; phylum Actinomycetota; class Actinomycetes; order Propionibacteriales; family Nocardioidaceae; genus Marmoricola. The sequence goes on along the minus strand of JAICXL010000008.1, from coordinate 18,409 downwards.
GCCGTCTACGGGATCGCGGAGGGTCGTGAGGTGGCGTCGTACTGTGGCTCGGGGGTGACCGCCTGCCACGACCTGCTCGCGCTGGCGGTGACCGGCGTCGAGGGGCGGCTCTTCCCCGGCTCCTGGAGCGGCTGGGTCACCGACGCGTCCCGACCGGTGGCGACGGGGGAGTGAGCGTCCGGCGCCGCCGGCCTCAGCGCCGGCGACGACGGTTGTAGAGCCACACCGCCGCCACGATCACCGCCAGCACGACGATGAAGGCCGGGTGCCGCACGAGGAAGAGCAACCCGAGGAGGTGGCCCAAGCCGAATCCCCGGCGGCCGAAGCGGAGAGTCCTCACCCCTCCCAGTGTGCCCTCCCGCACCGTAGGCCCCGCCCGGCGCGGTGTTCGCTAACGTGGCTGCCATGAGCGACGACCGCACCGCAATCGACACCTTGCTGATCCTCGGGGCCAGCGGCGACCTGACCAGGCGTCTCCTGCTGCCGGGGCTGGCCACCCTGCTGGGCAGCAAGCAGGGCCGGCCGATGCAGCTGGTCGGCTCCGGGATGGAGGAGCTCAGCGACAAGGAGTGGCACGACCGCGTGTCGGCGTCGTTCAAGGCCTCCGGTGCGACGGGGAGGCTGCTGGCCGACACCGAGAAGAAGAGCAGGTACTTCCAGGCCGACGTGACCGATCCCGACCAGCTGTCGAAAGTGCTGGGGGAGTGTCCGGGCACACCGGCGATCTACTTCGCGCTGCCACCGGCGGTGACCGTGAAGGTCTGCGCGGCGCTCGGGAAGATCGACTACCCGAAGGGCACCACGTTGGTGCTGGAGAAGCCCTTCGGGGTTGACGAGGAGAGCGCCCACCAGCTCAACAACGTCCTCCAGTCGCTCGTGCCGGAGAACCAGATCCACCGGGTCGACCACTTCCTCGGCCACTCCGACGTGCTGAACATCCTCGGCACCCGCTTCGCCAACAACTTCCTCGAGCCGGTGTGGAACAACCAGCACGTCGAGAGCATCGAGATCGTCTTCGACGAGGACCTGACCCTCGAGAACCGGGCCGGCTACTACGACCGTGCCGGCGCCCTGGTCGACATGATCCAGAGCCACCTGCTGCAGGTGATGGGGATCGTGATGATGGAACCGCCGGCCACCCTGGACGAGGGCGACCTGCGCAACGGCAAGAGCTCGGTGCTGCGGGCCACGCATCTCTTCGAGGACGCCGAGCACTCCTCGCGGCGCGCGCGCTACACGGCCGGGACGATCGGCACGCGCAAGGTGCCCGCCTACACGAAGGAGCCCGGCGTCGACCCGAAGCGGCGCACCGAGACGCTCGCCGAGGTGACTCTGGAGGTGCGCAACTGGCGCTGGTCCGGGGTGCCGGTGACGCTGCGCTCCGGCAAGTCGCTGGGCACGCCGCGCAAGGAGGTCGTGATCAACTTCCGGCCGCCGTCCCACCTGCCGGTCGGCTTCCGGGGCACCGACCGCCCGGCCCGGCTGCTGATCGGCCTCAACCCCACCCGACTGGTGCTGGGCATGGACGTCAACGGACCCGGGGACCCCTTCGACCTGGACTGGGTCGAGCTGGAGACGGACCTGGGGCCTGGCGACCTCGAGGCCTACGGCCAGGTGCTGGCGGGCGTGCTCGCGGCGGACCCGACGCTGTCCGTCCGTGGCGACACCGCCGAGGAGTGCTGGCGCATCATCGAGCCGGTGGTCAAGGCATGGAAGGCCGACGAGGTGCCGATGGACACCTACGCCGCCGGCAGCGCCGGGCCGAGGTCCTGGGCGTCCACGAAGCCGGCGACCGCCAGGTAGCGCTCCAGGACCGGCCCGGCCCCGGGGTCCCTGTCACCAGTGGACGCCCTTCAGGACCCGGGCGAGCATCAGCTGCTCGCCCTGGGACTTGCCCTCGCCCTCGACCTGGCTGCGGGCCGCGGCCGAGTCGGGGAAGACCTGGTAGGCCAGGTGCAGCACCCGGAAGGCCGTCTTCGGCGCCAGCGTGTGCGCCAGCGCACCGAGGTTGCCGGTCAGCGTGTTGATCTCGTGGGGCCGCTCCACCAGCGCGGTGACCACCTTGTGGGCCGCCTGCGCCGGGCTGATGGTGGGGAAGCGGTCATAGAGCCTGGTCGGCGCGATCATCGGCGTGCGCACCAGCGGCATGTGGATGCTGGTGAAGGAGACACCGTCGCCCACCACCTCCGAGGACACCACGTTGCTCCACGCGTCGAGGGCGGCCTTGGAGGCGACGTACGCCGCGAACCGCGGTGGGTTGGTGAGCACCCCGATCGAGGAGACGTTCACGACGTGGCCCGACTTCTGCTCGCGCATCCGCGGCAGCAGCCCCATCACCAGCCGGATCGCGCCGAAGTAGTTGAGCTGCATGGTGCGCTCGAAGTCGTGGAACCGGTCCTGGCTGAGCTTCAGGGACCGGCGGATCGACCGCCCGGCGTTGTTGACCACGAAGTCGATCCGCTCGAAGTCCGCGAGCAGCTGCGCGCACAGGGCGTCGATCGCCTGCAGGTCCGAGAGGTCACAGGGGTAGGCGTAGGCGGCGCCCCCCTGGGACTCGATCAGTGCCCTGGTGGTCTCCAGCTTGTCCTTGCCGCGAGCGACGAGAATGGGGGTCGCGCCGGCCTTGGCCACCTGTACGGCGGTCACCAGCCCGATGCCCGACGAGGCACCGGTGATCACGACCGTCTTGCCGGTCAGCGCGGCCGTCGCCGCCTTGTCCTGCCGGATCGAGTCGTCGAGGAAGTCCTCCCACCAGGTCCACAGCGTGGCGGCGTAGGACTCCAGGTCGGGCACGGCGATGCCGGAGCCGGCGAGCGCCTTCTGCGTGTGCCGTGAGGCATAGACGGTCGGGAAGGACACGTGCTCGAGCACCTCGGGCGGGATGCCGAAGCGGCCCAGGGTCCGGCCCACCGTCTGGCCGAGGGCGACGTGGGCCGCCGGGGTGCGCAGCGCGGCGCCGATGAGCGCACCCGGCCGCATCGCCGGCGGCAGCAACCCCGTCGGCAGCCTGGCCGCCAGGCTCCGGTCGAGCGGCACCGCGAACCTCGGTGCCCTCGCGGCGGCGGCAAAGGTGTTCACCAGCTCGACGGTGCCCTGCGGCTCCGGGTTGACCAGGTGGAAGGTCTCGCCGTCGCGGCCGGGGAGGTGGGCGAGATGGTCGAGCGCCTTCGCGACGTAGTCGACGGGCACCACGTTGGTGTCCCCGAGGTCGACCCCGACCAGCGGCAGCCAGGACGGAAGCGTGTCGCGCATCTTCTTGAACAGCGGGAAGAAGTAGTAGGGTCCGTCGACCTTGTCCATCTCGCCGGTCTGTGAGTGGCCGACCACGACGGCGGGGCGGTAGACCCGCCACGGCACCGGGCACTCCTCGCGGACCAGCTTCTCGGACTCGAACTTGGTGCGGTGGTAGGCCGAGGGCAGCCGCTGTCCCTCGTCGAACATGGTCTCGTCGAACACGCCGCGGTAGTCGCCGGAGGCCGCGATCGACGAGACCTGGTGGAAGCAGCCCGCCCCGAGCGCGCCCGCGAGCTCGAGCGCGTTGCGGGTGCCGCCCACGTTGAGCAGCTCGTTCATCTCGTCGCTGGCGGTCATGTCGTAGATCGCCGCGAGGTGGAAGAAGTGGTCGATGGCGCCGGCGTGCTCGCGGATCCAGGCCGGGTCGACGCCGAGGCGGTCCTCGGACAGGTCCCCGATGACCGGGACGAGCCGGTCCCCTCCGCCCCACCGGTCGATCAGCCGCTGCAACCGGGCGCGTGACCCCTCGCGGCAGAGCAGGTGGATCTCACCCTCCCGGTTGTCGACGAGCTCCTGGACGAGGAAGCGACCGATGAAGCCGGTGGCGCCGGTGACGAATGAGGCCATGGCTGATTCAACAGCCTCTGGCGAAGACGTAGCAACGCAGCCTCGGCTCCGCGGGCACCTCAGGTGCGCCGACGACGTTCACGTCGGGCGCGGTCACGCCGAGCAGACCGGGGATGGCCTGCAGCGGCTGCAGGTAGGTGTCGACCGTCGTGGGGTCGACGTAGGGCTGGTAGACCTGCTGGCAGACCGAGCCGTCGATGCGCGCCGGGTCGGCCGGCCCGCGGTGCGTGAGGGCGTCCATGACCAGGGCGTAGGTGACGGGGTCGACGGTGCCGACCAGCAGGTGCTCGTCGACGTCGGCAGGGCAGACGTCCTGCGTCGCTACGTTGCTGATCCGGCCTCGCCCGGTGTGCAGCGCGGAGGAAGAGGTCGCGTCGGTGCTGTTGGGCTGCACGACCTCGTCGGTGTGCGTGAACACCTCGGTGTAGCTGATCCCGGCGAAGGTCTCCGCCCGACTGTTCAACGCCTGGATGAAGCGGGCCCCGGCGCCCTGCTGCCAGACGGCGGGCGGGCACCTGGTCAGCCCGACGACGCACTGGTGGAGGGCGGTGGTGCCGTGGTTGGAGCCCGCCATGCCCACCACGTCGTCGACCATCCGGCGGGTGTCCGGCCAGAAGCGCAGCGCCCAGCGCATCGACATGCCGCCCTGGCTGTGGCCCATCACCGCGATCCGGCGGCCGGCCCGGGCGTGCATCCGACGGATCCCGAAGACGAGGTACTCAGCGGCGGTCTGGATGTCGCCCAGGGTGCGGTGAGGCATGGTCAGGGCGCACCAGGCGCGGTGCTGGGCGGTGAACGCCGTCTCGTAGTTCCGGGAGTAGTTCTGGCCGGGGGTGACCCCGGTCGCCGGGCTCAGCAGCACCGGCTCGGGGCCGCGCGACGGGTCCCCGTGGCAGGCCAGCGCGACCCGCAGGACACGGTGCGGCACGACCAGCGCCGGCCCGGGGCGGTCGAGCGGCGCCCAGCGGGTCCCCGAGGCGTCGGCAGGGGCGACGTACGCCGTCGCAGACAGGGCCAGGACGACGAGGAGGACGCAGGGGAGGATCAGCTTCCGGGGCACGTCGGGGAAACGAGGCAGCGCCCCGGCGGTTACTCGTTCTTGCCGCCGCCGAACATGATCTCGTCCCACGACGGCACTGAGGCCCGACCCTTCTTGCGGGCCGGGCGGGGAGCTTCCGCACCGGTCTCGTCCTCCGGCTGGTCGTCCGGCTCCGCGGTCGCAGCAGCCTGCTCCTGCCCGGACTCGGGCTCCCCGGACTTGGACTCCCCGGACTTGGACTCCCCGGACTTGGACTCCCCGGGCTTGGACTCCCCGACCGTCACCTCCGGCCGAGCCTCCTCCGGCTCGCGGACGAGCTCGATCGCATCGTCGCCCAACGGCAGCTCGTCCTGGTCGGGGACCGCGGAGAGCCGGCGTCCGCCGGGCTCCTGGTCGGCGCGGGCCGTCCTCAGCTCACCGGTGAGGAGCCGGGCGTGGTCGTTCTCCGCGGTCACGTAGCGCCCGGGCATGTCGTAGCTGAACTCGGCGTGGTGCTCACCGAAGTCGGCCACCAGCGTCCAGCGGCCGTCGTCGCGGCGCCAGGCGTCCCAGCTGACCTCGTCGGCGGCGACCCCGAGGTCGTGCAGGTTCGCCGCGGTCGCCTCGCCCAGGGTCCGGGCCGTGCTGGAGGCATCGGCCGACCGTCGCCGGACCGAGGACCTCTGCGCGGTCTGGGCCACGTGGGCGCGCTCGGCCAGGACGGGCGTGGCGAAGCCCATGATCGCCTCGACGGTGGTCTGCGCGGCAGCGGCCACCTGGTCGGGGGACTCGCCGGCGCGGATCCGCGCCTGGATGTCACGGGGGCGCAGGGCGCTTTCCATCTTCATCTCCAACTGGCCGAGTCGGGCGTGGTCGCCCCGCAGGGCGGCGCGGAGGCGGTGGTCGACGGGGACGGCGTACTCCTCGCCCGAGGCGCTGACCAGGACCAGTCGCCTGCCGTCCTTGCTCAGCCCCGCAGGGGAGAGCTCCTGCATGCTCGTCGACTCCTTCCTCCGTTGCGGCCCGAGCCTACTTCAGCGGAGGGCAGCCCACCGGCATCTACGGGCCCAGGACGCGGCGCAGGTAGGCGTTGTGGAAGACCCGGTCGGGATCGAGTCGTTCGCGCAGGGCCTGGAACTCCGCCCAGCGGGGGTAGGCGGGCGCCAGGTCGGCCGCGCTCCGTGTGTGCAGCTTGCCCCAGTGCGGGCGGCCGTCATGGCCCCGCAACACCTCCTCGACGCCCTCGAAGTAGGCCCGGTGGTCGGTGCGCTGGTTGACGTGGAAGGCCAGGTAGGTCGAGGCGCGCCCGAAGGCGGTCGACAGCGCGATGTCGTCGGCGGGCGCAACCCGGACCTCGACCGGGAAGCTGATCCGCCAGCCGGCGGCCTCGATCAGCCGGCGCACCTCCCGGAGCGCCTCCAGCCCTGCCTCGCGGGGCACGGCGTACTCCATCTCCCGGAAGACCACCCGCCGCGGTGAGGTGAAGACCTTGTGGGGTACGTCGCTGAACCTCCGCGCCGACAGGGCGCGGCCGGACAGCTCGTTGAGCCGCGGGACCAGCGCGGGCACCCGGTTGCCGAGGGCGTTGACCCAGCCGAAGATCGTGTTGGACAGCAGCTCGTCGTCGAGCCAGGCACGTGCGCGCGAAAGGGGCTCGGCGTCGTCGACCGTGCGGTTGTCGCGCTTGGTGAGCATCCGGTCGGTGTGCGGGAACCAGTACATCTCGAAGTGGTGGTTGTCCTCGACGAGCTGGTCGAAGCACCCGAGAGCCTCGTCCCACGACATCGGCGCCTCGTCGGCCTCGAGCGTGAAGAGCGGCTCGACCCGGAAGGTGACCGCGGTGATGATGCCGAGCGCGCCCAGTCCGACACGGGCCGCGGCGAGCACCTCCGGGTTCTCCGCCTCGGTGGTCCGCAGCAGCGACCCGTCACCGGTGACCAGATCGAGCCCGGCAACCTGCGCGCTCAGCGATGCCACCAGGCCGCCGGTGCCGTGGGTGCCCGTCGAAATGGCGCCCGCGACGGTCTGCTGGTCGATGTCACCCATGTTGTGCAGGCTCAACCCCAGTGCTTCCAGGCCGGTGTTGAGCAGGTGCAGCGGGGTGCCGGCGAGGGCGGTCACCGTCATCGCCTCGCGATCGACCGACACGATCCCGGTGAGGGCGTCGGGTCGCAGCTGCAGCCCCTCGGGGCAGGCGATCCCGGTGAACGAGTGGCCGCTGCCAGGCATCTTCACAGTGAGCCGCTGGCGGCGCGCCGCCACCACGGCGTCGACGACCTCCTCGACGTCGCGAGGGGTGACCACCTGGGCGGGATGGCCGGTGGCGAGACCCGACCAGTTCGTCCACGTGGTCATGCCGCGAAGGGTACGCGTGCGGGCGTGGCCAGCGCGGCGAGGGCGGCGAGCACGCCGGCGCCCACGCAGACCCAGAAGGCCATCGCCCCGCCGGCACGGTCGGCGACCACGCCGGCGTACCAGGCGCCCGGAGCCACCCCGGCGGAGATGCCGGTCTGCAGGAAGGCCATCGCCTCGGTGAGCCGGGCACGCGGGGCCACCTCCTCGAGCAGGGAGATGCAGGCGATCAGCGTCGGGGCGACCGCGAAGCCGGCCAGGAACATCAGCGGCGTCAGGGTCCAGAGGCTGCTCAGGAAGGGCAGCACGACGAAGCCGGCGGCGATCAGTGCGGTGCCCGCCCGGAAGCGGGTGACCAACGGCGATCGCCAGGCCCGGGCGCCGGTGAGGACGCCGGCGAGGAGGCTGCCCAACGACAGTGCCGCAAGCGCCACGCCGGAGAGGGCCTTGTGGCCGGCGTCACCGGCGAATGCCACAGTGGCCACCTCCACCGCGCCGAACAGCACGCCGAGCGACGTGGCGCCCAGGGTCAGCGGGACCAGCGACCGCCACGGCATCGGGGTGACCGCGCGGCCCGCCCGGCGCGGATGGGCGGGTGGCTCGGTGCGGCCCTGCACGGCCAGCAGCACCGGGCCGACGGTGCCGACGGCCAGCGCGGTCAGCAGGCCGGCCTGCGGAGCCGACAGTGTGGACAGGAAGGTCACCAGCGTCGGTCCGGCCACGAAGACGGCCTCATCCACGACGGCCTCCACGGAGAAGGCCGTCTGCCGGTCGCCGGCGTCCTCGAGCAGGTGCGCCCACCGGGCCCGGACCATCGACCCGACCTGCGGCATCGCGACTCCGGTGACCGCGGCCCACAGGTGCGGCCACGGGGCCGACCAGCCGGCGGTCACCGAGTGGACCAGCATCCCGGCGCCGACCGCGAAGACCACGGCGTCCACCAGCAGCACCGGGCGCTGGCCGAAGCGGTCGGCGAGCCTGCCGTGGGGGATCGCGAAGACCGCGTTGCCCAGGATGTAGGCCGCCGACACCGTGCCGGCCACGGCGTAGGAGCCGCTCAGGGTGCTGACCAGCAGCACGATCCCGAGCGTCATCATCGAGATCGGCAGCCGCGCGACGAGCCCGGTCAGCGAGAAGGCGAGGGCGCCGCGGTGTGCGAACACCCGGCGATAGGTGGAGAGCATCGACCGAATCCTAGGATTGCCCCATGTCTGCTGCCGGGCCACCCGCCGCCGCCCCCTACGACGCGTTGCTGCTGGTCTCCTTCGGTGGCCCCGAGAAGCCCGAGGACGTGCTGCCGTTCCTGCGCAACGTGACCGACGGCAAGGCCATCCCCGAGGAGCGGCTGGCCGAGGTCGGCGAGCACTACCAGGCCTTCGGAGGTCGCAGCCCGATCAATGACCAGAACCGGGCGCTGGTGGCTGCGATCGAGGAGGACTTCGCGGCCGCCGGCCTCGACGTCCCGGTGTACTGGGGCAACCGCAACTGGGATCCCTACCTGGCCGGCACGCTGGCCCGCATGCGCGACCAGGGCATCCACCGGGCCGCCTGCCTGGTGACATCGGCCTACGCGTCGTACTCCGGCTGTCGCCAGTACCGAGAGAACCTGGCTGCGGCGGCCGCCGACGTGCCCGGGGCGCCGCGACTCGACCGGCTGCGGCACTACTTCAACCACCCCGGCTTCGTGGAGCCGATGGTGGACAACACGCTCAACGCCCTCGCGGCGCTGCCTGACGACGCCCGGCACAACGGGGAGATCGTGTTCGTCACCCACTCGATCCCGGAGGCGATGAATGCCGCGAGCGGGCCCGCCGGTGGGGCCTACGTCGCCCAGCACCGCAACATCGCCGACGAGGTCGTCGACCGGGTGCGCGAGGAGACCGGGCACCGCTACCCGTCCTCGCTCGCCTTCTGCTCGCGCTCCGGGCCGCCTCAGGTGCCCTGGCTCGAGCCGGACGTCAACGACCACCTGCGGCTGCTGCGCAAGCGCGACGTCTCCGGAGCGGTGATCGTGCCGATCGGCTTCGTCTCCGACCACATGGAGGTCATCTTCGACCTGGACACCGAGGCGATGGCGACCGCCGCCGACATCGGGCTGCCCTGCGTGCGGGCCGCGACCGCGGGCGTCGACCCGCGGTTCGTCGGCATGGTGCGTGACCTGCTGCTCGAGCGCGCCGCGGTCGAGCGCGGGGAGGACCGCCGGCGGGCGTCGGTCGGTGGCCTGCCGGCGTCGTGGGACGTCTGCCCGCTCGGCTGCTGTGCCAACCCGCGGGGACCGAGGCCGGCCCTCGCCGGGGCCGACGCGTGACGGCGCCCGAGCAGCTGCTCGACCTCGCGCTGCGGGTGGCCAGGCAGGCAGGGGAGCGGGTGGTCGAGATGCGCCGGCAGGGCGTCTCGGTGGCCGCCACGAAGACCAGCGAGGTCGACGTGGTCACCGGGGCGGACCGGGCCAGCGAGGAGTTGATCCGCGAGGTCGTGCTGGCCGAGCGGCCGGCTGACGGGTTCGTCGGCGAGGAGGGGGCCGACCGGGCGGGCACCAGCCGGGTCCAGTGGATCGTCGACCCGATCGACGGCACGGTGAACTACCTCTACGGCCTGCCGCTCTACGCCGTCTCGATCGCGGCCGCCGTCGACGGCCAGGTGGTGGCCGGAGTCGTGCTCAACCCGGCTGCCGGCGAGGAGTACGCCGCCGTCCGGGGAGCGGGCGCGACCTGCAACGGCACACCGGTCCGGGTCCGGCCCTTCGTGTCGCTCCAGCAGTCCCTGCTCGGCACCGGCTTCAACTACGAGGAGTCGGTGCGCACCCGGCAGGGCCAGGCGCTCGCCAGGGTGCTTCCCCGGATCCGTGACATCCGCCGGCTCGGTTCCTGCGCCCTGGACCTGTGCGCAGTGGCATCCGGGCACCTGGATGCGTTCGTCGAAGAGGGCGTGCACCTGTGGGACCACGCCGCCGGGGCGCTGGTCGCACAGGAGGCCGGGGCCCGCGTGGAGGTCACGACCGGAGCCTCCGGCAGGGACCTCATCATCTGCGCGCCGGAGGAGAGTTTCGACACGTTTCGGGGCCTTGCCCGCGACGTCGGCATGTTCTGACGCGGCGCGGGAACAACAGCGCCGCACCGGGCGTTAGCCGTGTCCCGCGACACTTGCCGGACAGACCGGCGCAATGGATGTGCAGTTTCGGCTCCGGTGGTGCACAATCACTCGCCGGCACGACGGTGAGCGGATTTTTGGGACGACTGGGACCGGGGGCAGGAGACAGAGCTGATGGCAACGGATTACGACGCGCCGCGCAAGACCGAAGAGGAATCCGAGGACAGCCTCGAGGAGCTCAAGGCACGGCGCCACGACAAGAACTCGGGCAAGGTCGACGAGGACGAGGCGGAGGCGGCCGAGTCGTTCGAGCTGCCCGGCGCGGACCTTTCCCACGAGGAGCTGGCCGTGGAGGTGAAGCCCCGTCAGAACGACGAGTTCACCTGCATGAGCTGCTTCCTGGTGCACCACCGCAGCCAGCTCGCCGATGAGAAGAAGATGATCTGCCGGGACTGCGCCTAGTCCGACGGTCCGGTTCCTTCTGGTCCTTCGGGCCCGATCAGGTGCTGACGAGCTCGGCCCCGGGCTCGCTGCCGCGCTGGTCGTCCGGGCGCAGGCTCGGCGGCAGCGTGCCGGTCGAGCGCACGTAGTAGTGGGCGGCCCGGCGCGAGGCCAGCATCCTCGCGATCGCCACGAACGTCCCGCTGGCGGTGGCCCAGGCCACGGCCTCCCACAGGTCCACGTCGGGGTCGGCAGGGTTCGCGGGTGGCTGCTTCCCGGTTGCCGCCTTCCAGGAGGTCGTCAGCGTCTTCTTGGCGACGGTGGCCCCGAGGAGAGCAGAGACCAGCGAGAAGGCGGTCCAGATCTTCGGGTCCTTGTCGTGCGACGCCTTCGTGGCCTTCTTCTTCTTGCCCATGGCAGCCACCTTAGCCATCCGCGGGGCGAGCGGTGAGGGCTGCCGCCAGTGCATCGCCGTGCCGGGTCGAGATCAGCCAGTAGGGCGTCGGGTCGTCCGGGTCCTCGACCGGGACCAGGACCGACCGCCTCAGGTAGGGGCGGGTCACCAGGAATGCGCGCGCGTCGGCCTCGACGCCGTGCACCCGTCGGGTCGACTCCGCGTCGAGCACCTGCGGCGAGCCGAGCAGCCCGACCGGGATGTGCGCCGCGCCGGCGTGCAGCTCACCGTCGTACACCGCCACCCGCACGGAGCCGACCCACAGGAAGACCGCGTAGGTCGCGGCCGCGAGCGCCCCCGCTGCTGCCCACGCGAGCCACGTGGGCAGCGACACGATGAAGGCGATCCAGAACGTGGCGAGGAACATCGTCGCGACCACCCACCACCGCAGCGGCACGCTCAGGCGTTCGGAGTACCCCCGGGTCATGCGGCAAAGACTGTCATCAGGACGGCGCCCGTCCGCCGGTAGGGTCGCCGGTCATGGTGGAAATCTCGATCCGGCGGCTCGATCCCGGGCTGCCGCTGCCGGCCTACGCACACCCCGGCGACGCGGGCGCCGACCTGCACGCGGCCGCGGACGTGACGTTGGCGCCAGGGGAGCGGCGGCTGGTGCCGACCGGCATCGCGCTGGCGCTTCCGGAGGGGTACGTCGGCCTCGTGCACCCACGCTCCGGCCTGGCGGCCCGGCACGGACTGTCGATCGTGAACGCGCCTGGCACGATCGACGCGGGCTACCGCGGCGAGGTGCAGGTCTGTCTGGTGAACCTGGACCCGACGACCGCGATCACGCTGCGCCGCGGAGACCGGATCGCGCAGCTGGTGGTCCAGCGGGTCGAAAGGGCCCGCTTCGTTGAGGTGACTGGGCTGCCGGAATCGGCCCGTGGGGCCGGGGGCTACGGTTCCACGGGAGGATTCTCGAGCACGGAGGAGGTGTCGTGAGGCGTCGCGCCAAGGCAGAGCCGGAGGAGCTGGAGCCCGTTGAGGAGGCGCAGGCCTCGTCCCCGGGCCCGCACGACATCGCGGAGGTGCAGGCCGAGGACGGTGCCTACGCCGACCTCGGCAGCCTGCTGATCAGCCCGCCCGAGGGGATGGACCTGCAGCTCCAGGTCGACGAGGCGTCCGGACAGGTGCTGGCGGTGCTGCTCGCCAACGAGGAGGGGGCAGTCGAGCTGCGCGCCTTCGCGGCGGCGCGCAACGCCGACCTGTGGAGCGACGCGCGGCGGGAGATCGCCGCCGACGCCGCCCGGCGGGGTGGCACGGCGACCGAGCAGGAGGGCCCGTTCGGTCCCGAGCTGGTCGTGATGGTGCCGGTCACCACACCCGACGGTGAGGCTGTGGTGCAGCCGTCCCGCGTCATCGGCAACAACGGCCCGCGCTGGTTCCTCCGGGCGACCGTCCTGGGCCGTCCCGCCGTCGAGCCCGAGGCCGCTGGTCCGTGGGAGGACGCGATCCGGCGGGTCGTCGTACGCCGTGGGTCGGAGGCGATGCCTCCCGGTGAGGCGTTGCCACTTCAGCTGCCCCCGGAAGCGCAGCGCACCTGAGCGGCGGCCTTATAGGCTCTGGCGCATGCCCGACAACCGCTCGCGACTGCGCCAGTCGATCAGCCGCTGGGCCAACCAGGACCGCGATCAGGCCCTCGAGCTGCAGGCCGACACGGTGCGCGCCGGGCTGGTGCCGATCGCCGAGGCGCCCGACCGCGAGCAGGTGACCCTCCAGGGCACCCTGCGCACCGTGACACTCCGCCCGCGCGGCGGCGTCCCGGCGCTCGAGGCGGAGCTCTACGACGGGTCCGGCAGCATCGTGGTGCTGTGGCTCGGCCGGCGGCGCATCGCCGGGATCCACCCCGGCCGCGTGATCCGGGTGAGCGGCCGGATCGGCCGGCACGGGGGCGACCGGGTGCTCTACAACCCGCACTACGAGCTGAGGTACTGATGCACGCGGGCGAGCAGACCGTCGAGGCGGTGGTCCGTCACCAGCTCGGCAAGGCGCTCGGAGGACGGCGCGGCATGCTCGAGGCGGCGGTGCCGACGATCGCGTTCACGGTGCTCTTCCTGACCCTGCACGAGCTGCGCACCGCCGTGCTGATCAGCCTCGGCTGCGCGCTGGTGCTGCTGGTGGTGCGACTCGTGCAGCGGTCCACGCCGCAGTTCGTGCTCAACAGCCTGGTCGGCATCGGGGTCGGCGCGTTCTTCGCCTGGCGGGCGGCCCAGGGGGGCGGCGACGCGGGCGAGCAGGCGCTGGCCTACTTCCTGCCGGGGATCCTCTACAACGCCGGTTACGCCGTGGTGATGGTGCTGACCATCCTCACCCGCTGGCCCGTGGTCGGGTTCATGGTCGGCAGCGTCACGGGTGACCCGACCGCCTGGCACGCAGATCGGGCCGTGGTGCGGTTGTGCAGCCACCTGACCTGGTTGCTGGTGCTGCCCTGCGTGCTGCGCGTGCTCGTCCAGGCGCCGATGTACCTCGCCGGACGCAACGGTTGGTGGGCCGACTCCGCCGCCGTGGCGGCTCTGGGCACCGCGAAGCTGGTGATGGGGTGGCCGCTGCAGGTCGCCGCACTCGCGGCGATGGTGTGGCTGTTGAGCCGCAACCGCACGCCGATGCAGGCCGCCACGCCGCAGCGGTGATGCGGGTCGCTCGTCCAGGCGGCCCGGTCGGCGCGTACTGCACAAGGAACCGCCCCCGCCCGGCCATCCCTCCCAGAGCGACCGAACGAGGACGGCTCCGGGGAGAATCTATCGCGGAACGCGCACCCACGCAGGCGGACGACGGGGTAAGTCAGTCGCCGTGCTCGCGCGGGGCGAGGAGCCGCTGCAGGTCGGCCTCCATGTTCGCGGCCACCACGAAGAGCAGCTCGTCGCCGGCCTCGAGGGGCTGGTCGGGCTCGGGGCGGTAGACCTGTCCGTCGCGCAGGATCGTCACCAGCGAGGAGTTGTCGGGCCAAGGCACGAGCCCGGCAGGCTGACCGACGTAGGGCGAGTCGACCGGCAGGGTCATCTCCACGAGGTTGGCGTCGCCCTTCTGGAAGGTGAACAGCCGGACGAGGTCGCCGACGGTCACCGCCTCCTCGACCAGGGCCGACATGATGCGCGGGGTGGAGACGTTGACGTCGACCCCCCACGCCTCGGTGAAGAGCCACTCGTTGTCGGGGTGGTTCACCCGTCCGACGGTGCGCGGCACGCCGAACTCGCTCTTGGCCAGGAGCGAGGTGACCAGGTTGACCTTGTCGTCCCCACTGGCGGCGATGACCACGTCGCAGTGCTGCAGCCTGGCCTCCTCCAAGGAGGAGAGCTCGCACGAGTCCGCCAGCAGCCACTCGGCCTCGGGCACGCTGTCGGGCTTGATCGCCCCCGGGTCCTTGTCGATGAGCAGCACCTGGTGGCCGTTCGTGATCAGCTCACTGGCGATGGACCGGCCGACGGCCCCGGCCCCGGCGATGGCGACACGCATCGGTCACTCCTCCTCGGGGCCGCGCTTGTAGACGTCGTACACGTGGTTGGCGTTCTCCTCGCGCATCACCAGGTGGATGACGTCGCCCTCCTGGAGGACGGTCTCGCGAGTCGGGAGGGTGCCCTCGCCGAGGCGGTCGATCCAGGCGATCCGGCTGCCGGACTGCTCCTGGAACTGCACCGTGCGCTCGCCGACCCAGAGGTCGTTGATCGGCAGCTGGTCCAGCCGGATGGTGCCGGACGGGTCGCGGTAGTCCGGCTCCGCGCCGGCCGGCAGCAGCCGGCGCAGCACCTGGTCGGCCGTCCACTTGACGGTCGCGACGGTGGTGATGCCGAGACGCTGGTAGACCTCGGCGCGCCCGGGGTCGTAGATCCGGGCCACGACCGACTGGATCCCGAAGGTCTCGCGGGCGACACGCGCGGCGATGATGTTGGAGTTGTCGCCCGAGCTGACAGCGGCGAACGCGTCGGCGCGCTCGATGCCGGCCTTGCCGAGCACCTTGCGGTCGAAGCCCACGCCGGTGATCTTCATGCCGTTGAACTGCGGCCCGAGCCGGCGGAAGGCGTCCGCCTCGGTGTCGATGATGCTCACCGTGTGGTTACGGTCCTCCAGGGAGCGGGCCAGGGTCGACCCGACTCGCCCACAACCCATGATCACCACGTGCACGTCACGCACGCTACTAGACGCCGGTGGCATACCCTTTCCACCCGTGGGTGTCGGAAACGTCTCCAAGCGGATCCTGCTGGGGCGAAAACTGCGGAGCTCCCAGCTCGGCGAGACGTTGCTTCCCAAGCGCATCGCGCTGCCGGTCTTCGCCAGCGACGCGTTGTCATCGGTGGCCTACGCCCCCGACGAGGTCTTCATCATGTTGTCGGTCGCGGGTGCCTCCACCTACCTCTGGTCCTGGAGGATCGGCATCGTCGTCGCCATCGTGATGCTCACGGTCGTGGCGTCCTACCGGCAGAACGTGCACGCCTACCCCAGCGGCGGTGGCGACTATGAGGTCGCCACCGTGAACCTGGGCTCGACGGCCGGCGTCACCGTGGCCAGCGCCCTGCTGGTCGACTACGTGCTCACCGTCGCGGTCTCGGTCTCCTCGGGGGTTCAGAACGCGGCCTCGGCCCTGCCGTTCGTCGGCCGGCATGACGTGGTCGTGTCGGTCGTCGTGGTGGTCGTCCTGGCGGCGATGAACCTGCGCGGGGTGCGCGAGTCCGGCGGCACGTTCGCGGTTCCCGTCTACGGCTTCATGATCGGCATCCTCGGGATGGCCGCATATGCTGCGGTCCGGTCGGTCACCGGCGCGTTGCCGCAGGTCGAGAGTGCGCACTACCACATCACCCCGGCGCCGGGCTACCAGGGCGCGATCTCCACGGGGGCGCTGGTCTTCCTGCTGGCCCGGGCGTTCGCCTCCGGCTGCGCGGCCCTGACCGGCGTCGAGGCGATCTCGAACGGCGTGCCGGCCTTCCGCAAGCCCAAGAGCCGGAACGCCGCCACCACCCTGCTGCTGCTCGGTGCGATCGCCGTGACCATGCTGATGAGCATCATCGTGCTGGCGCACCAGATGGGCATCAAGTACGTCGACCCCACCGATCCCGAGGCGATGGGCCGGCTTCGGGACGCAAACTTCCACGCCTTCCCCGCGTCGTTCAGGGAGCACACGGTCGTCGCGCAGATCGCCCGGGCGGTCTTCGACAACTTCAACCCCGGCTTCTACTTCGTCGTGGCGATGACCGGCATCATCCTGGTGCTCGCGGCGAACACCTCCTTCAACGGCTTCCCGGTGCTGGGCTCGATCCTGGCGCGCGACGGCTTCATGCCGCGCCAGCTCGGCTCGCGCGGAGACCGGCTCGCCTACAGCAACGGGATCCTGATCCTGGCCTTCTTCGCGGCCCTGCTGATCGTCGTCTTCAAGGCGCAGCCCACCAGGCTGATCCAGCTCTACATCGTCGGCGTCTTCGTGTCCTTCAACCTCAGCCAGCTCGGCATGATCCGACACTGGACCCGGCACCTGAAGACCGAGCGGGATCCCGCGGAGCGCCGTCGGATGTTCCGCTCCCGGGCGATCAACACCTTCGGCCTCGGCATGACCCTGGTGGTCTTCATCATCATCGTGGTCACCAAGTTCCTCGCGGGCGCCTGGATCGCGATCGTCGCCATGATCGTCTTCTTCACGATGATGAAGGCGATCCGGCGCCACTACGACCGGGTCGAGGAGGAGCTGGTCGTCGGGGACACGGACCCCGTCCTACCCACCCGCGTGCACGCCGTCGTCCTGGTCTCCAAGCTGCACAAGCCGACGATGCGGGCACTCGCCTACGCCAAGGCGAGCCGGCCCAACATCCTCGAGGCGGTCACGGTCGAGATCGACCGCGGCTCGAGCGACCGGTTGCTCGCAGACTGGGACGCCCACCACATCGACATCCCGCTCAAGGTGCTCTACTCGCCGTACCGCGAGATCATCCGACCGATCGTGCAGTACGCCGTCGAGCTGCGCGAGGCGAACCCTCGAGGGGTGGTCGCGGTCTACATCCCCGAGTACGTCGTGGGCCGCTGGTGGGAGCAGCTGCTGCACAACCAGACAGCCCTCCGACTCAAGGCGCGGCTGCTCTTCACCCCCGGTGTCATGGTGACCTCCGTCCCCTTCCAGCTGTCCGGCTCCGAGCTGGGGGAGGAGCGGGAGGACTGGAGGCTCTATCGCGTCCGCCCCGGCGACGTCCGGCGCGGCCGCCGCTCCTGATGATCCTGACCGTCGGACCTGTCGCGCACGGCGGGCACTTCGTGGCTCGCACGCCCGAGGGACAGGTCGTCTTCGTCCGGCACGCTCTCCCCGGAGAGACCGTCCGGGTCGAAGTCACCGAGGACGACGGCCGCTTCCTGCGTGCCGACGCCGTCGAGGTGCTCGAGGCCTCGCCGCACCGGGTCGAGGCGCCGTGCCCGCTGGCCCACCCGGGTGGCTGCGGCGGCTGCGACTTCCAGCACGTCAAGCTGCCCTTCCAGCGGGAGCTGAAGGCATCGGTGGTCCACGAGCAGCTTCAGCGACTGGCCGGTCTCGACTGGCCCGTGGTGGTGCAGGAGGTGCCGCCGACGCTGCGGTGGCGCACGCGGATGCAGTACGTCGAGCTGCCCGGCGGTCGCCGTGGCCTCCGCAAGCACAGGTCGCACGACGTCGTGGAGGTCGCGGACTGCCTGATCGCGGCGCCGGACGCCCGCTCGGACCGCGACGGAACGGTCACCGAGCACGTCGGTCCGCACACCTTCCAGGTCGCCTCGACCGGCTTCTGGCAGGTGCACCCGGCCGCACCGCAGGTGCTCGTCGACGCGGTGCTGGGGATGCTTCGCCCGCGGTCGGGTGAGCGGTCGCTGGACCTGTATGCGGGCGTCGGCCTGTTCTCCGCCTTCCTCGCCGAGCACGGGCCGGTCGTGGCCGTCGAGGGTGACCGCCGTGCGGCGTCGTACGCCGAAGGCAACCTCGCCGGCCTGGACGCACGCGTCGTGCGCGGCCCGGTCGACCGGGTGCTGCGCCGCCGGCTCGACGACGACTTCGACCTGGTCGTCCTCGACCCGCCCCGCGTCGGCGCGAAGCGAAGGGTCGTCGAGGCGATCGCCGGGCTGGCCCCGCGCGCGGTCGCCTACGTCGCCTGTGACCCGGCGGCGCTGGCGCGCGACGTCGGGTACTTCGCCGAGTCCGGCTATGCGTTGCGGGACCTGCGGGCCTTCGATCTCTTCCCGATGACTTCACATGT